>JANYIN010000191.1 GCA_025362035.1 Gemmatimonadaceae bacterium | reverse complement strand
GACTGTGTTGCTCGCGCCTGACCACTCGGTGCCTCAGGTGACAGTGAATGTGTGGTATCACGTGGGCTCCAAGAACGAGGTCGCTGGCCGTACCGGCTTCGCGCACATGTTCGAGCACGTGATGTTCACCGGGTCCGGCCACGTGCCGTACGGCATGCACGATCGCCTCACGGAGGGCGTCGGCGGCAACAACAACGGCTCGACCACGAACGATCGCACCAACTACTACGAGACGGTGCCGTCCAATTACCTCGAGAGCGCCCTCTGGCTCGAGTCGGATCGCATGGGCTTTCTCCTCGACAAACTCGACGAAGAAAAGTTCAAGGCGCAGCGCGACATCGTGCAGAACGAGCGACGTCAGGGCGTGGACAATCAACCGTATGGGCGCGCGTTCGAGTTGATGGACTATGGCATCTACCCGGAGACGCACCCGTATTCGTGGCCCGTCGTCGGCTACATGACGGATCTACAGAACGCCACCGTGGAAGATGTGAAGCAGTTTTTCCGTCTATATTATGCCCCGTCAAACGCCAGCATTGCCATCGTCGGCGACTTCAGTCCGGTGCAGGCCAAGGCGATGGTCACCCGGTATTTCGGCGACCTGAAGGGCGGCGCCCCGATCGGCCGACCCACCGTGGTCGCCCCCGTCCTCACCGGCGAAAAGCGTTTGACGTTCGAGGACCGCGTGCAGGTCCCTCGGCTCTACCTCACGTGGCCCAGTGTGGGGGACGACAACGAGGACCGCTATGCGCTCCAGTTTCTGGCGCAGATCATCAGCGGTCCGCGGACGGCGCGCCTCACGAAGGCGCTTGTGTATGACCGGCAGAGCGCCGCATCGGTGCAGGCATTCAACAACGACAATGAGAATGCCGGCAACTTCGTCATCAACGTCACGCCGCGACCGGGCAACTCGCTCACCTCGCTCGAAGCGGCGACCGACACCGTCCTGTCTCGACTGAAGCAGGAGGGACCGACCGCCGAAGAGCTCGCGAAGACGTCGGCCGGCCTGGAATTCGACTTCGTCTCCGCGCTCCAATCAAATCTCGGTAAGGCGGACATCCTGCTCGACGGCCAGGTATTCCACGGCGACGCCGCGGAATACAAGCGGGAGTATGCACGCCTCGAGGCCGTCACTGCGGATGACGTGAAGCGCGTGGCCAATAAGTACCTTGGCGTCGGTCGCGTGGTGCTCAGCATCGTCCCGCTGGGCGGGCTCGATCAGGCCGCACGGCCCGAGCGGAGCACGAAAGTCACCGTCGCGCCGGACGGCGGACACTACATCATGGGAAACACGCAATGAGCGGCCATACACCGACCTCCACGACGCGCCTCGCGTTTGCCCTTGGCGCCACCGTCATTACGCTTGTCGCGCCGGCTCAACGCGTTCACGCGCAGGCAACGCTCGACCGCACGGTTCCCCCAAAGGCTGGCGCTTCGCCTCAGCTCCATGTGCCCACCTGGACGAAGACCAGGCTCGCGAACGGCGCCCAGCTGATCGTCATCCAGAAGCACGACCTGCCGCTGGTGGCGTTCAGCATCGACTTCGTCGGCGGTGCGGCGAACTTCGAGTCCGCAAACAAGCTCGGACTCGCTTCGTTCACCGCGCAGATGCTCAGCGAGGGCACCCCGACGCGCAACGCGGATCAGCTGTCCGATGCACAGCAGATGCTCGGCACCGCGATCACCGCCAACGTCGGGACGGAGTCCGGGAATGTCCGGTTCACGGCGCTCAAGGACAAGTTCCAGCCGGCGCTGGCCCTTCTCGCCGACATGATGCTGAACTCCACCTTCCCCGACTCGGCGCTGGAGCGGCTGCGTGGACGTGCGCTCGTCACCCTCGCCCAGCAGAAGGATCAGCCCAACAGCATCGCGCAGAACGTTTTTCTCAGAGTCTCCTACGGCGACGACCATCCCTACGGATACGTCGTGTCCGAACGCACCGTCAAGGCCGTCACGCGCGCCGACATCGTGGCGTTCCACAAGGCGTACTTCCGGCCGGGGCGCGCCGTCATTACCGTCTCGGGCGACGTCGATCCCCAGCACATCAAGGTCATGGTGGAGAATGCCCTGAAGGCGTGGCCGGCCGGCGGCCAGCGCCCGTCATTCAGGTATCCCTCGCCGCCACCGCCAAGGCAGCGGACGATCTACCTGATCGATAAACCGAAGGCCGCACAATCCGTGTTCTCGTTCGGAACGCCGGGTCCGGCGCGCAACACGCCCGACTTCTACTCGCTGACCGTAATGAACCACATCCTCGGCGGGTTGTTCCAGTCGCGCCTCAATCACGACATCCGCGAAGTGAAGGGATTCAGCTACGGCGTGCGGTCCAGCTTCGCCTTCGGTCACGGACCCGGCGCGTTCATTGCCGGCGGTGGAATCGTCAGCGACAAATCTGACAGCGCGCTCATGGGCTTCATGACGCACTTCAAGGGCGTGCGCGGCGATACGCCCTTCACCGATGACGAGATCAAGGAGGGCAAGCAGTCGCTCATTCAGTCGTTGCCGGGGCGCTTCGAGACCGTGAACGGCATCGGGACGGCCATCTCCACCATCTACACGCAGGACCTGCCCGAGAGCTATTACAAGGAGTATGCGGAGAGAATCAACGCCGTCACCAAGGCTGATCTCGTGAGGGTGGCAAGGAAGTACGTGGACGTGGACCACATGAACATGGTCATCGTGGGCGATCGGGCGGCCATCGAGCCGTCGCTCATCAAGACGGGCATCGCGCCCATCGTGCGGTTGGACGTAGATGGGAGGCCTATCTTACAGCCATAGCGCCATTGGTCGCGGCCATCGTCGATTGGCCGCCACTGGACCCACGGCTACGTCCGCTCGCGCCTCGTCGCCCGTGACCGCTTGCCTCACCGCCTCTTTGATTTCGTGAGGTCGAGTGCTGTTTTCAGGCCTTTGGCAGGCGTCACCGCATCGTCGTTGGCCCAGAAGTGCATGAAGTAGAGCCGTGGCTCTTCGTCGATCATGTGGCTGTGAAGCGCAGTGACCTCGATGCCGTGATCGCGAAGCGCGCGGATCACCGGACACGCCGAGCGCGTGCGCAACGCCGGCGGTGTCGAGATCGGCGGCTGACGGACGGCCGCTGCGGACGGAGCACCAAGCGGTGTCGTGGTCAGTACCAGCGCATCGTGAATGGCAGGTGCGCCGCGTGTAACAGATGGAAGGTGAATCAACTTTGACGTCCGGTCTAGCGACAGGCGGCGGGTGACGGACTTTCTGCGTCGTCCGGAAGCGTGTTGGAACGGTTGACGGTGGTACGTGGCTGAGATACGGTTGTGGCAGTCATGCGCAAACATCCCGTCGTCCGAAGAAAGGGGAGTTGCCTGGAGCCGCGAACATGATCCTCCTTCAAATCGTCGCGGCCTTCGCCGCTCTCGCGCCCATGCCGCCGCCGGCGTGCGTTGCGACGGCCACCTCGCTCACTCCCGCAACCTGGCGTGGCCTCGCCCGCTCTGCACACGCGAGCCCCAGAGCTGGACTCACCATGCGAAGCGAGATCGCGCTGCCCGGACCGGCAAACCGCTTCGACTATCAAAGCTTCGACCCGGTCACGCGCCGAATCTACATGAATCATATGAATGCCGGTCGCACGGTCGTCTTCGACACGGACAGCAATCGCGTCGTGGCGGAGATCCGGGATCTCGCCCGCGCCACCGGCGTGCTGGCGGTGCCGTCCCATCATCAAGTCTACGTCTCGGCGGCCGGTACGCATGAAGTCGCCATCATCGACGATCGCACCCTCGTGGTCACGTCGCGCGTGCAAGGAATTCGCTTCCCGGATGGTATCGCCTACGTTCCCGAGGCGGATAAAGTATTCGTTTCCGACGAGTCAGGTGGGTCCGACGTCGTGATCGACGCCCGGACCGGAACAAAACGGTCCACCATCCCGCTCGGCGGCGAAGCCGGAAATACACACTACGACTCAGTATCGCATTGCATTCTGGTTGCCGTACAGACGACAAACCAGCTGGTCGCCATCGACCCGCGTACAGAGAAGATCGTGCATCGGTACGACCTCGCCGGTTCGGATCACCCACATGGATTTGCACTCGACGAAGAGGGCCGTCTCCTGTTCATGTCGTCGGAGGGCAACGCCACGCTTCAAGTCATCGACCTCAGAACCATGCAAGTGCTGGGACATCACAGGGTCGGCGATACGCCTGACGTGCTGGCGTGGGATCCGTCGTGGCGGCGCTTGTACGTCGCAGCGGAAGGAGGCGTGCTCTCGGCATTCTGGCTTGACGGCGTCACGCTGAAGCCCGTTGGTGAAGTCCGCACGCCACACGCACATACCGTGTCGGTCGATCCGCGAACACACAGGGTGTATCTGCCGCTGGAGAACATCGACGGAAAACCGCTGCTTCGAATCTACGAACCGGCGCCGTGAACGATCGATCCCGTCTCGGCGCAGCGCGCTCGGGCAATGAGGTGTTGGTGTATCCAGTTTCACTGGATTCCAACCATTGGCGACGATGTATTTGCGGTGTGGAATTCCGGGTTTACCACCGATCCCGATGCACCGTGGCGCTTTCCGCGCGGTCGCGCCTTGGCACATCCGCTCAACGGCGCCCTGGTGATCAAGGCCGTTCATCGACTGGCGCAGTGATGCTCCCTGCTCGTCGCCGCGAACCGCGCGTTCGTTTTCATCGCTTCGAGCCCCGGAGCTCGCCAGCAGTGGAAGCCTCGAGGTCGCATCGCGCGCGGAAGCCGCGTCGATGATATCTTTCCCGAGCCTATGCGTCGCCGCCCCTCGCTTCTGCTTCGCTTCTCGCGCCTGCTGGTCTGCCTGGTCACCGTTTGGTGCCTCGGCTGCTCCGGCTATGAGCCGCTGCTCAACGGGCTGCTGGGGTTCACGACGGGTTCGGCCGTGAACTGCGCCTCGGACATGGGCGCCGCCGCTGCGGACATCGCACCTGAGCAGCCAACTGCCGCGGCGACAGGTGAACACCGTGGCTTCGCGTGCGACTGCGGCGGTTCATGCCATGCGCCGTCGCCGAGTCGCGAGACGATCGCTCTGCCGCACGCCTTCATTGCAGCGATTGCCTTGCCGCTACCGTCCAAGCCGGCCAGCGTCTCACGCGCTCCGCTACTCCCGCCGCCCCAATTCGCTGCGTAACGGGCAACGTGTGCCCATGAGCGTCGCCACCGGCTGACGCGGCACACGGACATTCGCGGCGCACAGGTTCCAGCAACGGTCCAATCCGAAGCGCGGACCTGGACTCCCTACAATCGTTGCACATGAGACGCGAGCGCTGATGCGCCGCGCGTCGTCACGTCCCGGTGACTCCTTGCACCTTCAAACGAACTCCCACGAACCGTGTGCTCCGTTGGGTAGAGCGCACTGGCACTGGCGCCGCTCGTCCCTTCTCGCGGCCATCGCCATCCTCTTGAGTCACTCCCAAGCCTCGCCGTGCCAGCCTGCTGCGTCGCAGGCGCCCCTGACGCTACGCACCCTGCTCGACTCGGTGCGCGTCAACCATCCGACCGTTCTAGCCGCCGAGCGTCGCATACGAGCGGCTGACGGAATCGGTGTCACAGCTCGCGCGTTCGGCAATCCGGTGTTGAGCTATCAGGTCGATCAAACTCCGTTCCCAGGCGCCCAGCCGATTCCGGGCCTGGATCGGCAACGGTTGACAACCGTTACGCTGCCGCTGGAAGCGCTGTATCAGCGAGCGCCACGCGTCGCGCGTGCAAATGCTCTTGTCCGCGCCGCCGAGGCCGACGCCATCGCCGTCCGACAGCGCGTCGGCATGGATGCTGTGTCCGCGTTCTACCGCGCCGCTACGGCGCAATTGCAGGTCGCGACGACGACCGGTCTTGTGGCGTGGCTCGACACGCTCGTCACGTACAATCGATCTCGTGTCAAGGAGGGCGTCGCCGCGGAAGCGGATCTCATTCGCTCGGAGCTGGAGCATGCGCGGATGTCGGCGGAAGCGACGCTGCAGAGGGCAGAGTTGGCGCAAGCGCGCGCCGCACTCGGCGGGTTCCTCTCTGACGTTCGCACCCAGGTGCCGCTCCCGGTCATCGCCATCGACGGAATGCCGCTTGCTCTTCCCATCGCGATGCGTGTCGTCGCCAGCGACTCGCTCCGCCCTCCTGCCGCACGTACGTCGATCGACGCACGTCCGGATATTCGAGCGGCACGCGAACGACTCGCGGCGGCGAACGCGGGGATCGCGGCCGACCGCTCGATGCGCATTCGGCAGGTTGGCGCCACGATCGGCACCATGCAAATGGCGGGTACCACGTCGATGATCGCGGGCCTCAGTGTGCCACTGCCGCTGTTCGACCAGAATCGCGGTGAGGTGCAACGATCGAGCGCCGAGCGTGATGCGGCAGCGTTCGAGCTTGCCGCTGAGGAGCGCACCGCAAACGCGGAACTCCGTGGTGCATACGACGCGGCGCAGATTCTCAGCGAACAAGCCGCGGTGCTTGCCCGCCGCGACTCGGCCGGATTTCTCGCTCGCGCTGACGACTCGCGACGGATTGCACTCGGCGCGTACCGTGAAGGTGCGGTCCCACTGTTCCAGGTCATCGATGCCGCGCGCTCATGGGCCGATGCCCAGATGACGTACTACCGAACCGTATTCGCCCAACACCAGAGCATTCTCATGTTGACCGTCGCGGAAGGGCTGGATCTCTTCAGCGTCCTGCCGGCGTCCACCCGGTCCGGAGACGCACCCCGATGACTCGCCTTCACCGAAGTCCGGCAGGTCTGCTCGTCGCAATCAGTGCAGTCGTGCTTGGCGCGTGCGGCAAAACGGAGTCGTCCGCGCGTGCGACAACCGCCGACTCGTCCGCGCAGAGCGACAAGCAGTCTGTCACGCGCGTTGTCTTCACCGCCGCGCAGGTCCAGCACGGTGGCGTGAAGTGGGCGGCCGCGACCAAAGGCACCGCCTCGGAAACTGGTACCGTTCCGGGGGAGGTCATTCCGAACGAAGACCGTACGGTGCGACTCGGGGCGCCTGCACGAGGGCGTGTAGTCACGGTGGCTGTCAGGCCCGGTGATCACGTGACCGTGGGCCAGACGCTCGTGACACTCCAGAGTCCCGAAGCCGGGATGGCGCAATCAGACGCGGCGAAGGCCGAGGCCGAAGTGGCCTCTCGACGGGCGGAAGCGCAGTACGCGACGAGTGCGCGAGCCCGAGCCGAGCGGCTCCTTGCACTCAAGGCCATTCCCCGACAGGACGTTGAGCGCGCGGTAACCGATGACGACCGCGCCCGAGGTGCGCTAACGCAAGCGGAGGCGGAGTTGCGGCGCGCACGTAGCACCGCACGACAACTTGGCGCAGGCGGGAGCGTCAGCGGAGCAATCGTCATCCGGGCGCCGACCAGCGGCGTCGTCCTGACGCGGACAGCGCTGCCTGGTACGGTCGTCGAGGCTGGCGCTCCGCTCGTCGTCGTTACTGACCCCGAAAATCTCTGGCTTGCCATCAACGCCCCTGAGCGGCTCACGGGGCTGTTTGCCCGCGGCGGACGTCTGCGTTTCACCGTGCCCGCGTACCCAGCCGACACATTCAGCGCGCGTGTCGACGCGGTCGGCGCGGGACTCGAGCCAGAGACTCGGACGCTCAGCGTCCGCGCCATCGTCGCGAACAGCGGACGGCTGAAGGCGCAAATGCTGGCCAACGTGCTGGTAGAAAGCGTACGCACTGTCCCTGCCGCGTTCGTCCCTGATGGTGCGGTGCAACTCATTCAGGGTAAACCACACGTCTTTTTTGCACTGCCGGACGGAGTCGGTGGCGCGCGATTCGAGTCGCGCGAAGTCGTGCTGGGTTCGCGCGACAACGGACGAGTCGCGGTGCTTCATGGCCTCGCCGCCGGCGACGTCGTCGTCGTTGCCGGCGCCTTCGCCGTAAAGGCCGAACTCCTGAAGACTTCCATGCCCAAGATGGAGATGTGAGATGGGGATCATCATTGAGTGGCTTGTCGCGAGGTCGATCCAGCATCGTGTGGCGGTCATTGGAGCCTCGTTCCTCCTGGTGGCGGGCGGAATCTGGGCGTTCGCCACGCTCACCACGGACGCGTTTCCTGACCTGACACCCAATCAGGTCATCGTCATGACGACCGCGGCGGGACTGTCGCCGGTCGAAGCCGAGCAGGAACTGAGCTATCCCATCGAAGTCGCCATGCTTGGACTCCCGCGCACGACCGGAGTACGATCGATTTCCAAAGCTGGCCTATCCGTCGTCACCATCACCTTCGACGATGACGTGGATCTGTATTTTGCGCGCGCCCAGGTCCAGCAGCGGATGCTGGATGCCGTGTCGCAACTGCCGCCCGGCGCACAGCCGATGCTCGGACCCGCAGCGACGATCATGGGAGAAGTGTTCGAGTATCTCGTCGAGCGCGATTCCATCCCGAGCGGCACCACGGCGGCAAGTGACAGTCTTTCGCTTGTGGACCTCACGAACATTCAGGAGTACACCATCCGGCCTCTCCTTCGCACGGTTCCGGGAGTGGCGGACGTCAATGCCTGGGGCGGAATGCCTCAGCAGTTCCAGGTCAATGCGTCACCGGAAAGGCTGGCAGGATATGCCCTGACGCTGCATGACGTCCAAACCGCGATCGCGAACAACAACGCCAACTTTGGCGGCGGTTACATCGAGGATCGCGGCGAGCGGCTGACGCTCCGTGGCCTCGGCCGCGTCGTGGATACGGCGGACATTGCCAACGTCGTCCTGGCCACGCGAGGAGCGACGCCCGTGCGAGTGCGTGACGTCGCCACGGTAGCCGTCACGTCGCAACTCCGCTACGGCGCCGTGACGCGTGACGGAAAGGGTGAGGCGCTCTCGGCCGTTGTCATCATGCTCAAGGGCGCAAACGGACGCCAGGTCGTCGACAGAGTGACCGAGCGCATCCGGGAGATCACTCCGCTGTTGCCCAAGGGCGTTCACATCCGCCCGTTCTACAATCAGGGCGAAGTCATCCAGCGAACCTCACGAACCGTCTTCCGGAACCTGATCGAGGGGGCGCTGCTCGTCACCGCGATCCTGTTCCTGTTCCTGCGAAGCGGCCGTGCCTCGTTGCTCACTGCATCCGTCATCCCACTGTCGCTGCTCGCCGCATTCGTCGCGATGAAACGCGTTGGTCTATCGGCCAATCTGATGAGCCTCGGCGCCCTCGACTTCGGCCTCATTGTCGATGCGTCAGTCGTCATGGTGGAAAATTTTGTGCGAACGTTGCACGGGGAGCCGGACACGCCAACGGATCGGCGCGATCTGTTGCGACGCGCGGCATTCGAAGTCGGGCGGCCAATCGTGTTTGGCGTGGCAATCATCATCGCCGTGTACATCCCGATCTTCACGCTCGAAGGACTCGAAGGGCGCATGTTCAAGCCCATGGCGTTTACCGTCTGCGCCGCGATCCTCGCCTCTCTCCTGCTCGCACTGACCTACGTTCCGGCCGTCGCCTCCTATATCTACTCCCGACGCGTCGAAGCCCACGACGACGCCACGTGGTTCGTCGCGCTCAGGACGCGCTACGCAAGGCTGTTATCCTGGGCCATGCCGAATCGCCGCGGCGTTCTGTTCGGCGCGCTCTCGCTCCTCGCCATCGCCGTCTCATCCGTTCCGTTTCTCGGGACGGAGTTCATGCCGAAGCTCGACGAGGGGTATCTCTTGATCGAGTCGCGGCGCGCACCGAGCACGTCGCTCGCGCAGGGCATGAAGGTATCTGATGACATCGAGCGGACGTTGCGGCGCTTTCCGGAAGTCCTGAGCGTCGTGACCAATCTCGGGCGCCCGCACGAGGCCACCGAGACGATGGGCCTCTACGACGGCGACGTGTACGTCACGTTCAAGCCCAAGTCCGAGTGGCGAGCACGGTCACTCGACGCCCTGATACCGCATCTGGATGCCGCGCTCGCCGAAATTCCCGGCCTCACGTTCTCATTCTCCGCGCCCATGGCCATGCGGCTCGACGAAGGCATCTCGGGCGTCAAGACGCAACTCGGCATCAAGGTCTTCGGGGATAGCTTGCTCCTGCTCGAGCAGAAGGCGCAGCAGATCCTCGGCGTGCTCGAACCGGTGAAGGGGGCCGAGGATGCGTCGGTCACCGTCAGCGCGGGCGCAATGCAGCTCGTGATCGACCTCGACCGCGGGGCCATCGCGCGGTACGGTCTGAACGTCGCCGACGTTCGAGACGTGGTCGAGACAAGCGTTGCGGGCGCCACCGCGACCGTGGTGATCGACGGGCGACGACGCGTTCCCGTGGTCGTTCGTCTGGACGCGGCATACCGCTCGACGCCCGAAGCGGTGGGCGCGACCCTCATTCGGACGCCCGCCGGGGGCACCGTGACCCTGTCGCAAGTCGCCCGTATCACGACGGCGGAAGGACCGGAGGTGATCGATCATGAAAACGGCCAGCGGTACGTCGTCGTACAGAGCAACGTGCGCGGACGCGATCTCGGCAGCTTTGTGGCCGAGGTCCGGAGGACGGTCGCCGCCAAAGTGCAGATGCCCGAGGGCTACCGCATCACCTATGGTGGGCAGTTTGAGAATCAGGCCCGCGCCACAAAGCGACTGGCGCTCATCGTCCCTGTCGTGCTGCTCCTCATCGCAGCATTGCTGTATGCGAACTTCGGCACGATCCGCCATGCGTTGCTGGTCATGACGACGGTTCCGTTTGCGCTCGTGGGGGGCATTGCCGCCTTGTGGCTCCGCGGCATTCCACTCAGCTTGAGCGCGTCGGTCGGGTTCATTGCCTTGTTCGGCGTGGCGGTGCTGAATGGCGTCGTCATGATCTCCTACATCAACCAACTTCGCGCCAACGGAATTTCGCTTCCCGAGGCGGTTCATCGCGGGGCTGACGTGCGGCTGAGGCCGGTGCTCATGACCGCGCTCGTCGCGTCGGTGGGATTCATTCCCATGGCCGTCTCCACGAGCAGTGGCGCGGAAGTGCAACGCCCGTTGGCCACCGTCGTGATCGGCGGCTTGGTCTCGGCGACGTTGTTGACGCTGCTGGTGCTGCCCACAGTCTACGCCTGGCTCGAAGAGCGAGCGGCATAGCGTCTCGGACAACGCGTCGCAGGCGAGCACCCGCACTGACCACTCCAGCGAAAGGCCGCGTCGCGGCAGACTCGCGACGCG
>JANYIN010000188.1 GCA_025362035.1 Gemmatimonadaceae bacterium | reverse complement strand
CGTGGTGGGCTTCTCCACGATGCGCGTCATGTGGCCGGCGTCGTCCGCGACCACCACACCGAAGCGCTGGTAGTCGTCCACCTCCTTCACCCAGATGATGCCGTCGGCGTCGGTGTTCTTCATGACCGTCAGGTCGGTCTCGAAGATGGTATCGACGAAGATGATGAGCACCTCCTGATCCACGTACGGCTGCGCGAGCTTCACGGCGCCGGCGGTGCCATCCTGCACCGTCTGTTCCACGAACACCGCCGGCAGCCGGGCGAACTTGGTACGGGCGTGGTGCTCGACCTTTTCCTTGAGATGTCCGGTGATGTAGACCACCTGCTCCACTCCGCCGAGCGCTTCCAGGTCTTCCAGGATGTAGTCCATCACCGGCTTGCCGGCGATTTCGAGCATGGGCTTCGGCACCAGGTGGGTATGCGGGCGGAGCCGCGTTCCCTTGCCGGCCAGCGGAATGATCACTTTCATGGTGCGCTCGTACCCTCGCGTCCGTAGCTGTCCTGGAGGCGCACGACGTCATCCAGATGCGGCGTGCTCGCCTCGAGCACGTCGCAGTCCGTGACCGCCTCCATGTAGTGAATGGTTCCGGGCGTGACGCGAAACGCCTCGCCCACTTTCAACCGCATGTCCTTCGGCGTGTCGCTGCCATCGAGTTGCACGCAGTACTTCAACTCGCCGGCCAGCAGATAGACCGTCTCGTCTTTCTGCACGTGGTACTGCACGGACAGCCGGTGTCCCGCGGTGATGTGCAGGATCTTGCCGGTGTACAGGCTGTTGGATGCCCAGATCGTCTCGTGTCCCCACGGTTTGGGGACGTGGCGAACTTCGGTGCGGCCGCTCATGTCGTGCGCGTGTCGGATTGGGTGTGGTCAGACGGCGTCCGGCATGCGGCGCACGCGGCGGTCACCTGTGGCGTGGACAAATATCGCCGTTCTCTTCACGGCGCGTCAGGGCCGGCCTTTTTCATGATCCACCTGCGCACTCTTCCGTAAGCGGTACCTCGTGAGTCCTTTTTTTGCAATCACCGGGGGTTACCTTACCGTTCCACCTCTCGAGGACAACATGACCTCCGTTAGCGTAGCCTCGACCGGTCTGCGAGACCGAGAGGCAGGAACCGACCTCGCCGCACAGATCCGTGGCGGATTGGGTGGAGAATCGCCCGACGCGCTCCTGGTGTTCGCGTCATCGGAGAACGACTACGGGCCGTTGCTGGAGGCCCTCCAGGCTGGTTGCAACCCCCGTGTCCTCATCGGGTGTTCCTCGGCGGGCGAGTTCACGGGAGCGACCGACGGCACCGGCAGAAGCTCGGCCATCGCCCTGCGCGCCCCGGACATGCACTTCACCGCAGTGTCCGCCCAGGGCCTCTCCACGGATCACTCCGCAGCGGCTCGCGATATCGTCCGCGGATTCGAAGGCCTGACCTCGGTGGTGTATCGATACCGCACCGCGATCATTCTCCTCGACGCACTCGCAGGGCATGCGGAAGAGATCGTGGACGAGATGACACAGGCGACCGGCGGGATGTACCGTTTCGCCGGCGGTGGCGCGGGAGATGACGGGAAGTTCTCGAAGACACATGTCTTTCACGGCGTGGAGGCCCACTCCGACGCAATGGTCGCGCTGGAGATTCTCTCGAACAAGCCCATCGGCATCGGATCGAAGCACGGATGGGGGCCGTCGAGTGGCGCGCTCCGCGTCACGGAATCGGAGCAGACGTGTGTCGTGAGCTTCAACGTAGCGCCCGCAGTGGAGGCCTTCGAGGACCACGCGGCCGCCACGGGCCAGACGTTCGATCATGCCGATCCCCGGCCCTTCTTTCTGCACAACATCGTCGGCGTGCGCACGGACCAGGGGCACAAGCTGCGCGTGCCCCTCGGCATCGCACCTGGTGGGGGCGTGGTGCACGCCGCGGAGATCCCCACGGGCACCACGGCGCACATCATGTCCATTCCGCCGGCGGCCGCGGTGGAGGCAGCCGCGAGCGCGACCGAGGATGCGATCGAGCAGATAACCGCGGGAGGGCATCGGCCCGGCGGAGCGCTCTTCCTGGATTGTGTCGCGACTCGCCTTCGCCTGGGACATGGATTCGATGACGAGCTGGCCGCGGTGTCGGGTGCCTTGGGAACGACCGCGTTCGCCGGGTTCAATTCCTATGGCCAGATCGTCAGCGCGGAGGGGCAGTTCAGCGGATTTCACAACTGTACGGCTGTGGTGGTCGTATTTCCCGAATGAGGGCGACGAGCGCACCCCTTTGAGTAGACGGCGATGTCCACCAAGGAGATAGAAACAATTCACGCGCACATTGCCGCGCTGGCCGAGCCGGCGACGCGAGGTGACGCCGCAGGGGCGCTGGCGAGGGCAATGGGTGCCGACGACCTCCTCATGTTCCTGAGGGATGAGGCCACCGGTGAGATGGTGACCGCTCCGGGATTCACCCAGACGCTGCCGGATGGCCGGCGGTGGCGTGCGTTCCTGACAGACTGCATGGCGAAGGGGGAGCACACGGGGCTCATGCCGCTCTGCACTGCGGAGCCCGATGTCGGTGTGACAGGATACGTGGTGGGCGCGGACCACGTGCTGGTCGTGGTCGGGAAGGCGGAGGAACGCGCGCTCGCATGGCTCGTAGCGCTGCTGCCGTTGTGCGCTGCACTGTATCGAGGTGAGCGCGCCACAGCATTCGCCGAACTGAAGGCCAGTCAATCAACGGCGGCCGCGGCGAGGGCGGAGACGCTTGCAAGCACTCTCCACCTCGTGCGCTTGCAGCTCGAGACCGCGCTCGCGACCGCCCGGCAAGTGCGTACGGAGCTCGAATCCAGCAACCTGACGCTGCATGAACAGGCGGCCGAGCTGGAGGCGCAGGCCGAGGAGCTGGAAGCATCTGCTGCGCTGCTCGAGGAACGGACCACGGAGGCGGAAGAGGCGCGCCGCAGCGCCGAGCTGGTCGAACAGCGGCTCCAGATGATCTTTGCGCAATCGCCTGCCGCTGTCGCTGTGACGACAGGTGCGGAACATCGCTTCCTGTTGGCGAACGCCAACTATGGGTCGCTCGTGGGCCGATCCGTCAGGATCGGCAGCACGTTTCGGGAGGCGTTGTCGGAAATCGCCGCGCAGGGCTACGAGGCGATGCTCGACGAGGTGTGGGCGACTGGCAAGGCGCGAGTCGAGCACGCATCACATGCAATGCTGGACAAGGGCGGTGCGGATTTCGAAGAGGGATGGTACGACTTCGTGTATCAGCCGTTGTTCGGCGACGACGGCTCCGTGATGGGCATCATGCAGCTCGGCATCGAGGTCACCGAACAGATCCGTGCCCGGATTGAAGTGGAGCGCCTCTTCCACGAAAGCGAGGGCCAGCGTGAGGCGACGGAGATCGCTCGAGCGGAGGCGGAGTCTGCGCGGGTGCGCGCCGAGGAGATCCAGGCCCAGTTTCGCGCCTTGGTCGATACCATTCCCACGCTGGCCTGGACCGCCCAGAAGGACGGTTTCATCGATTGGTACAACGCCCGCTGGTACGAATATACCGGTACCAACGCAGCCGACATGGCTGGATGGGGTTGGACGTCCGTGCATGATCCCGAAGTCCTCCCGAGCGTGCTCGAACGCTGGAAGGCATCGATCGCCTCAGGCGAGCCGTTCGAGATGACCTTTCCGCTCCGTGGGGGCGACGGTGCGTTTCGCCAGTTTCTGACACGGGTGGTTCCGACCTGCGATGCCGAGGGCCGCGTGATCCGCTGGTTCGGAACGAACACCGATGTGGAGGAGCGGGAGCGACTGCGAGTCGCAGCGGAGGGTGCCAACCGCGCCAAGAGTGAGTTCCTCGCCGTCATGAGCCACGAACTGCGGACGCCGTTGAACGCCATTGATGGCTATGCGGAGTTGCTCGAGATGGGCATTCCCGGTGACCTCCTACCCGCACAGCGCGATTTTCTCGGCAAGATCCGGAAGAGCCAGCGGCATCTCCTCGGACTGATAAACGGGGTGCTCAACTATGCCAAGATCGAGTCGGCAAGCGTGGAGTTTGCGCTCGGGAATATTCCAGTGGGGGAAACGCTGGTGACGTGCGAGGCGCTCATCGCGCCCCAGGCGCTCGCGAAGGGAATCGGACTCACGGTCGAGGCTGTCGATCCCCGACTTCAGGTCAAGGCGGATGGCGAGAAATTCCAGCAGATTCTGCTCAACCTTCTCAGCAACGCGACGAAATTCACGGAGCCAGGGGGCCGCATCGCTGTGTCGTGCCGCGCCACGGAGGAGGAGGTCTTCATCGCGGTGAGTGATACCGGGCACGGCATCGCGGCCGACCAGCTGAGCCGCGTGTTCGAGCCCTTCGTGCAGGTCGATGCGCACCTCACGCGCAACAACGACGGCATCGGTCTCGGGTTGGCCATCAGCCGCGACCTGGCCCGCGGGATGGGCGGCGTCCTCAGCGTGGAAAGCGAACTCGGAGCGGGTGCGGTCTTCACCCTCGCACTTCCCCGGTCGTAAACGGGGGCCCTTACGCACGGATGAGCGGAACGATCACCATCCTGCCGCAGCCCCACGCGCGCAGCCATGTGCGCAAACGTGCATTCGGACGCCGGTGCGCAGGGGACCTGATTGGTACGCTACTCGTCCAGCACCGCTCGAAAGTATCTCGGCAGGTCGATGGCCAGTGGCATCGATGCGCCTTCGGGGTGCCACGTCACTTCATCCACGAGGATCTCGGGACGCGTGCTGGCGGGGGTGGAGCGTTCGAAGGTGCGAGCGTCAAGGTCCACGATCCAGTACTCGGGAACCTGCTCTGCATGGAACAGCGTGCGCTTGGAGACGCGATCATGGCGGGCAGTGTTGGGTGACAGGACTTCCGCGGCCAACAGCAGTCGGCCCACGTCGGCGAACTGCTTCGGCCGACGCCCATTCACCAGCGGTACGACAAAGACATCGGGTTGCACAAGGCGCGTGAGGGAGAACATGACGTCCGCCGGCGCGGCGAGTGCATACCCTATGCGTTCGCGGCGTAGGTATTCATCGAGGAGGGAATACAATCGTAACGCTGCCGTCTGGTGCGGCCAACTCGGGGCCGGCGTCACCAAGAGCTCCCCGTCGATGACCTCGTATCGGTTGCCGTCGTCGGGTAGAGCGTGAACGTCGTCAACCGTCCAATGCCGCGCGAGCTGTGCCATGTGCATACGTTAAACCCCTCGGCGCCGAGTAAGCAAGTGGACATGTCGGAAGCTCGTCGGGTATGGGGCGAGGAGCGTCACCGAAACATTGCAGTGGTGGGAGTTTCGTTCGCGGCCGCTACTTCTGCGCCTCCTGCGTCCCCTCTCGTAGTGCTTCGCGTTCCTCTCGCCCACCCCCAACCACTTCCAGTCCTCGAAGCTCGATGCCCCCTGAGCAGCTTCCGGCGCCCTGCGCCTATCGTGCTCAAATTCTCGACAGCGTTGGCGCATCGTTCCGGAGCCGGCAAACAGAGCCGTGTCCGGTGCGTCTTCGAGTAGGCTTCCCGCCATTACCGCGTGGCCGTACAACCCATGGTTTACGGGACTATACGATCTCTGATCTTTGCAAGGTACAAGTCGGTACGGTAGTTCACCCTCGACGATCAAGCGCGGCGCCGCCTTCTCGTTAACGCCAGCACTCCGACGAGTCCGGTCCCAAGTAACATCGAGCTTGCTGGCTCCGGCGTCGCCACGACGCCAGTGCTGACGAAGGTCAGGCCCGCGGGATTAGTGGAGCCGTCCTCGAACACCAGGTCGGGATGGCCGCCGGGGCCGCTCCCAAATGCGCCGAGGTCGTCCATCGCGAATCCGTAATTCGTGGATGGCAAGTCGATCCACGCCTGGAGCACCGTCTGCGGGATGACGAACTGCGCGTACGCGCCGGACACGCCGTTGTACGTCACCGTCTTTGTGTCGAACACGCCGCCGAGCGAGTTCGATCCGAAGAAGCTGTTGTATGTGACAGTGTTCTGCGACCACGGCCCGGTGATCTGTTCGAGCGCAACGTCCTGCGTCGAGGCTCCTCCGGACCAGCCGCCTGCAACAAAGATGTCGAACACACCATTGCCCGTGACTGTCTGGCCGGCAAATGGGCTGAGGTCAAACCCGATCAGCGGGAAGTAGTTGAAGCCTATGGTATGCACGGCGTAGAGGGAGATGGAGCCACCGAAGTTGGAGTTCGGAAGCCCGGACTGGATGTCAGCTCGTTTGCTCGTGCCGACCGTGTGGGTCTGGGCCGAAGCAGCGATGGGGAGGGCGAGTGTGAGCAAGACGGTCGCGAGCCGTGCGGGAAGGTGCATCGAGAGGCTGGGCATAGGCATAACATGTTCTCCTTTGTGGTTGAGATGTTGTCGAAAGACTGGTGTGGCGTTCATGAGGCTCGTTCAGCGGCACGCGCGGCGAAGGCCTCACGCCATGTACAACTCCCACTTGATGCCATCCGGATCCTTGAACGCCACATACTCCTTCCCGAGCGTGGAATCCATCCGCACGCCCGTGTTCTCGATGCCCGCCGCGGTGAGCGCCGTCGTCACGCGGTGTAACTCCGCCGCGTCGGCACAGCCCAGCGCAACGTGGTCGAGTCCCACGCGAAAGGGATCGAACGAATCCGCGGCTGAGGTGGTCGTCGCCGGGGCGCGCACGCCGAATGCGGTCGTGCCCGCAGCGAAGAGGAATAGCTCGGGCGTCTCCATGAGCAGGGGAAAGCCCATCCGCTCGATATAGAAGAGGCGGGAACGCTCGAGGTCAGTGCACCTGAGCGTCACGTGATGCACGCCGCTCGTGACAGGCTTGATGGCATCGATGGTCGGCACCGTGGTCATGGTCATGACAGTCTCCTGTGCTGGCATTGCGTACGGTTCGCTTGCGTTCCGCCGGGTGGTGCTCATAGGATAAGCGGCAGGTCTCACCTGGCTCTCACCTCACGAAGCACGGGTCGTCGAAGGAAGCGCATGTCGTTGAGACTCAACACCTTCGGTGGACTGTCGCTCTCCGCTCCCGACCGCGTCCTTGGCGGTGCGGCGCAGCAAAGGCGCCGCCTGGCGGTGCTCGCGGTCCTTGCAACCGCGGGTGAGCGCGGAATGTCCCGAGCCAGGCTGCTCGGCTTTCTCTGGCCGGAAGTGGACGAGGCCCGTGGGCGCCAGGCGCTGTCGCAGGCGCTCTACGCGCTGCGCCGGGACTCTGGCGTGTCGCTCGTGGATGGGGGTGAGGACATCCGGCTCGACGCCCGCGCGATCGAGAGTGATGTCGGCGATCTTGCCGCCGCCGTGATTGCCCGAGATGACGAGCGCGTTGCTGCGCTGCACGTCGGTCCTTTTCTCGAGGGCGTCTATCTCAACGACGCGCCGGACTTCGAGCGGTGGGTGGACGAGCGGCGCGCACGCTTCGCGACGCGCGCGCAGGAATCACTCGAACGCCTTGCGGCGCATGCCGACCGCACTGGGGATCGCGCGGCGGCCGTGCGTTGGTGGCAGCGCCTCACCGAGCTCGATCCACTTCGCACCCGGGCCGCCCTGGGCATGATCGGTGCCCTGGCGCGGGTCGGCGAGCGCGCCGGTGCCATCCGCCATGCCGATCATTACGCGCGGCTGGTACGCGAAGACTTAGGTGTCGAGCCAAACGCTGAAGTTGTCGCGCTGGCGGACGGACTTCGCGCGCTACCGGACCACAAGCGGCCGCACGCCGATTTCGCCGGACGCTATCGCATCGAACGCGAGATCGGACGCGGCGGCATGGCTGTGGTATTTCTCGCGCGGGACTTGAGGCACGATCGTCCCGTCGCCATCAAGATGCTCCAGCCTACGGCGTCCGCGATGACGCACGAGCACCTGCCCAGCGAAATCATCATCACGGCGGGGCTCCAGCATCCGCACATTCTTCCGTTGTTCGATTCAGGTGAAAGCGAAGGCACACTCTACTACGTCATGCCCTTCGTGGACGGCGAGACGCTGCGCACTCGCCTTGTGCGCGAGGGACCGCTGCCAGTGCCGGACGTGGCGCGCCTGCTCTCCGAGATTGCCGACGCGCTTCACTACGCGCATCAACGCGGCGTGGTGCATCGCGACATCAAGCCGGAGAACGTGCTCCTGAGCAACGGACGCGCGACAGTGATGGACTTCGGCATCGCTCGCACACTGGCAGCGCCGAATGTGGAAGCGCTGGCGCAACACGGAGTCGTGGTCGGGACGCCGGCATACATGAGTCCGGAGCAGATGCGCGGCGACGGCGCGATCGACGCGCGGAGCGACGTCTACTCGCTCGCGTGCATGACGTTCGAGATGCTCACGGGACGACCGCCGTGGCTGGGCGCCAGCATGGAGGAGGCATTGCAAATGCGGCTCGCTCCCGCCATGCCGAGCCTGACGGAGCTGCGACCGATGTTGCCACCGGCGCTCGACGTCGAATTCAAGCGCGCGCTGGATCCGGAGCCGTCCGCGCGCCACCAGAGCACACTCGACTTCTCCACCGGTGTGTCGCGAGCGATGTACGTTGGCAGTGGAGCGAGACAGTCGCCCTTCCTGCCGGAGCCGCCAGGAGAGCTGCTCGGGCGCGAAGGCGAGCTCGCAACGCTCACCGCTCTGGTGCTTCGTCGTGGTGTGCGCATCGTAACGCTCACTGGCGCGGGCGGGACGGGAAAGACACGGCTGGCGCTTCGGCTCGCGTCAAGCCTGCGAGAGTCCTTTGAGCTCGTGCACTTCGTTGACCTTTCAGCGGTCACCGATCCGCTCCTGGCCCTCCCCATCATCGCCAACACGCTCGGCGTGCGCGACATCGAAGGTCGCTCGACCCTGGAAACGCTCGCTGGCGCCCTGGAGCCGACTCGAACGCTGCTCGTACTCGACAATCTCGAGCAGATTGCGGAATCGGCGGCGGATATCGCGCGTCTCGTGGCTGCATGTCCTTCGCTGACCATCGTGGCGACGAGCCGCGCAAAGTTGCGCGTGCGCGGGGAGCACGAATTCTTCGTCGCACCCCTCAGCGTGCCGGAGCGCATGGATCGCGAGATGGGCTCGCTGCGCGCGTCGCCCGCCGTGCAGCTCTTCGTTCAACGCGCTCTCGAGATGAACGGCGAGTTCGAGCCGGACGACGACGATCTGATCGCCATCGCGCAGATCTGTGCACGTCTGGACGGACTGCCCCTGGCCATCGAGCTTGCGGCGGCGCGATGCCGTCTGCTTCCGCCCAAGGATCTGCTGGCGCGTCTGGATCAACGGTTCGAGTTGCTGAGAGGCGGCGCACACGATCTTCCGTCACGGCATCAAACACTGGAAGGCGCGATCGCGTGGAGCTACGACCTGCTCATGCGAGAGCAGCAGCGGGCGTTCACGCAGCTGGCCACCTTTGCCGGTGGCATTTCGACGGCGGCCGGCGCCGCAGTGCTCGGCTGTAGCGACGCGGCGTTTCTCGAGATCGCCGAGGCGTTGATGGATACCAGCCTTCTGCGGGCGCGCATCGTAGGTGGTAGTGGCGCGCGCTTCACGATGCTCGAAAGCGTGCGTGAGTTCGGTCGTGCGCGCGTACTCGAGACGGCGGACGACGGCGGCATCAGTGCCCGTTACCGGGCATATTTTCTTGCCATGGCCGAGCGTCTGGCCAGTGCGCTCGAAGCGGGAACGTCGGCCGGCGTGCTGGAGGAGTTGCACACCGAGCAGGACAATGTGCGGTTGGCGCTCGAAGATGCCGAGCGAGCTCGCGACACTGACGCGTTCGCGCGACTCGTACTCTCTGTCTGGCGCTTCTGGCTGGTGCGCGGACGCTGGACCGAGGGTCGCGCCTGGATTGCACGTGCCATCTCCATGGGTGCGGCGCTTTCACCGCAGCAGTTGGCGCGGCTTTACTCCGCGGCGTCAACGCTGGCGCAGAATCAGGGCGACTATGCCAGCGCATACGAGTCTGCGGAGCACGCGCTGACACGCTGGCGCGCCATGGGTGACGCGCGCGGCGAGGCGCAGAGTTTCGCGAGCATGGGCTGGATCAGCTGGCGCCGCTGCCGGTTCAGTGACGCGCGTTCGCTGTCAGAGCAGAGTCTGGTGTTGCATCGCGCCGCCGGCGACGAGCAAGGAGCGGCGCAGGCGCTCAGCAACATCGGTTGGGCCGCATTGTTCGTGGGCGATCTCGAGGAGGCGGAACGAGCCTTGCACGAGAGCCTGGCGATTCGTGAGCGTCTCGGAGACCGGCGCAACTCCGCCTTCGTTCAAACGACACTGGCCTGGGTGTTCCTGCGCCGAGGCCGCGTCGGTGACGCGGAAGCGCTTCTCCGCATCGCCCGCGCAACGTTCGAGCACCTCGGCGAGCGACAGCTGCTCGCGTTCAACGCGCGCGTGATGGCGGAGATCCATCTGGGTGCCGATGCCGCCGAGCAGGCGATCGAGCTGCTGAAGACCATCAGCCTTCCGGTGTTCCGCGACATCGGCGATCGCTGGGGGCTGATGGTCGCCCTGCTGGTACTGGGCGACGCACTTGTCGCGTGTGGACGGTTCGACGACGCGCGCAGTGCACACGCTGAGAGCCTGATGACTGCCCGATCGATTGGCGACCCGCTCGGCACGGCCACCGCCCTCGCTCGGCGGGCGGAGGATGCTTGGCGCAGCGGTGACGCGCTCGAGGCGCGATCATCAATGGAGGAAGCGGACGCACTCATCGCCCGGATTGGAGTCGCATTGCCGGGAGAACAACGGCTTGCGCACCAGCAGATGCGCGCTGACCTCGGTTCTGCGAACGCCGAACCCGGCGATGCGAACGAGGCGGAAGTTCAACGGGCGGCGGGCGGGGACCAGCGTTGAACGATGATCGTGGCTGTGCCCTACCAGTCGTCCAGCACCGAGTGGAAGTATTCGGCTAAGTCGATGGCCAGTGGCATCGATGCGCCTTCGGGGTGCCACGTCACTTCATCCACGAGGATCTCGGGACGCGTGCTGGCGGGGGTGGAGCGTTCGAAGGTGCGAGCGTCAAGGTCGACGATCCAATACTCGGGAACCTGCTCTGCACGGAACAGCGTGCGCTTGGCGCCGCGATCATGGCGGGCAGTGCCGGGTGACAGGACTTCCGCCGCCAACAGCAGTCGGCCCAC
>JANYIN010000178.1 GCA_025362035.1 Gemmatimonadaceae bacterium | reverse complement strand
CAGACTCACCATATCGTCGGTCGTGAGCTTTCTCGGCTTGCCGGGCGGCGAGCCCGGAGTCAGGTCCCCGAGCACGTCGCGCCGCAATCGCATCTTTCGCACCCAGCTGTCGCTCACGCCGAGCGCCTCGGCCACCTCCATGCTGTTCGCCCCCTCGTCGAGCAGCGCGACTGCCCGATTACGCAGGTCCATCGAATACGGCTCGATCATGACCGACGCCGTTAACACGATTCTCGCCCGACAAACAGCCCCTCCCGTTCCGAGTCATGGAGAACCGCTGTAGGTCGCGTTCGCGGAGCGGTTTTGTCGGGCGACCATCGAGTTCGAAAAGAGGGGGTTACCCTCGTTCGTCGTGTGTGCGCCACCGCCAACGCGCGGGATCCGCGCACCCGCAGTCATCGCCAGCCTGCGCTGCCGAGGAGCCCCACTCATGAGGCGAGAACCCAATGGCCAGTGTCGCGTCCCGCATGTTACCGTAGAAGATCTCGCTCTCGCTGGGCGGCTACGTAGGTGGGGAATGCTGGCAAGGGGCTGTGCAATGTGCCGCCGACTGCTCGTGATGGCGAACGTGCTTCTCGCGTTCGCGTGTGGGGGGACCGACGCCGAGATTGGACCCGGCTCGCCGGAGCCGGACTCGTCCGCGTCCACTGAAGGTGGGAACGACAGTTCGAAAGACGGGCCGAACGACTCCACGCTGCCTGGCGCTCCCGACGCGGACGCTGTGGACGCCGGAGATGCGCGAACCGATGGCGATGCCGCGGACGCCGATGGCCAAGGGGTGGACGCTGGTTCTGACACCGGCGATGACGGAGGCGACGCTTCGAATCCCGACGCCGCGGTCGACGGCGCCGACGCGGACTCCGGCGGTGACGCGGCAGACGCCAGCTCAGGATGTGACGCGGGCGGTGCGTGCGTCCCGACGAACAAGTGTCACGTCGGCGCGCTGTCGTGCGTCGGAGGGACGCCCGCCTGCACAGACACCGGCGTACCCGTGTCGAACGGTAGTTCGTGCGGGCCGAATGAAGTCTGCAACGCCGGCAACTGCGTCAGCTGCACGGCCGGGGTGGTCTGCACGCCGGCGAACGCTTGTCACGTCGGCGCGACCTCGTGTGCGACCGGCACGTCAGTCTGTGGAGACACCGGCAACCCGGTGCCGAACGGAACGGCGTGCGATCCGGGATCGGTCTGCAATGGTGGCACCTGTGTCGCGTGCAACGCAGGGGCCTCGTGCGTTCCAAGCAACCCTTGCTATACGACCGGCCAAATCGTTTGCTCGACCGGATCTCCGGTCTGCACCCCGACAGGGAGCCCGCTCCCAGACGGCACCGGCTGTGGAACGAACATGGTTTGCGGGGGCGGCACGTGCAACGCCTGCACGGCCAATGCCCCTTGCACCCCAGGCAAGACCTGTCACCTCGGGGCGATCTCCTGCGGGACCGGCTCCCCGGTGTGCAAGGACACCGGCTCCTTCGCGAGCGACTGTTGGGAGCCCCTGGTGTCGGCGGGTCCGACCGCGCGAGCGCTGCACATAGCCGCATGGAGCGGAACCAGGATGGTCGTCTGGGCGGGGGAAAACGCGAGCACGTCACTCAATGATGGCGGCGTGTACGATCCGCAGAGCGACACCTGGCAGGCGGTCTACCTGGTCAACGTTCCCGGATCGGTCTACTCGGGCGTCGGGCTCGGGATGAGTGGGCGCGCCGTTTTCGTCGGCGGTCTGGCCGTCGCCGGCGGATACAACAAGAGCGCGCTCACGTACGACCCCGCCACGGGCGGGTGGAGCTCCATGGGCGGGTCGCCCGGGACGGCGGGCGTGAATACAAGCATCGGTGCGGTGTCGACGGGTAGCGCCGTGGTCTGGTGCGGCAGTAGCGCGGGCGGAGTCACGCAGAACCTCGGATGGGTGTTCAATGCCTTCGGGGCGGGCGGCTACTTGATGTCGAGGCCGGTGCCGGGAGGCGGAGCGGGCTGCAACCGCAACGATCACTCGGCCGTCTGGACGGGCTCGAAGGTCATCGTCTACGGAGGTCTCGTGAACACGGGGTCCGGTTCGCTGGTCCAGTCCGACGGCAACATCTACGATCTCGCGGGAGACACGTGGACGGCATTCGCGGGCGAGAGCTTTCCGCGCTACCCGAACCGATGGGATCACGCGGCCGTGTGGACCGGCTCCAAGATGATCGTGTGGGGTGGGGGCACGGGCGCCACCTTTGTAGCGGGTGCGGCGGGGCTGACGCAGTCGGGCGGCGCCTTCGATCCAGGCGGCAGCACGTGGACGACGCTGAGCGAGACGAATGCGCCGTCACAGCGGATGTCGCCCGCCGCCTACTGGACGGGATCGAAGATGATCGTGTGGGGCGGGACCGACTTCGTCACTGGCTGGCCCGCCACGGGCGCCGTCTACGATCCTTCGTCTGACACTTGGAAGACGATGGCCTCGGCGCCGTGGGCCTACGCGAGAAAGAACTATTCCGTTGTTTGGACGGGGGCCTCGATGATCGTTTGGGGCGGGGTCTCGATGGGGCCCGGCGGGGCGTACCTCAGCGATGGCGCGATCTATCACCCGTGAATTCGCGTTGCCCCTGTGTTCCTGCCTTCACGAGGTCCCGCAACGGGCACACGCAAGGCGGAAATGCGCGCCGACGAAATCGCTGGCCGACCGGTTCGGCTATAGGGTCCGTCCGACTCCAAGCAGGGACGAGCGTTCCGTCATGAGGTGCCTGCAATGACCGACGGGCACGCCGAAGAGAGCGAGCAGACCAGCTACGACCGGTTCACGGAGCTCGCACCAGCCGAATGGTTTCGACCGGACACCGGCGACCGCACGGTCTGGCTTCGGATCTACGATGCGCCCGGCGTCCACCTACCGGTCCCCGAGGGCTCGAAGGCGACCATCGACTTCGACTTGACGGACAACGTCAAGGTCATCCTCCGCCCGTCGGGCTTCAGCTACCCCGAACGACCAGTGATTCAGCAGGCGGGCGAAGGGTTCGGTGCGGCAAGCGAGATCGGCAGACTCGCGACGTTGCCCGACGCGACCTACGCGGTCCTGATGACCCCGTGGGTGGACACCCCGGCCGGCGAGCTGGAGGCCATTCGGAGGTTGGACCTCGCGGCGGCCGTTTGCGCCGCGGTGTTGTCGCCCCGCGTGGTGTTCCGGAAAATCAGCGAACACGGCGAGTGGCTCGACTCGTCGCGTTGCAAGGTGATGTCGGACGCATTCAAGAATCCGGCCCAATTTCGGGAACCTGAAATCTCGAAAGAGCGCGTCGCTCTTGTCCGTCGCGCGTGTACCGCCGCCGACGCGCTGGAGCCGCGCACGCGCAACCGTTGCCAGCTTGCGCTTCGCTGGTACCTGCAGGCGCTCTCTGAATCGCGCGTGGACTCTTTCCTGAAGGTCTGGATCGCGATCGAGTGTTTGGCGCAGATGGGCAACTCCGACTGGACGAAGCTCGCGAAGCTGCTCGCGCGAGAGTACGGCGAGCCACAGGAGAATGTCGCGAAGCGGCTGGATCTCGCGGAGCTTGCGCAGCTCCGGCACGACATCTTCCACTCCGGCGCGACGCCCGAGATTCACGGTCGGCTCCTGCTCGTCGCGTTCGCGATCTTCGAAGACGTGCTCATCTTCACGCTCCAGCTGCCCACTGAGCGGCGCGCCGACGCGGCGCGCCGCTCCGTTGCGTTTTCAGTTCGCGCGTTGGCGCCGCGCGCGCCGTAGCCTCGAGTACATCCTCGGCCGAGTGCGCCGCCACGCGGAGCCGTTGGCCTCCTAGATGGTTTACGGGCCGGAAACCCACGGCGGCGAACGTCTGCGCGCCGATTCGGCCCGCTACTTTGCCCGCCCGCGCGCCGGCGCATCCCCCGCGGATGCGCAAGCTAGCCTCGAAGGCGCGGACGCAAAGCGAAGCCGTTGACCTCTTATGGGCCAGACATGTACGCCACGCTGAGATGGCAGATTGTATCGACTACCCGAGGGACCTCGCAGAAGGGCTCCTCTCCGCCATCGGTGAACTTCACCACGGCTTCGGAGATTCGCCGACCTTGTCGCGCGACCAACTGGCCACGCTCCTCGACATCGCATGGTCGGCGACCATGATCGAAGAGGAAGGGCGGCGATCAAACTTCACTCTTGGGGTCGCGCCCGCAGAGGCCGCGAGTGCCGGCGCCAAGGTCCAGACGTTCGCGCAGCCGCGTCCGCTCACGCCAGCGACGATCGCCAAGCTGGCGCCCGCGGCGGACTCGGCCGCGACGTTGATCGGCGTCGTTCTGTCCGGGAAGAACGAGTTCGAGATCTGGGGTCTCATCCACCTCGGAGATCGCTCCTTCAGCAACGATCTCGAGATTGCTCAGATCTTCCTCAAGGTGACGGGCTTCAGGCCGGGCGGCTTCTTCATCGAGTCGCACGGAAACCGGTTGGTACTCTGCATGAACGGCGTGGCGACCTGGTACGAGCGCGAGGCGGAGGGCATTACCGACCTCCTGCGTGACACGCTTCACCCGACCGCTCTGAAGGTACTCTTCGGCGCCGGCGGTGGCGCATTGGCCCACGAGTTCGAGCGACTCGCCGGGCGTCTCGTGCTCGCCGGTCACGGCGGCGCATTCCTGGTCTCCGACCGCCCGCTGCCAACCGGTGTTCAGATCCCGCCCGGGAGTGTCTTCGCGCCCCCCAACGCGTCGCTGCTGGAGGCAGTGAAGCTCCACACGAGGTACACGAGCGGCGGCGTCACCGCGGAGG
>JANYIN010000175.1 GCA_025362035.1 Gemmatimonadaceae bacterium | reverse complement strand
TCTCCGAATCGCCGCACAACGAGCGCCTGGAGCTCCACGGAACTGAGGGCGTGATCATCGTGGACCTGATGACCGACCCCGTAATCCGCGTGTATCAATTCCGGAAGCCGTTGGATGTCGCCGCGCTGGGCATCGACGTGGCGGCGGCTGGGTCCCACGGCTGGACTCCAGGCGGCTGGCACTACGAGTCCATCGTCGCTGAGGTTGCGGATTTCGTGGGGTCGATCGTGTCCAACCGGCAGACGCTCATCAACTCTGCCGATTGCGCCTATGCCGTGAAGATCGTCGAGGAAGCGTATCGGTCGATCCGAACAGGCCAGGGGGTTTCGCTGAGCCCGCAGGAAGGCGTGGGCTAGAGCTGGCCAACTGACGCATCGCCTCTCCAGCGGAACGCCGCTCGGTGCGTCGCGAGAGCCCTTGAGCAGCGTGGTTACGATGTCGCCGCCGCGGAATGCGGTGGCTCAGGGCACGCGGAGGAGCAACTGGCCATGGCTCTCTATCTGACGCGCTTCAGCTATACCCCGGAAACGTGGGCGCGATTGACGAAGAATCCTGAAGACCGGCGGGAGGCTGCACGCAGGTACATCGAATCCGTGGGTGGCAAGCTGCACGGCTTCTGGTACGCCTTCGGCACGTACGACGGCTACACCCTCTGGGAGGCGCCCGACAACGTAGCGATGGCCGCCGTCGCGATCGCCATCGGCGGTGGCGGCGCGCTGTCGAAGTTTGAGACGACGGCCCTGCTCACCGTGGAGGAGACGCTCGCCGCGCTGGGTCGCGCGCGGACGATCACCTACCAGCCGCCAGGGGCGTAGTGCAGCGCCATGATCGACGGCAGACGCACGATTCTGATCGGCCTGGTCGCCGCCCTCGTGCTTGCCTGCGCGGGAGGAGCGACGTCGGCCCTGCCGTCCCCACGGGTATCGACCGGAGCGTCCACAGCCACCGCCGTCCCTGTTCCAACGCTCAGCGAGCCGGCGTCCAGCACAACGGCGCCCACGGCCGCTTCGAATCGGCCGACCGCGACGGCAACCCTTGTCGGCGGGTCTGCGGTCGCCGGCTCCGGGATGATCCAGTCCGCGACTCCTGGACCGTTGCCGCAGCCGACGCCTCGGTCTCCGCTCCCGCGACTCGATCTCGTCAAGCTGCGCTATCGCCTCGTGGACCAGATCGGCCGACCGCTGTTCTGCGATCCCGATTACTACCCGGTTGCGCGGGCCGACGAGGCTGACCTCGCGGTTGCCCGGTACCCTGAGATCCGAGGTGACCCCGTCACGTACGCCGAGATCACCGGGCACCTCCATGTCGATGGATCGGCGGACCCGTCCAGGGATCAGAAACTCGCGATCTATCGCCAGTGGAAAATGCTGCACGCGCTCATGCTGCCGATGAACGGCGGGCACTACGCGTTCGACTACATCGCCGCGGGTGCCCCCGACGCCACGTCGGGAGCGCATGTCACCGGAACGATCGACGCGAGCGGCGCCATCGGCATCGCCACCCGCGAGCCCTCAGGGCCACCGATGTGCCCGATCTGCCTCGCCCGTGGGACACGGATTGACACGCCGACTGGAGCGGTCGCGGTGGAGGACCTGCGGGTGGGCATGGCCGTGTGGACAAGTGATGGTGCCGGCGGCCGCGTGGCCGTGTCTGTCCTGGCGACAGGCTCGACGCCGGTTCCTTCGACCCATCGCGTCGTGCACCTGGTTCTCGCTGACGGCCGCGTTCTCGACATCTCACCCGGGCACCCGCTGGCCGACGGGCGTCGCGCCGGGAGCGTGCGGGCGGGCGACCTTGTCGGTGGCGCGCTGGTTCTATCGGCGGACCTGCTGCCGTATGTCGGCGGGGCGACGTTCGATCTGCTGCCCGACGGCCCGACCGGCACCTACTGGGCGAACGGCATCCTCATTCGCAGCACACTGACGACCACGGTCCCATGACGGCTTCGCCGCGCCCGGCAACGATGAATTCTCGACCGGCGAGCCCGCGTTGGGATCTCATTCGTTTGCGGGACGACGGCAACGGACCGGGCAGGGTAGCGTGAGACGCAGTGCTGGACCTTGATCGACCCACCCTCTCGGCGCGGTCCGCTGTAGCAGACGAGTTGCGGCTCGTACTGCACACGCTTCTGACCCTGAACTGCCCGAGTGACATGTGGGCCGCGTGTCCGACGTGCGGTCGCGTGCGCCAGCGGGCGAATGAGCTTGTCGTTGCCCTCCGCCGCGACCCTGTCAGGGGCGGCTGAACCAGGGCGACTCGAGCCCGTCTTGTCCGACGAGTCGATGCTCGACGTGCTCCGGGACGGGGTACGGGTCTCCGAGTAACGCCGTATGCAGGACGCTGGGCTCCGTCCCCGCCCGCTGCCGACCAGCAATTCGCCGACGTGGGGCCTGGCCGTGCCCCGGGCCCACCGGCCGCAATGCAACTGAGCGGACCATTCAGATCGGCGTTGCGGGCTCTCCGAACTCCAGATAGCGTGGCCGCATGGCGGGACGAAATGGAATACGCAACGTTGGAAATGGTGATGGCGATGAGCCTGCATCGGAAGGCTGAGGTGTGGTGCGCCAACTCAAGCAGGGCACCACGTGATGTGCCGCAGCGAAGGGGAGCGCACGTGAGCGGTCCGGATGCGGCCAATATTGAACACGGTGCCCGTGCTCCCATCCCGAAAGTCGACCCGGCCCGACCGCCCGATCCCGGCGTCACCGAACTCCGCCGCGAAAAAAATCCCGCCAGGCGCCTGTTGAAGGTGATGGGTCCAGGCCTGATCACGGGCGCCTCAGACGACGACCCATCGGGCATTGGTACGTACGCCCAGGCTGGTGCTCGGTACGGCTACGCCACGTTGTGGACGACCTTGGCCATGCTGCCGATGATGACGTCGGTTCAGTACATCTGCGCCAAGATCGGCCTCGTCAATGGCCGGGGGCTGGCGGGTGTCCTGCGTGAGCACTATCCCCGCGCGGTGCTCTATCCGGCGGTGTTCGCCCTGGTCGCAGCGAACACGATCAATGCCGGTGCCGACATTGGGGCCATCGCGGCGGCGATCAATTTGCTTGTCCCGATCGCGCCGGGCCTGCTGATTGTTCCGGTGGGCTTCAGCATCCTCGCCCTCCAGGTTTTCGGCTCGTATCGCCTCATCGCGCGCGTCTTCAAATATCTGGCGCTGGCCTTGCTCGCGTACATCGGGGCGGCCCTCTTCGCGCACCCCGACGTGCTCGATGTCCTGCGCGGCACCCTGATTCCGACAATCAGGCTCGATCCCGCATTCATCGCCATTCTCGTCGCACTGCTCGGGACGACGATCTCGCCCTATCTCTTCTTCTGGCAGGCGAGCCAGGAGGTCGAGGAGGAGATCAGCATCGGCCGGAAGCAGCTGTGGCAGCGGCAGGGCGCTACGAAGGGGGAGCTCAAATACGCACTTTGGGACACGATCGTCGGCATGACCTTCTCGGAGATCGTGGCCTACTTCATCATCCTCGCAACCGGGGCGACGCTCTTCACGTCGGGCAGGCACGACATCAATTCGGCGACCGACGCGGCCCTGGCGCTGCGACCGATCGCGGGCGACGCCGCAACGGTCCTCCTTGCGGTGGGACTCATCGGGGCCGGCGTCCTGGCGATCCCCATCCTTACCGGCGCCGCGGCATACGGGGTCTCGGAGGCCTTCAACTGGAAAGCCGGGCTCGATGAGAAACCCGGTCGCGCGCCGCGCTTTTACCTCGTGATCGCATTCGCCACACTGGTCGGCGTCGGAATCAACTTTCTCGGAATCAACCCGATCGATGCACTGGTCCTGACGGCTGTCCTGAACGGGTTCCTGGCACCGCCGCTGCTGGTGCTCGTGATGCTCATCTCGAACAATCGCAACGTCATGGGGGAGCGGACGAACGGGCGCGCATTGAACGTGCTGGGCTGGACCACCGCGGTCGTCATGGGCCTGGCCGCCATCGCGCTGGTCGTCACCACGGTCGCCGGCTAGCTCTGTTCTCCCAGGACGTTGGTGACACAGGAGGAGCCCACACCGACCAGGTGGGAGGTGCGAACCAGACCAATCTGGCGGGAGGGCTCCTCGGCGCATTGTCATCCCAACGCCACGCGCAAGCTGCACTGCCGGGCGGCGATCTTTCGGGCCGTCGAGGTGGGCATGACCGTTGCGGCTTCAGACCCGGAACACGCGCTGCGGGGGCGCGCTCAACGTTACGCGGGCTTTACCGGCGCGCCCTCGTCCCGGTCATGAATCCCTCTGTCACCTCATCTTTGTGTGCCGCAAACGCAGCCAGAACCTCCTCCTTCTCGCGCTTCGGCACCTTGACGACGTCGAGCGTCCGGCCTAGCTCTGCCGCTACTTCATCGAACTCCCGCACCATCGCAGACCCACAGCGTTCGCATGAATTTCAGGCCCGG
>JANYIN010000167.1 GCA_025362035.1 Gemmatimonadaceae bacterium | reverse complement strand
GTGGAGCGAACGTCGCACCAGTTCGAGGAGACGTCCTGGCAGGAGAAGCGGACGCCGGATCGCGAGGCACGGACGCCGGAGATCGAACGGCGTCGGTCGCGCCGCGAGGAGCCACCGACGCAGCATGACTCTCATCCGTCGGAGAACGAGGCCATCGCGTCACCGAGCGAGGAACCGTCGTCGCTCTGGGAGAAGGGAACGTGGCCTCACGAGGAACAGACGTGGCAGCGAGAGAAGCGGAGGTCGCCGCGCGAGACGCGGACAGCGCAGCAGGAAGAACAACCGTTGCATCAAACCGAGCGCACGTTGCGTTATTGCGATCTCACCATCCGATCTTCGGATTGCACGCCGCGATGTCGCGACCGAACCCCCACCGTGCACGATCGACCCCTGCGAGCCGAACCCGCACCGAGTTTCCTCGTCCCAGTGTCCTAGAGTCGTTTGGCACGGCGCAAGTCAACAGGAAAAATTTGCCGAGGTGATCGAATCGCATCGCTCGGCGACATAAGAAGTACGGCAGCGATCACGGGCGTCGCAGCGAAAGCCTCCACCACGGAGCTGCGCATGGACACTGGATCACCCTCACGCGAGACCACCAATGCAGACTTCCTCGTCGCTCTCTCCACGCTGGCCCGGCAATACGCGCGCGATCTTCTGACGCGCCCCGCCGCCGAGGATCTGGCGCAGGACCTGGTGCTCGAACATCTGGAACGACTGGATGCGGGCGAGCGCTTCGACGACATCACGTCACTCGATGCGTACGTGCGCACCATCGTCCGCACACGCTCGATCGACGCCCTGCGACGGAGCAGAAATAGCGCGCGTCGCGACACGGAACACGCCCGCGACGCGGACGTGGCGCCAGCCTGGATGTCGCCCGAGCTGGCCCTCGAAGAGCGCGAGCTCGACGCGATACACCGACATACGCTGGCGAGCCTTCCACGGGAGTGCCGCCGCGCGTTCACGTTGGTGCGCGAGCGGGAGTTGTCCTACGAAATCGCCGCGACACGGCTTGGCGTTTCACGCTCCGCCGTCAATCGCCACGTGATGCGGGCGCACCACGCCTTCCGGCGCGAGCTGCGAGAATACGGCATCGACGCGCCGAAGCCCCAGCGCCGCGCCACCGCAGCGCACGGAGGTGCGCGATGATCCGTCTCTCACCACGACTGCTGATTGGCACGGCCAACGCCTTCGTCGGCATCCACAAGGACTTCGGCGACCACATGGAAGGCGCGCTGGACGTGGCGCTGGTGAACCACTGGGGCTACTGGTCGCACTTCGACATCCGCAGCGAACACTCCGCCTGGCCGCTCGGCGCCGCCATCACCGCTGACGCGCTCGCGCGGCTGGGCGCGTCCCTCGACATCGTCCGCGAACAGCCCGAGGACGGCGATGTCTTTCTCCAACGCGCGCGCGCCTCCCGTGCCTTCATTCGCGCCGGCGTGGTGGCCCGCGTCTGCGGCGCCGGACGCTACTCGGCCAGCGAGCCCTATTTCGACGTCGCCACCATCGAAGGGGACAGCGACGAGGGAGGCATGATCGGCGGTGGACGCACGGTGCGCGTGACGCGCCGCCTCTCACCGGTGAACGGCGACCTGTTTCTCAGATGGGTGGAACTCGATGGATTCCGGTGACGGCGATGCGCAGCGCGCGGTCTCGCGCGTCTGGGGTGAGATGGAAGCGGAGTTGCGCCGAGTCGCGCAGCGGTTGACCGAGAATCGGGACGAGCAGGACGACCTGCTCCAGGAAGCACTCGTGGAGCTGTGGCGCACGGATCCGACGCGCTATGACCTGCGGCGGCGCAACGAGCGGCGGTTCCTGCGACGCGTGCTGGTGAACAGGATGTGGAAGGTGTGGAAAGCCGAGCGCGCCCGTTCATATCAGGAGGGGTAAGGACGGCATCCCCGCCGCAGGCCGCCGCGTCCTTGACTCGGCAGTTCCGCCGAGCATACCCTGTTGAAGCGGTCGCGCGCGGGCTGGATTGCGCGCGCCCGCCCTGAACTGATGCGTGCACCGCGGGGCCATGTGCCTATCCTCGGCGCATGTGTCCAGAAACAGCCACGAGGAGCGGTGAGAAATGCCCATGGCCACGCAAACAAAGCGCTGGACGCTGGCTGAGGTCCACCGGTTGCCCGACGACGGCAACAAGTACGAGCTCGTGCGCGGAGAGCTGTTCGTGACGCCGCCGCCCACGGATGCACACGAGACCATACTCGCGCGACTCACCGAGTTGCTCGTGCCATTCGTGGCGACGAACGGCCTGGGCCTGGTGTACCATCCGCGAGCGGTCATGCGGTTCGACGGCTCCGAGGTGGAGCCGGACCTCATGGTGCGGCAGCGGCAGCACGGTGGCAGAGACTGGGACGATGCCCCGACGCCGAGCCTCGTGGTCGAGGTGCTTTCCGGATCTACACGCCGACGAGACCTTGGCAAAAAGCGACAACTCTATCTCGACGCCGGCGTCACGGACTACTGGGTGGTCGATCCCGAGGCGCTACACGTCAGAATCGCCCGCCGCGGCGAACGCGATCTCCTCGTGACGGATCGTTTGACGTGGACGCCATCCGCGAAGGGTGCGTCCCTCGTGATCGATCTGCCGGCGCTGTTCGGCTGATCCCGCGCGTCCTCGTCAGATCGCCGATCCGCCATTCGGCAGCCGGACGCGGAGAAAGTTCGTTCGCTTGGAGGGAGGAAGCGCAAGCCGCCGACGGATCTGCTGAACCAGCGCTCGATCGCTTTCCCGCGCCAACGGGTTCGCTTTCCGGGATTTAGGCTTTTTCCTGTTCATCCAGGGTCCGTCTGAGGATCGGTAGTACGGCGATGTCCTGTTCGCGGCCCGCGCCTTCCTTGCTGCGAATGATGTCGCGAAGGGCAGCCACATGGATATCGTGCTCTCCGAAGCGAACGGCCGACGCGGCGCTCCGAAGGGACTCGAACGAACGGACCCCGTCTATCTTTGCCATGAAGTCCAGTTGAAGCCCGTCGCGATCACGCGTCACGCGGTGCCATTGCGATGCCGGATAGCACGGACGAAGCACGACGGCGCCCAGATCGTCCGCAATCCGCTTGAGTTTGTTGAGATTTGTCGGCGTCTTTCGAAACATGAAGTCGAGATCCATCGTCGTGACCGGCGATCCCTGAATCGCGGCGGCAGCATTGCCGATGAGCACGACATCCATACGATGCCGCGTGAGCAGGCGCGCGACGAGGATGAGCATGGGCTCCGCGTTCATGCGGAAATTATATCATTCGCGTCACGCGAGCGCCGCGCCGATCCTGAAATCGAGCATCACTCCAAAAACCGGCCCGATGGCATGGAGCTTACGCGACAGAGCAGTCGGCGTACGTTACTGTCCATGCCCATCCGCTCGATCTCCTCACCTTCGCCGCCGCCGTATTGCGCGACGATATGACCCAACAGCTGGCCGCATCGCTTGGCGCAGCCTACGCCCTGGAGCGCGAGCTGGGCGGCGGCGGGATGTCGCGGGTCTTCCTCGCCGAGGAGATGCGGTTCAAACGGCGCGTCGTGATCAAGGTGCTGTCGCCCGAACTCGCGGCGGGGTTGAGTGCCGAGCGGTTCGATCGCGAAATCGGACTTGCGGCGGGCCTCCAGCAGGCAAACATCGTTCCGGTGATCACTGCGGGAGAAGTGGATGGCCTGCCGTGGTACTCGATGCCGTTCGTCGAGGGCGAGAGCGTTCGCGCTCGACTCCAACGCGGAACGGTGCCCACGAGCGAAGCCATTCCGATCCTGCGCGACATCGCGCGCGCGCTGGCCTACGCGCACCAGCGCGGCATCGTGCATCGCGACATCAAGCCCGAAAACGTGCTGCTCTCCGGCGGCGCAGCGATGGTCACCGATTTCGGAATCGCGAAGGCCATCTCCGCGTCGGCAACCAAAGTGCCCGACGGTGGGCTCACGCGCGTGGGCACATCACTCGGCACGCCGGCCTACATGGCGCCCGAGCAGGCGGCGGGCGACGAGGTCGATCAGCGCGCCGACAACTATGCGTGGGGCGTGATTGCCTACGAGATGTTGACCGGTGCGCATCCGTTCGCGGGCAAGTCGACGGCACAGCAGTTCATCGCCGCGCACATCGCTGAAATGCCGGCGCCGTTCGGCACCGTGCGCCCTGGTGTGCACGACACGCTCGCTGCACTCGTGATGCGCTGTCTCGCCAAAGACCCAGCGCTACGACCCGTATCGGGAGGCGAACTGCTCGGCGCCCTCGACACGCTCCCCACGGGCGACACGCCGCGCCCCGATCGCCGTGGCTGGAGCGCCATGCGCATCGCCGCCATCGTGACGGCGCTCGTGGTCGCCGGCGCCACCGTCGTTGCCCTGCGACTGCGCCGCGGAGCGCCCGAGGCGTCGCCGAGCATTGCCGTGCTGCCCTTCGAGAGCCGCGGGCCGGCCGAACAGGCCATCTTCGCCGATGGTCTCAGCGACGCGGTAACCGGAAAGCTCGTCGGGATCGCCGGACTCACGGTGATCGACCGCCGGAGCGCAGCCACGTACCGAGGCACCACCAAGCCGGCTGCACAGATTGGAACCGAACTGGGTGTTGCCTATCTGCTCGAAGGTGTTGTGGCCTGGGCAAAGGACAGCGCCGGCAAGTGGCGCGCCCAGGTGCGGCCGACACTCATTCGCACGCGGGACGGGATCGCGCAGTGGTCGGGCGAGCCCGTGATCGTCACCCCCAACGATCCGTTCACGGCCCAGGCCGAGATTGCGGCCAGGGTGGTGGAGGCCATCGGCGTCGCGATCGGATCGCGCGAGCGCGCGTCGCTCGCCGCCGCACCGACGAAGAGCGCTGAGGCATACGAGCTGTACCTGCGGGCGCAGGTGCTCGCCCGGGACCTGTCGCCGGCGGCTGTGCGCATGACAAATGCCGAAACCATACGGCTACTGGAGCGGGCAACGCAGCTCGACCCCTCGTTCGCCTTGGCGTTCGCGGAGCTCGCGAGCGCCGAGCTCACGCGGGAATCGACAGGCGACCCGTCGGCCACCCGTGACTATCAAACCGCGATGAGCGCGGCGCTCACACTCGATCCGGAGCTCCCGGAGGCGCACTTCGTCAGAGCACAGCATCTCTGGTTTTCGGAATCCCGCTTCGCGGAGGGGCTCGTGGAGGCGACGCGCGCCAGTTCCCGCAAGCCGGGTAATGCGCAGATGCTGAGCATTCTCGGCACGTTCCAGATCGTGACAGGGCAGACGAGCGAAGGATTCGCGAACCTCGAGCGCACCAGCGAGCTGGACCCGCGCAATCCGACGTCCAACAACGACGCGGCGTTGTTCTCCTGGTGGTTCAGGAGGCTCGATGCCGCCGAGCGACATGCGCGCCGCATGGTCGCAATCACACCCGATGGCGCGCTTGGGCGCCGCTACTTGATACAGATCGCCTTTGCCCGCGGCGATACGGCGGCCGCCCGACGTGCCATGGCAGACGCCGTCAGTGCGTTGGGTGCCGCGAAGGCCAATACGTCGAGTGTCCTCTGGAGCATGCCGCTGTCCCTGACCACTGGCCAATCCGGGTCCGGTGCGCTGCCATTGGCAGGCATGATCGTCGGTAGTGATTCGGTGCGACACTACGAAGTATTAGGGGCGTGGGCCCGCGAAACCGGCCAGCACGCGCGTGCACGCGCCTACTTCGACACCGCGGCCGCGGCGACGGCGCGCCCTGAATATGCGCTCAGCGGCCACTCCATCCGCCTGTCGTCCGTGGCCGCCACTCAGGCTATCGCGTTCGCCGGAGCCGGGCGGATCGCGGATGCCAAGCGCGTAATGCGCTTTGCGGACAGCGTGGATCGGGAGAACACGCTGCCCAATGAACCGACCATGGCGTCGGCGCACCAATTCATGGCGTACGCACACCTGCTGCTGGGTGAGCGCGACGCTGCGATCGCGGAACTGGAGCGAACGCTAGCCCTGCCGTCGGGCATCACGGCGGTGATGCTGCGCAACATGTGGCCCTTCGCATCCTTGCATGGCGACCAGCGCTTCCAGCGCCTGATCGACGAACATCCGTAACGCACCTGGCGAATTCTTGGCGGGCCGGCGATTTCTGACCCCGAGAAACTCTCGCGATGGGACGCGCACATCACCCGCACCGTCCAATGCTTTCGGAGCCTTGCTTCACGGCTTGCGCACTCGCATGGGCACCTTGATAATCTCGCCCGTCGCGCGAGTGGCCAGGATCGTGCTGGCCGAGAGCGTATAGTCACCAGGGGCGGTTGGGGTGAATTCGAAGTCGCGCGTTACTCCGGCCGCAGTGTTTTCCTGCGCGGCCTCGACACCGCCCTCCTCTGCCGACTGAGACCACCCATCGCGCCCGATCAGTCGCCACGTAGCCAGTCCCGCCGGCCCGCGCAGGCTCCATCTGTGCGCCCCATCCGCCGTGATGTTGATGAGGCGAAGTCGGTACGTCACGCCGGCGAGCATCGCCATGGTATCCGGGAAGGCTTTGCCGTTGATGACCGTGGGTGCCCCCGCGCCGGGCCCCCCTGTCGCAATGACCAATACCCGATCCGTGAGCGAATCGAACGGGTGGCCTGGGTCGAGCACCAGTAACGGACCATAAAGGCCGGACACCAACTGATCCCCGTGCTCGCTGTGCACGTGATACATGAAAGTCCCGGCACGCGGTGGGGTGATGCGGGCGACGAACGAGTCGCCAGGTGCGATCATCGGCGCAATACGCGACGCAGAACCGCTCCAACCGCCGACTCCATCGTAATAACTCTCGAGTTCGATGCCGTGCCAGTGGACGGCGATCGGCGTGGGGAGTCGATTGTGCACGACCACGGCAACCGGCTCTCCGCGCGTCAGCAGGAGGGGTGTTCCGGGAATCCGCATGGAGTCCGGCGCCGGCGCCTGCACGCCATCCTGCACGACAAAGCTGAACCCCGGTCGATCGCCAAACACATGCGGCCGCATGTTGGCAAAAAGCTGAATCACCCGCGCGCGCGATGGTAGTTGCGGGCGTGAATCAAGTGCCGGGCGCACTGACTTCCCGGCGGGAACCACCGTGACACCGAGAACGAGCCCCGCCATGGAACGCTCGGCGTGCGTCTCCGCGACGCGGCCACCACGCGCGTGCGTCACATGCGGGAGGCGCGCAGCCTCTGTGGTATCCAGCCGTTGATCGGCGCTCATGTGCGACAGGATGTGACAGTGGAAGAGCCAGTTCCCTGTGCGTTCCGCTGCCCATGTCATCGACATCCATTCCCCGTGTCGCGTGGCAACGCTGACGGCCGTGATTGGGCGATCGCGTATCAACGTGCTGTCGTGCGTGGCGTCACCGCGCGACGTGACGCGGTAGTAGAATCCGTGCAGGTGCATCATGTGGAGCTCATCCGATGCATTGATTACCTGCCATCGAATCGAATCACCCGCAGTGTAGGTCAGGTGCTCGGTGTGCGGCCACGATCGCCCATTGATCGCGTTGAGCTGGAAGCCGCGATTGCCCGTCGTGCCGTGCGGCGTCCACCGCGTCAAGACGAACACCCGATCGTTGGGCGCATTCCGCCCGTGCGCTTTACCGGGCATGCGGGCCGAGTCCACGACGAACGCCCCGAGCAGTTGCCCATCCTCGCCAGAGACGGGAATACCGTCATTCACTCCGCCCGCCCAGTAGTACCACATCCCCGGGACCGTTGCCTGGAACGCGAACACGTGCGTGGCGCCGGGTGCGATTTCCGTGGAGTCGAACGAACGCGCGTCTCGATCCTGCAATCCTCGAAGCCACACCGCGTTCGCTAGGTCATTGCGCACGGTGACGCGCATATTCGTGCCAGCCCGCACACGAATGAGCGGGCCGGGAATCCGCGACGGCCGTCCCTCCTCTGCGAACGTGTGCACCTGCAGCGCACACCCTGACGGACCGTCGGGATACCAGCGGGCGGTACGCATCACCAACCGGAGGGTAAGCGTGTCGTCCTTCACTGTGCCGGCCGGCGTGCGGTTATCGTTGCCCGATACACGGTCTGGGTCCGAGCCTCGGCGACGACAGTCGGCGGCGCGTCCAGGGCCATCGTCCGACAGGTCGGCGGCTGACCTCGTCATGGCGACCGACTCACGGAGGCTCAGAATCTGTGGCTGCCCACTCGCTGGCACGGCAGCGGCGAGAATCAGGGAGACGCCGAGGATACGTGCGTCGAAGAAGTGTCGGCAATCAGCTCGCATGATCTTTTTCCGCACGATGTGCATCGTCCACCTGAACGGTGAGCCACGAGGAACTGATGTCGAGGCTCTCCCTCGTGCCCTCGTGTCGTATTGCCAGTTCACAATGCGTCCGAAAGGTGAACGCCGCTAGGGCGCCCCATCGCTGCTTGACTCGGCAACTCCGCCGAGCGTACGCTGTGGGGGTGCCCGAAAGGGAATGCGCGGACGGACGCGAAAATGATCACGTGGTCGTCCGGCGCATGGGTATCCTCGGCCCATGCGATCCGCGACCGCAACGGGGAGAGGGTCCGAATGCACATGGCCACGCAACTCACTCGGTGGACGCTGGCCGAGCTGCACCGCTTGCCGGACGACGGCAACAAGTACGAACTCGTCCGCGGCGACCTGTTCGTGACACCGCCCCCCACGGATGCACACGAGACCATACTCGCACGCCTCACCAGAATCCTCGATCCATGAATCGTCGCATCTCGCTCGTCGCCGTGTGCCTGCTCTCATCGGGCGCCGCCGCCCAACAGCCGGCGTCCACGCCACCAGCCGTCACCGTGGTGCGCGCTGCGAGACTCGTCGATCCGGCATCAGGATCGGTGACGACCAACGCCGTAGTGATCGTCGAACAAGGGCGCATTACCGCCGTCGGCAGCGATCTACCCCTGCCCACGGGCGCGCACGTAATCGACGTCGGCAACATCACGCTGCTGCCGGGGCTGATCGACGTACATACACACCTGCTTCAGAACTATGAGGGCAAGTATGGCGGCGACGACCCGAACATGCTCATCACCGTCGCCACCATGAGTCCGGCATCGCGTGCGCTCCTCGGCGCCAAAATGGGACGAGAGGATCTGGACGCCGGTATCACCACGGTGCGCGATGTCGGCAACTCGGGTTGGAATGGGGACGTAGCCCTGCGCGACGCGATCAACGCCGGATGGGTAGTGGGCCCGCGCATCCAGGCGTCCACACGCGCGCTCTCGGCGGCCGGCGGGCAATTCGGTCAGTTGCAGCCCGCGGCTCAGCGTCTCGTGGAGCAGGAATACGCCGTGGTCACCACCGCCGACGAAGCGCGCCGCGCCACGCAACAGGCGTTCTACGATGGCGCCGACGTCATCAAGGTGATCGTCAACACGGGACCACGGGTCGTGTCGCTCGACGTCATGAAGGCGATTGTGGACGAAGCGCACCGCGTGGGGCGGCGTGTCGCTGCGCACGCCATCGGCGACACGGCAACCCGCATCGCGGCGGAAGCAGGCGTGTCGTCCATCGAACACGCCTACACGGTGCCCGATGCCGTGCTGCGGATCATGGCAGATAAAGGCATCTACCTCGTTGCCACCGACTACCCCGCCGAGTTCTACCTGAACCTGTCGTCGCCGGAAAACGCCGAGCAGCGCGCGCGTCAACTGGCGGGCGCCCAGCAGTTCGCGAAGAGCAACGGCGAACGACTCCTGCGCGCGATGCGCATCGGCGTGCGCATCGCGTTCGGATCAGATGAGTATTACGACGTGCCAGGCCACACACGCGGGCAGGCCAGCCTGCTGACGCTGCAGTCGTATCAGGAGGCGGGCATGAAGCCCATCGACGTCTTGCGCGCCGCCACGATCAATGCCGCCGACCTGCTGGGATGGAGCGATCGCATCGGCAGCATCGCCAAAGGGAAGTTCGCAGACATCGTCGGGGTCGATGGCGATCCGCTCACGGACATCACGTCGCTCCAGCGAACCCGTTTCGTGATGAAGGGGGGAGTCGTGATCCGGAACGACTCCGAACATGTGGCGCGATAGGATGAACCGTTGAACTCGCGCGCCGCGCGGAAGATACGGGGACGAACTCGTCGCAGCGCGTGCCTCGCGCTCGGTGCGTGCCTGGTGGCGGCGGCATGGAGCCCGGCGTCGCTGCATGCGCAGCTTACGCTCCGCGTGTCGGGTCCGCCGGTGGCCACCGGCGCCGCCATTCACGTGGCTGGATCGTTCAACGGCTGGAACCCCAACGCGCCCGATTTCGTGCCTGCGCTGCAGAGCGACGGCACCTTCGCGCTCACGTTGCCCGATACGGTTCGCGGCCCGGTCGAGTTCAAGTTCACGCTGGGCTCATGGGAAACCGTGGAGACGACCGTGTCCGGCGAGGACATCGCGAACCGCGCGTTCACCATTCCGGCAACCGGCGCCGCCACCGTGAGCGCGGTGGTGGGCGCGTGGCGCACGTCATCGCCCCGCGCGCCAACGAAGTCCACGGCGTCGGCCTCCGTCACTGTGCTGAGCGACAGCTTCCCCATTCCGCAGCTGCAGCGTACGCGACGCATCTGGCTGTATCTGCCGCCCGGCTATGCCACGTCGCACAGACGGTATCCCGTTCTCTACATCCAGGATGGTCAGAACGTGTTCGACGCGGCCACCGCCTTTGCAGGCGAATGGGGCGTGGATGAAACGCTGGACTCCTTGCAGGCGCGTGGAGACGGTGGCGCCATCGTCGTGGCGGTGGACAACGACGGCGCGCATCGTCTGGACGAATACGATCCGTGGATCAACGCGAACCATACCTATGGCGGCGGCGAAGGCGATGCGTACGTCGAGTTCCTCGCGCGGACGCTCAAACCGTACATCGACCGCCACTACCGCACGCGCACCGATCCTCGCAACACCGGCATCATGGGCTCGAGCATGGGCGGACTCATCTCGCTCTACGCGGCGCTCAAGTATCCGGGAGTCTTTGGCCGAGCGGGCGTGTTCTCATGCGCGTGCTGGATCGCCGAGTCGTCGCTGCTGGCATACGTTCGCGCCGCACGTCCGCACCGTCCGGCTCCACGCTTCTATTTCGTCAGCGGCGAACACGAAACACCCAGCGGACAGCCAGCGCGCGAGCAACTGCATGTCGTGGACGCGCTGATCTCGGCGGGGGTCCCGCGTGGGTCAGTAAAGGCGCTAACGCGTACGGACGGCGCGCACGCGGAATGGTTCTGGCGACGGGAATTTGCCGATGCGTACCGATGGATGTTCGATGCCCCTAAGGCGATGCATCGACGTCAATGACCCCGTCGCCCGATTGACAAGCACGCGTACATAGCGTCATGTTTGCGCCGTCGAACAACGCCGCGAACACTCGGTGCGGGTCGTGCGTACTCGTTAAGAGCCTCGAACATGCATGGTGGCCGGTGGAGGCCATCATCGAGAGATCCCACCCGCCGGTGGCGATCGCCTGCCGCCGTCTAATCGCGTAATGCAAGCGAAGGCCCCATGCAGCATCGAAACATGCTACGCCCACCCGTAGCGCAGGCGCTGGCTGACGCAGGCGGCCGTGTGTCTCGACCGGGGCTCATCACGAGCTACGCGGGTCGCTTCTACCACGGCGTGTCAGGATACGTGTTGGCGGCGATGCTGTCGGCACTCGCGCTCGCGGCGACCCTCCCGATCTCGGCGCATCTCGAGACGTATCCGCTCACGCCCGTGCTGATCGCCGTGATGATCAGCGCCTATCTTGGCGGTGCGGGACCGGGTGCGCTCTCGGCGGTGATTTCCGCCGTGGGAGTCGCGTATGTCCTGGCGTCCCCCGCGGTGTCCATGGGTGCCGCGTCGCCCGCCGGCGCCGTTCGGCTCGCCCTCTTCCTGACGTTGAGCACCATCGTGAGCGCCCTCAGCGAACGGCTGCATCGCTCCCGTGCTCGGGCCGAGGACGCGATCGGGAGAGCCGAAGGGCAGAATGTGCTCCTGCGCGATCAGGCGTTCATGCTCGAACAGGAGCGGGAGAAGCTCAGCGCCCGCGAGGTGGAGCTACAAGCCGCGAACGAGCAGCTGCGTACCAATACAGAGGAACTCGAACAGGCGAATGACGAACTCGAGACCTTTGCGCGTGCATTAGCCAGTGAACGCTCCACCGAGCGAGACGCGCGGGTGCGTATGGAGCGGCTCCAGATGCTCACCGCGGCCCTCGCGACGCGCGTGCAGCCGGAGGCGATCCTTGCTCTGCTGGTGGATGAGGCGACGGTTGCCGTCGGCGCCGACGCCGGCGCGGTGGCGCTCCTGGACGAAAACGACACCGAGCTGCGGTTCGCTCGGTGGTTCGGCTACCCGGACGGCGTGATGCACGAGTGGCTGCGCATTCCGCTCGCTGCGGATCTCCCGCTCACCGTCGCTGTGCGCGACCAACGATCGGTGTGGCTCTCGTCGCCGGAGGAGATGACGGAACGCTGGCCCGGCTTTGCGGAAGCGTCGCAGGCGGTGCCGTCGGGTGCGTGGGCGGTGATCCCCCTCACCGCCGACGAACACCC
>JANYIN010000164.1 GCA_025362035.1 Gemmatimonadaceae bacterium | reverse complement strand
CATCGCGGCGATGTACGCCTTCGACTTGGTGTTGGCGAACTTGGGAATCGCGATCGCGGCCAGAATGCCGATGATGACGACCACGATGAGCAGTTCGATGAGCGTGAAACCACGGCGTGACGGAGTTCTCATGGTCTGTTGTCCGTATGGGGAAGGAGACTGTGCCGCGCTGTGGTCGCTACTGCGGCGGGAAGGTGTGAAGCGTTCCTGCGATGCGGACCTTTGCACCGTCGGTGCCAAACTCGCCTCCTGGTTGCCGGCGCTTCAGTAAGCTGCACTATCACAGTGACTTAGCGCGTCGTTCCGTCCGGCGGAATCCCGCGTGTGCGTGCGGCGCGCTATCGCAGTCTGCAAGCAATGATGGGAACTGCAACCCGCGCGGACGTCTGCGAAAGCCGACTCATCGCTCAGGTATACGCTGCGCAGCCAATGCCGCGAAGGAGCCATTCACCATTGCCGTGTTGCGTCATTCGCTACGGCAGGCAAGGCCGCGTCACACCAGCGTATACGCTCCGTCCGAGGACGCCCTTGGCAAGGCCACATGGACGACCGTGCCATGGCCGAGTGCGCTCTCGATCGACAGCTTGCCGCCGTGCGCCGCAGCCGTGCGCCATGCGATCGCCAAGCCGAGCCCCGCACGATCCGGCTTGGTCGAGTAGAACGGCTCGAAGACGCGATCCAGCGCCCCCTCTGGAATTCCGGAACCGGTGTCGGCGATCGTGACTGTCGCGTCGTCGTCCACGGATACTCGTATCTCCACTCGTCCACCTGCATCGGTGGCCTGCACGGCATTGATCAACAGATTCAGAAAGAGTTGTTCCAGTGCATCCTGGTCTCCCTGAACCCAGAACGGGCCTTGACCGTGCGCCGGAGCCTCCACGCGCACGTTTCTCGCGACCGCTTCCGCCGATGCGGTCTTGATCGCTGCACGCAGCGGTAGCCACAGGTCGAGACGGCGCGTCACCAGGCTGCCGCTCCGCGCAAGCCGGAGCGTGTCTTGAAGTGTGTTCGCCAAGCGATGCAGTTCGCGTTGCGCGCGTGCAAGCGGTGCATGGAATGGTGAGTCGATGTGAAGATGTCCTTCGAGCGTGCGGATGGCCGAGCGCGCCGCCGCGACTGAGGGCGCGATCTCTCGCGCCAGCTCCGTCGCGAACCCGCCGACGGCCGCATAGGCCTGCCGTTGCGACAACTCACGCGTATTCCGTTCGGCGCGGTCAACGAGCGCGATGACCGCGTGCGCGACGATCTCCGCTTCGCTCGCGTGCGGATGGACGGCGGTCGAAAACGCGCGCCCGGCCAACGCAGCATCCGCTGATCGCACAGCCGCGCGAAGTGTTCGCGCCTGACGATTCGACCACCACGTCACACCAAGGGTCGCGCCGATCAGGACTCCCGCGGCGTTCAACCAGGCCGCGGCGTCCGTGGTCCCCTCTATATGCCAACTCGTGAGCCCCGCGCCGATCGCGGCCGCGAGCGCACCCAAGACGCCGCCGGCAATCGTGACCAACGCCGCATTCACTACCAGCCGCTGGCGCCAGCGGATCACGACTGATTCATTAGCGCAAGCATACCGCTTGAGGGAGTGTTGCGCCACGTACCACGCCGCACGATCTGCTCGAACGACGCGAACAACACGGGGTCGAACGCCTTACCAGCGTCGCCGCGCATGATGTCCATGGCCTCGTCGTGCGTGAACGCCTTCTTGTAGCTTCGCTCCGACGTGAGCGCGTCGTATACGTCGGCGATGCCAAGTACGCGTGCAGTGATCGGTATGGCGTCACCCGCCAGGCCATGGGGATAGCCGCGTCCGTCCCACCTTTCGTGATGACTCTCCACGATCGGACGCACGTCCCACGGGAATTCGATGTCGGCAAGCAGTTCTACGCCAGCCGTCGTGTGTCGGCGCATCAGTGCCCACTCCTCTTCGGTGAGCTTGCCCGGTTTGTTGAGCACTTCGGCGGGCACCATCAGTTTGCCGACGTCGTGCAGCAACGCACCGATGCGAAACCAGAAGAGCGACGTATCATCCCCCGCACAGACGCGCACCCAGAGCGAGCAGGCCAGATCCGCGACGCGCACGCAGTGGCCCTGCGTGTATTCGTCCTTCGATTCGATCGAATCCCCCCAGCGCCGCGCCACGTCCAGAAAGTCGCTCTCCAGCACGCTCGTGCGGCGATCGACATCCGCGAGCTCGCGGCGCGCGCGCAATTGTGTGAAGACGCGATGCGATTGGTTGAGACGCTGCAGCGTCTGGCGGTTGCGGCCCTGATAGCGATAGAGGACAGCGAGCTCACGCGATGACTCCCCCTGAAGAATCAAATCCTTGCGCTCGGTCGCGATCGACTCCGCGCGAAGAAAATGCGCTTCAGCGATGGCGTTGTCGCCCGTGACACGACCAATGAGTCCGTACACGTACTCTGCTTCGCCATCCGCATGCGTGTCGCCAAGTTGGCGCGCCAGCGCGGTCGCTTCGTCACAGGCGTCGCGCGCGTCGACGTGGTTGCCCTGTCGAATTCTCAGTCCGGCAATATTCAGCAGGGCCCTGATGCACATGCGCATGTCACCCAGCACGCGCGCTATTCCGAGCGACTCTCGGTAGGCCCGGTCGGCCTCGACGAGATGATTCCGGTGCGTATGAAGCATGCCCAGGTTGTTCAATCCGACCATGACCTGCTCGCCCAGCCCCGCCTCGCGCGCTTCCGCCAGCCCCGATTCGTAGTGAAGCTGCGCCTGCTTGTCGTCTCCCCGCACCGTGGCGATGACACCGAGGTTCGTCGCCGTCATCACCGCCAAGCGTTGGTCGCCCGAGTGTTGGGCGAGTCCGCGCGCTTCCAGATACAGTGATTCCGCCTCGTCGAGGTCACCCTGGCTGTGCCGGATCACCGCCAGCATGTTGACGGCCTTCCCCCTGCCCAGTTGGTCTCCGGCGGACTCCGATATTGCCAGTGCCAAGCGGGCGGATTGCTCCGCGGCGGCAAAGCTCGACTCCTGCAGATGGGTTCGCGCGATCGCGTGCAGAAGTTGCGCGCGAGCCGCCGGTGCAAGTGCGACCACGGCGAGTCCCCGCTCGTAATGGCTGCGAGCTTCCTTGCGCTGCCCGCGCCGCTCGAGCGTCATACCTTCCGTCAGAATCGCATTGAACGCATGCGCCGACCCAGCGCCGACGGGTGCTGTGGAACTGGGTGGGGCGGAGGCTCTGGCGCTTTCCACGGTCACGACAAGTTTCGCGGAAGGTACGGAGAAGGGACTTCGGAAGGGATCGAGGCGATCCTTCACTTGACGAACGAGGGCGGGGCGAGCATCAGGATGCTCGCCCCGCCCTCGATTGCGTCCGACCACGCATCAGTCACGACACGCGAGCACGTATCCGGAAAAGTGCTGGATGTGCGACGTGAATGTCCATGTGAGGAGATTGGTGCTGCCGTCAAGCAATTCACTCACCAGGGAGGTTGTCGTGCCGAGCAGGCTCGGATCGGGGTAGTAGCCGAGACTCAAAAGCGGCGCGGTGAGTACCCAGGCGTTCGTACCGCTGAGGCTCTGCGTGAACACCAGGGGCTTCGCGAAGGTGATACCGTGCGGCGCGAAGTCGTAGGCTACGGCCGAGCCGGCTCGCGCCGTCATCGTGATGAGCGTCGGCGATGACAGGGCGCCCGCGGGCACCTGTACGGTCACGCCCGCCGCAGGGATGCGGAGCGTGCCACCGGCCGCCCCGACCACCTGTTGTACCGAGATGGGGGCGGCGAGCGGAGAGCTGCGCTGCACGTTCGTGACCAGTTGCAGTACGCCGCTCAACAGCGACCCGACCGAGCCGAGCAGATCCGCGTTGGGCGCGGCGGCGGGCGAATTCAGCGGGGATGTGGTTGCCGTATGATCTGACGAGCAGCCCGCGAGAAACGCCAAACCGAGGGCCATCGCACTGATACAGCGAGTCGAGGAGCGCATTGGGAGTTCGTTGGCGGGAGGAAGGGAAAGTGTTGGCGGTCCGTTCCGGAGCCGCGGCAGCGCGGACTCGTAGTTCGGAGGCGTCACCCGGTTGGGCCAGGCGGACCGGAGTAAGGCACCTCCGATGCCGCAATCTTAGTCTTCCGCGCATTCGTCATTCTGTCCGAGCTAATGAAGATCTGGATGTCATGAAAGTCAAACTGTCCACTAAGTGGCGGGCAGACGGACCGATGACCGCCATCGCGGAAACAACCTTTTCTGTTGCGACGCCACCACACTTTGCTGCGCCGAATACACAAGGAGGCGGTCGGCAACCCCATGCCGACCGCCTCCTTTTTCTGACGCTTCCGAGTTATGGCTTACGCTTAAGTGTCGTGTCCTTAATGCTTTTGCCAGTCTCCGTTGCTTCCGCGTGAAGCTTTGCCTTGTCCCGCCTCACTTCAGCCTTGGTGTCGCTGGCCGCTCTCTTGGAAGTGTTGCTGATGTCATGGGCAACCTTGTTCAGACCGCCAGGATGCTTGTTATGCGATCCGTGAATGCCTGTCGTCTTTTTTAACACTGTCTTCGTCTCGTTGCCGGCATTCTGCAGACCGCCGTGCGCCTTGCTCCCGTCACGCTTCAATTCGGCCTTCGAATCGCGGCCAGCCTTTTTCATGGTATTGCTCACATCGTGAGCAACCTTGTTCAAACCACCCGGCTTCGTCGTGTCTTGCGCCCGAGCCGGCATTCCCGCGAAAAGAGCAATCGCCGCAACCACGACGACGTGAACGTGATACTTCATGGAGTCCATCTCCTGCAAAGGGGATGTCTCCGTCACATGCAAGACACGGACTCGCGCATTGATCAGTGTGCCAGCCATATTCTGGTCGAGATCCGCAATTCCTTCCCGCCGTACGGAGACCTCATCAGCTTGCGCGTCGTTGTCGGCCGGCCATGCACGCGCGGTTCGCGTTACGGAATCTTGTTGCTCCCCGGACCGGCTGCGCATTGCATCGCTGTCTCGGGATGGCTCACCAGGGAGACTCGTGCCCATGACCATGCCCCGCGTTTCCACTCGAATCCGCTCGGTGGACGTGCTGCGCGGTCTCGCCTGCGTGTTGATGGCGATCGATCACGTCCGCGTGTACTCGGGTCTGCCTCCGGGCGGTCCAACGGCTGGCCTCTTCTTTACGCGTTGGATCACGCACTTCGTTGCGCCGGCGTACTGCTTCTTCGCGGGGACCAGCGCCTTTCTGGTGGGTCGAAAGCTTGGCGACGTGCGCGCCCTCGGCCGCTACCTCATCCGTCGCGGCATCGTGCTGGTGCTATTGGAGCTGACCGTGCTTCGTTTCGCCTGGACATTCAACTTCGACTACGCCCACTACGTCCTGGCCGGCGTCATCTGGATGCTGGGCGTCTGCCTGATCCTGCTTGCTGGACTCGTGCGCTTCTCGCCGCGCACCGTCGGCATCGTTGGCCTGGTGGTGATCTTCGCGCAGCAGCTCGTTGCGCTGCCTGCGAAGGCCATCTCCGAGTCGTTGTTCGTTCACGTACGGTGGCTGTTTCAGTTCCTCTACTTCGGCGGCACAGTTGCTCTCGGGGAGAGCGGGCCTGTCGTTGCTGTGCTCTATTCCATCGTGCCGTGGATCGGCGTGATGGCGTGCGGGTACGCCTTCGGAGCGATCGTCACCCGGGACCAGGCCGAGCGGCGGCGACTATGTCTGCGCATCGGACTCTCGGCCACCGCCGTGTTTCTTCTCGTAGGCGGCCTGGGCGTGGCGACGAGTCCGGCGTCACCCGAGGCGCCACCCGCGCTCTTCCGCCTGCTTGCGCAGCAAAAGTATCCTGCCTCGCAGCTTTTCCTCCTGATGACCCTTGGTCCCATCATCGCCTTGGTTCCGTGGGCGGAGCAGACGCGGGGCTGGGTGACGGATGCGCTGGCGACGTTCGGCCGCGTTCCGCTGTTCTACTACCTGCTGCACATTCCTCTGATTCATGTCGCGGCGATGACCGTGTCCCTCGTGCGCGAAGGAAAAGTCGATCCGTGGCTGTTCGGCAATCATCCGATGATGCCTCCCACCCAGCCCGCCGGGTACACATGGAGCCTTGGGCTGCTCTACCTGGTATTTGCGCTGGTGATGCCGGTGCTCTACCTCGCCTGTCGCCGGTATGCGTTGCGGCGACGACCTTCGCCTTCGCCGCTCAACGCGTAGAGGCCTGACGGCCAGAGCAACACGCCAGGTGTACGGGGCCAGGGGGCACGCGTCCGCGAATTCGCGCCTGCGGCCATGCCCTTTGCGACGATGGTGCGCATAGCGGGCAGTTGCGCTGCCGTGGGCGCTGCGGAGGACATGCCAAGAACCTGGCGTCGCACGTCACCGTGCGGCACGTAGAGCGCGGCGTTCGTGCCCGATCGATGCCACCACCACGAAGCATGCGGCGCACCGGCCCAGCGTCACTCGGCGCAGGCGATCAGGGTCGCTTAGCCTTTAATGCGTTCAGGACCGCGCACAGCGCGGTGGCCTGGGTGACCGCACCATCCTCCGTCCGCTCCGTGCGGGTACCGAAATACACCTTGTGGGCGAATCCACTGCGCGCGTTCTTCACCAGCACGGCCCGGTTCGACAGATCAGGCACCACCTTCCATGGCCCCTTGCCCGGCACGGAGCAGTCCAATCTTCGCAGATCGATTGATGACATTATGAGGCTGTTTGATTCGTAATCCGCTACGTGTGCAGCGGTGCAGGGTACGGGCCGCCATGCGTCTGACCTCCACAATTTCTAAGGATTTTCTTAGGTTTCGCAAGGCTTGACTTCACAAGAGCTGGTCCCTTCCGCGCTTTCACGGAAGGGACCGCACTTTGCGAGCCCGATGTTCGTCCCCTGACGCGCCGAGCGAGACCTCAGTTGAAGTTGTAGCGGATGGAGAGCTGCATGCGGTAGACGTCGCTCACGCCGGCGTTATTCGTGAAGCTGCTGGAGATGAGGCTCGTGCCGATGTTGCGCAGGCGGTATTGCAGTGCGCCGTTCGCGTCGGCGCCGGCCGGCACCAGAATCTGCCCATTGTTGGCCGTCAGTCGCTGACTGACACCCCAGTTGTGATTCAGCAGGTTGCCGAAGTTCAGGATGTCCAGGCGGAGCTGCAGGCTGTTTTTCGTGCCATTGATGTGCGTGGCGATTTCCTGCGTCGCGCTCATGTCGGTGCGGAACAACATGGGAAGGAAGACCGCGCCCTTCTCCGCGTATGCGCCGCGGTGCTTGCTCAGGTAGCCGTCCTGGTTGATATAGTCCTCCCACGCTTGCGCCTGTTGCGCCGCGCTGAACGTGGTCCCGGAGGACGTGAATTGCTGGAAGTTCATCTCGCTCTGGTTTCGCGGGATATAGATCAGGTCATTCGTGGCGCCGTCGCCGTTCGCGTCGCCGGTAAAGGTGTAGCTCGCATTGCCCTGCGTGAAATTTTCACCATATAGCGAGAACGTCGTCGCGCCGAAGGGAAGCGGTTGCACCTTGTACGACACAGCGAGGAACGCCCGTGAGCCTGGCGAGTACTGCGAGTAGCCCACGCCCGGGTTGTTGGGGTCGCTCACGATCGCGTTGCTCGTGTACGAGCCGGATGCGACCGAGCTGGGATCTACGGTATTCCTCGAAAGACCATAGTTGTATGCGGCCTTGACGAAAAATCCGTTGGTGAACGCCTTCTCCATCGAGAACGCGTAATCATAGGAATATCCGGTATTCTCGTTCTGGATGACGTACGCTGCCGTGATGTTGGGGTTGATGCGGGGCGTCCCGACGTATCCCGTCCACCGGGGGCGCGTATCGGCGCCGGTGAATGCGGCGTTCGCGGCCGGTAGGTTCGCGTTGATGTACGCCTGACCGTTCACATCCTTCCCGTAGATGAATTCCGCGGTACCGACCACGCCCCACGGGAGCCGCTGGTCCACGGCGAGGTTGCTGCGCCAGATCTGCGGGAACTTGTAGCGTGGACTCGTGAAATCGAGCTCGTACAGTGCCGCGGGAGTGCCGCTCACGGTCTTTGGCTTGTAGGCGTCTGGACTTGGGTTGAATGGACGCGCCGTGGTGTTCTGCTGCAGGTCCTGTCCGGTGATGATGCCGTTCGCACCGATCTGATTGGACACCCACACGTACGCCGGCTTTCCAGTGAACACACCGGTGCCGCCGCGCACCTGCGTGCTGCGATCGCCGAGCGCATCCCAGTTGAAGCCGAGCCGCGGGGACCAGAGTGGCGTGGCGTCCGGTAGCTTCGACGTATTGTAGCTGGCGGCCGCGCCCGTCTCGTCACGAAAGGTCAGCGCGTTGGCGGCTGGGTTGTTGAAAGCCGTGTTGCCGAACGTCGGGACGTCGAACCGCAGCCCCAACGTGAGCTTCAGGTTCCTGGTCGCGCGCCATTCGTCCTGCAGGTATGCCCCGTAGTAGAACACGTCGAGTGGCTGCAACGGCTCCGTCTGACCCGGGATGTTGCTGTACTTGACGAAGAAGGTGTTCAGCTTCACCGGCGATGTGGTGCGGTTCGGATTGGCGAGATAGTCGTTCGCGTCCGTATAAAAATCGGCGAGCGAGTTGTAGACGTAGTAGCTCTGCGCGCCCGAGAAGAACACGTTCTCCGACCGGTACTTCTCGGCCGTGACACCCACGGTGAAGTCGTGCTTTTCGCCGTAGCGCGTGTAGTTGTCCTGGAACTGGAGCGTATGGTAGCGGAGCTGGTTGTCCGGCGTGAACGGCTCGAAGCCGAATGACGTGTAGTTGGTGCCGCCGTTCAGGATGTCCACCAGCGGGAACCACGGCGGCGAGATCCCGACACGACTTTCGTCGTTGGCGGTGTACCCGAGAATCATGTTGTTCGACGCGCTCGCGCCCACCTGTGAATTCAGTTCGGCCACAATGGAGTGGATGTTCTCCTGAATGGCATAGCTCGATCCCGAAAAGCTGACCGAGTTCGCGTTGTCGCGGCGATTGCCGAACGCGCCCACCAGTGAGCTGGAATTCGAGATCTCCTGCCCCGCCTGCGACGTCAACTGCAGGTAACGCACGCTGAGCTTGTTCCGGTCGTTGACGTTGAGGTCGAGCTTCGCAATGAGACGGTTCGAAGGCGTCTCGAGATTCCACCCTGCGTACGCGCCGGGATCGTAGCTGAACTTCGACTTGAGGAATGTCGTGAGCTGCTGCAGATCCGTGTCGAGCACGCGCGTCACGTTTCCGGTCACCGGTTGTCCGCCGCTGTTGGTCAGGAACGACGTGGCCGGCGCGGAATTCCTGTCGGTCTCGTAGTTCACGAAAAAAAAGAGCTTGTCCTTCACGATCGGCCCGCTCACCCGTGCGCCCTGCTGCGAGAAGGTGAAGATGCCGGGGTTGTAGGCGTTGGCGCCCGCCTGCTTTCCCACGTAGCGCTGGTTGCGCGTGATGTCATAGGCGGCCGCCGAGAATTCGTTCGTGCCGCTCTTGGTCACGGTATTCACCCCCGCGCCGACGAAATTGCCTTGCCGCACATCATACGGAGCGACATTCACTTGAATCTGATCGAGCGCGTCGATGGGTATCGGTGAGACGCCCGTGCGCCCGCCTGGTTGGCTGGTGAGGCCGAATGAGTTGTTGAAGTAGGAGCCATCTACCGTGATGTTATTCAGGAGATTGCTCTGGCCGGCGAACGATGCGCTGGACGAACCAGACACCTGCGGCGTGAGGCGAGTGAAGTCCGTAATGACGCGTCCGATGGTGGGAAACGCGGCGAGCGCCTCGGACCCGATGGTGGTGGATGCACCCGTCCGGTCCGGACTGAAGGCGCCATTGCTGGTCGCCACCACTTCGACCCCCGTCAGACGCACCGTGGCCTGCTTCATCGTGAACATCACGTCGGTGGCAACCCCCAGATCGAGGTATATGTCCCGGTGTGTTTCCGGCTGGAGTCCGATTGCCGTGGCAGTCACGGAATACGGGCCGCCGACGCGCATGCCCGGAATGGTGTAGCGCCCGTCTGCTCGGGATCTGGTGGAGTAGGACGTTCCTGACGGCGTGTGCACCGCGCTGATGCGAGTGCCTCCCAGCGCCTCACCGCGTTCGTTGACGACGGTTCCGATAATGGAGGCCGTGGTAACTCCCTGCGCGGCGCCAACCACTGGCCATATCGCGCTTACGATCAGGACGAAGAGCAGTGTGCTCCATTGAATTCGGGGCATTGGTTGGTCCTTGGTGATTGGGTACGAAACCGCAGCCGATGAGCTTGGCGCGGTTGTTCGACGGATGGGTGTTCAGTTGGTAGCCAATCTGTCACGAAATTCGACAGCGTGCTCTGGTATTCGTAGAGCACCGCCGAATATCGTGAACCGTGCTGCAGACGGACGCGACCCAACTGGCCGGGAGACGTCCAGCGCCGCAACTTCGCGCGGCCTTTTCCCTGACGTCACGGTCCTTGGAAAGGGTCGCGAGGCGACGCTATCCCGACGGGGTGCGGGCTTCAGCGAAACCGGGAAACTCCCGCTCCGCCTCCGCTTCGGTAATCAGCATATACTCCTGTAACTTCGCGCGCGGGAGGAAACACCGGACGAATATCGCGCGTTCCTCCCCGTCGTCCCGAAGTACCTGGCCTGGAAAATCGGTGGGACGCCATCCTCCCGGGAACGCCGCCGTGACCGGAATGAGATCGCGCTTCTCCCCGATGACGGATTCGACCGCATAAACGACGTTGGCTACGGCGTCGCCGTGCCGGGTGAGTGAGCGTCGGTAGAAGTAGGTGGCCATCAGCTCGGTGCGGCGGGCGGACTATCCAGACGGAATGGTGGAGATCGGCAGTCGCAGACACACGACCACGAAAGCTCGCTACGCCGCGTGACGCTCTTACGCGACGTCACGTGGGGTTGGACGTGGATCCGTCGGCGCGAGTGGACTGTCATCGCACCAGCAATCCGTGGCGACGCACGTGCAATCTTCTTGTGGTCGCGTTGAGACTATATCCTGGATCAACGGCTCTGTGAAGAGCTACGCTCGTGACGAATGCCACCAGGGAGACCAGACGCGGCCGTCATTGCACATCCCATGTATCCTCGCGATCTGCGATGGTTCTACCCGATTGGCATGCGTGTGCGTCTCAGGTGCCGGTCGAGCTAACTGATTGCGCACAAACGCATTGCGCGCACTTACCGAGTCCCGAGCCGTCGTGGCATCTCCGATGCAAAGCGACGATGCAAAGCGACGAAGCACAGCCGATCAAGCGCCTTCGAGCTCTGTGCGGTGGATCCCTCCAACATAGGTTGTCTTCGACCATGCCTCGTACTTCTCGCCGTGGTTTCACGCTCATCGAACTGCTCATCGTGGTCGTCATCATCGGCATTCTGGCCGCGATCGCGATTCCCAAGTTCGCCAACACCAAGTCGAAGGCGTACATCGCCGCGATGAAGTCGGATCTCCGCAACCTCGTCACGGCGGAAGAGTCGTTCTTCGCCGATTCCACCAAGTACGTCACGTTCGACACCACGCAACTCAAGTACAGGCCGTCCACGGGTGTGAACACCCCCACGATCGTACCGGGCTCCGGCTACTGGTCGGCGACGATCACGCACACGCAGATCGCCAACTTCAGCTGCGGCATCGGCGTCAACACGACGAACCCGGTGGTCACCACAGCGGGCGACGGCGAGCCAGCCTGCAAGTAAGCAGGACGGAGTTCGTCAGTCGGGTCTGATCATTAGGCATCGACGCAAGTCACGAACCGGCCTGGAGAATTTCTCCAGGCCGGTTTGCATTTTGACGAACTAACCGCTGCACAACGAAGCGCTGGACTAAAGCGTCCCTGGACCTCCCAGAAAGCCAAGCGAGTATCTGTCCACTCGTTTGGGAGCCGGTAGGCCATTCCAGGTACTGCAGTCGTCCAGTACTTCATTCTGCAGTGGAAAAGAACCGACTGCAGCGTTCCAAGCCGCTTATTCAGTGAAGAACAACTTCTCCCGCAATGGTCTCCAACGGTGTGGCCCGATACACCGCAAGCACATTGGACACGCTCACCTGCCACACGACCGCCCCGCCCGGGCTCACTTCGTATCCGGTCACAGGTCCGGTGGAGCCGCTGATGCCGCTGACCAGCCCGAAGAACACCAGCGTATTCCCGTTCGGCAGCCGCCGCGTGGAACCGATGTAGGGTGCGTAGATGGAAGGACTGGGTCGAAAGCTCCAGACCACGTGGGCTCGCCCGCCGCTCCTGTCGAGCGACAGTTCCAATCCCCGCGAATACCGGTCGGTTCCCGTCCGGTCGCGGCCGTTGTCCAACAGCAGGAGATCGCCGTTCGGAAGCGTCGAGGCGGCGTGCTGGCCCTGGAAGGTCCCGCCGGAGTCGAACGCGAACGTGCTGTTGCGTCCCCCAGCGGTCCATTCCAGCGTTTTCCAGTCCGGCGCGATCGAGACGACCTTGTCGAGCCAGTTGAGCGAGAGAATCACGTTGCCGTGATCGCCGATGGCCAGCGAATTGGCGTGCACCCAGTCGTAGTGGAGCGACCGCGGTCCCTCGTACACCGCCGGATCGAAGAAATCGAATGCGCTCCATCGCTGAATCACCGCGCCGCTCTCCGGCGACCATTCCCAGATCGCGTCGCCCACCAGCGCCGTGTCGGTGGCCGAAGTCGGTTGCTGCGCCAGGAACAGCAGCGTGTTCTGCGGGGTCGCCACCACGTCGTGATGCGGCACGCGCGCGCCGCCGGGCAACGGATCCAGCTGATGCACGACCTGACCCTCCGGCGTGACCTCGAACAGTCCGTACCCCGCGTCCAGGAACACGAAGTTGCCGTTGGCGCGACGGGTGAATCCTTGCGGCGATCCCTGCGTCGGCCACCGCCACACTGGGTACCCGGCGCCGTCGATCGCCACGAAGCCCCGGTACGGGCCGTTGATTTCGAGCATCGTGAGCGCCGCACTCGAGGTGCCGGTCGCGATGATCTGCTCCTGCTGCAGCGAGGGCGGCAACTCCGGCGTCTCGATTACGCCATTGAGACTTGGGCTCACGGGCCCGCCGCCCGTGCGCGCCGACACGTCGAACTGATACTTCTTCCCCGCCCGAACGTCGGCCAACAGAATGGCACCGTCGGCAGCGGACTGGGCCACCTGTAGCTGAAGATGCCGATTGTCGTCCGTCCAATAGTCTACATTGACTGTGGCGGGCTCGTTCAGGGTGACATGCAGGAGAATCGACCCGGCGTCGGTCGTATCGGGCACCACGCTCTTGACGATGGGAGGGGGCGCGCTGGGAGACATCGTGTCACTACACGCCACCACGAACACGCACGCCACGCTGGCAGCCGCGGTCCGGATCGAGACGTAACGCATCGTTCCCTGAACGGAGGGGTGGTCCTGCAGGGCTGCGTCGTCGCGTGCCCGCCATGTGTGTACGCGTAGAATAGCGAGATGTTAAGAACGCGCGCCTTTGAGGGCCTCTCCACTCGTTTTGAGTAATCCCGTACTCACGTCCGCAGGGAAAACAGCCACCGCAGAATGAAGTACTGGATTGTAGCAGTATCTGGACTGGCATTCACCCTCCCGGAAAGCCTGGAAAGAATTCTCTCCACTCGTTTTGGGAGCCGGTCTGCCAGTCAAAGTACTGCAGGAGTCCAGTACTTCAGTCTGCAGTGAAAAAGCCCCGAGTACTGGATTGAAGAAGTATCTGGACTGAGGAATGCCTGCATACCCTGGCCCGCGCCGTGCGAGCATATTGATACTGGCTAATTCCCAAGAAGCAACCTGGTCACACGGAGGACGACATGTTCGGCAATCTGGGGTTCGGCGAGCTGATGGTGATCATGGTGATCGTGCTCGTCCTGTTTGGCGCGAAGCGCATTCCGGAAATCAGCGCGTCCTTCGGCAAGGGCATTCGTGAATTCAAGAAGAACGTGACCGACGTGGAGGGCTCCATCACCAGCTCGATCGAGGCGCCGCGTACCGACGCATCGATCTCCACGCCGAAGCCGGAGCCGCGATATGAATCCACGGTCGAGGAGCGGCCCGAACCAAAGCGTTTGCTCTAGCCGATTGACGACCACGCCGTGAACGCCCTCGGCGGCGCCCGCTCGAAGTTCGGACTGCCCCTCGTCGTCGCCATCGGCTTCGCGACGAGCGGGTGCCAGGAACGGGCGCGCGCCACGTCGAGCGAGGACGCGCCGCTGGCCACACAGGACTCCATGGCAACGGCTGCCGAGGTCCGCGCGTCGCTCACCGGCGACGTCGCACCGAAAAAGCAGTCGTACTCGTATCGTGGCCTCTACGCAGGCATGGCCCGCGACCAGCTCGAGCGCATCGGCGCCGGCAAGCCCGCCACCTGCGCCACCAGCACGGCACCCGCATCCGCGGGGTCGTGCACCTACGACGTCGTCATCGGGCCCGATAGCGCGCGTCTGCACCTGGATGTGTCGTACGTCCGGGAGGCGCCTGGCGCGGCGCCGATCGCTCGCGAAATCTCCGTGTCGCGCGATCTTCCCTTGAACGTGGACGGCGTTCGGCTGGCGCGCGAACTCTCCGACGCATTCGAACAGCAGACCGCCCTGCTGGATCGGCGCGATGCCTCATACGGACATCACGAGGCGCACGTCCGCATGGGCACACTCAACGGCGCGCGTCAGAATTTCGTGGAACTCACCGTCGTGCACAAAGCCGGACGGGAGGTGCTGACGCTCACCCTCAGCCGCGGCGCCCCGGACTCGAAGAAGACGAACAACGTCGCCAAGCCCAGCGGTGGCGACGCTCGCGGCGCCACCGCAACCGCCACCAACCCGGCATAGCGCTCCAAGCTCACGGCGCGCCCTTCCCTTCGGGCTTCGCCTGGTCGCCGACGCCGGCGGCACGCTGATTCACGTCCAGCGCATTCCAGTTGAGCATCGCGTTCAACACCATGGCGTAGCTCCCCTGCGTCTCGTACCGCCACATGGGACGGATGCCGAACAGCACGACGTGTCCGTGTCCCACTGGCGCATCCACCACCGCGGCGCGACCCGCCATCTCCGTTCCGTTGTCCAGCAGTCCCGACACGAGCAGAGAATCGGCGCGAGGCGTGAACCGCAGGATCACGCGGGCGCGCTGAGCGGTGGCCTGCTTTTCGAGCATGGGATCAGGCACATTCTGCGCGACGGCGCGGCTGGCACTGTCCACGCCCTCGCCCTGCGGTCCGCTCCCGGTCGCGACTGTGAACAACGGCGCCGTGTTGAAGTAGACCGAGAAGGTCTCCTGGTCATACCCGTACAGGATGGGACTCGTGCGATCCATGGCCTGTGCCTTGAACACGGCGCCGCGAGCCAGCAGCCGCGGCGTGGCCGTGATGGACACGGTGGGTGTGAAGCCGAAATCCACGGGCAGCCGGCTGCTGTTCCCCTCGGTCACGAGCAGACCGCCGCGATCGACGAACGCCTTCAATGCCGCAAGGCCGTCGTAACCAAGACCGGGTCGAATGTCGTCGGTCGAGTCGATGACGCCGAGGTTGGGCGTGAGCGGCGTCTTCTTCCAGGGCACGGCCGGCCCCACCATCGGCCGGCCGTTCACGATGCCCGCCGGCGCCGCACTCACGTGCGGAAACAGCACCACGTCGTACCGATCCAGCAGACCGGGTACCTTGAGCTTCTGCGTCGACATGTACGTGAACGGCACCCCCATTTCCTCCAGCGCGTGACGCACCCACCCTTCGTTCTGTGTCTCGATCCAGGTGTGGACGAACGCGATGCGCGGGAGCGCGATGCCGTGAGACCGCACGGTTGGCGCCGCTGGCAGAGCGGTGCCCATGAGACCGAGCTTCCGAACCGCATCCTGCGCCGCGGCGTTGTTCGCGAGCAGATACGTGCCCGCCGGGAACGTGACGCCGCTGGACGCAAAGGCGGTGTCCGCCACGCGGACGGTGTTCCGGCCCACCTTCCACGGCAGGATCGCCGACCGCCAGTCGCCAACAGGAATGACCGCGAGCGTGCCGCCGGTGCCATTCAGCACGCCGCCAACCGTCACGTCAGCGGACAGCAGCGTCATGGGCTTTGACAGAATCGTGGAATCCGCGATCGTGTGCACCGTCACGTGGCGCAGCTGGTCCAATGACCATCCGGTGTCGTCGTACGGCGACGGATCATCGGGACGGAATCGCTGCACGGCCAACACGGTGCGCACCAGCGCGGTGTAGGGCTGGTCCATGCGGACGATCCAGTCGCCCGTGTGCACAGTGGCGATCATGGCGCGCGCCCGCGTGGAGTCACGCCGCTGGGCGGCCGCGCTGTCGGCGCCGCCGGTTGCAGCGCCCGGCGTGGCGCCGCCACGCCCTCCGCCCGCAGCCGCTGGACCCGCGCCGCCGCCCACCAGCCCGCGTTCGATCACGGTCGGCATGGCAGTGGCGGTGAAGTCGGCCGTCGCCACGTGCACTTCGCTGCCGATCTTCCGAAAGTAGTCAATCAGGTCGGCCGCTTCGGACGCGCGTTTTTGATCGTGGGGAATCACGAACGCGTAGGGCGCCGAGTGCCTGCCGCGCTCCACCATACGCGTGGCCTTCAGCGAGAAGTTCTCCATGAACGTGTCGTGGTTCCTGGCCACGTAGTTCAGCGCCACCAGCACGCCCGACTGCTGATAGTTGATGTTGCTGCGAATGCACCACTTCACGTTGTTCACCGGCGGGTTGGGCCGGTCCCACTCCCTGGACGTCGCCGTCGCCTGCAGCTTCACGATCTGACAGTCCGCGCCCCCCGACGTGTACGTCTCGTAGAACTTGCCAAGCGAGTTCCGGAACTGGGCGATGCCGAGCATGTAGTTCGGGGCCCAGCCGTCGTAGAAGCCGTGCGTCCACACGCCGGGCAGCCCGCGCTTGGTCAGCTCGGTGATCTCCTGGTAGGCGAGCGTGTGCCACTCGTCCACGACGATCGGGTCGAACTCGTCGTTGTACGGGCCCGTGCCGGTGCTCGTGTAGAGAAATGGCACCGACTCGTGCAGGTCGTGCATCACCGTCGGGTGCCAGAAGAGGAAGCCGGTGTTCATGTGCTGCGTGAGCTTGATGCTCATCATCAGCCCGTCGCGGTTGTTGTCGTGTG
>JANYIN010000024.1 GCA_025362035.1 Gemmatimonadaceae bacterium | reverse complement strand
GTGGCGCGTATCGGGGGCGACGAGTTCGCGGTGTGGATGGACGGAGCGCGCCTTGGCATCCTTCGTCAACTGTCCGAGCGCGTCGATGAGGCGCTGCGCGCCAGGAGTATCGCGGCAGGATGGCCAATCTCTCCGTCGCTGAGCATTGGCGCGACGATCGCCAAACCGGGAGAATCCGACCTCGACGCGCTGCTGGAGCGCGCGGATCGCGCGATGTATGCCGGGCGGGCGATGCGAGCCGGGTGAGTTCGGAAACCAGGCTCGCCGTCAGAGATCCATCACCTGATCCAGTCCGCGCCGCAGGCCGACGAACGATCCCACCTGCCTGATGGCTAGCAGCGCGCCCGCCACGTATGGCTCGGCGCTGCTCCCGGCATCATGGCGCAGCAGCAGCCGCTGATCCGGCATGCCGAAGATCACCTCCGCGGAGATGATGTAGCCGGGCAGGCGGATCGAATGGACCCGCGAACCGGCGACGTCCGCGCCACGCGCGTCGTGCGGTCCGACCGTCTGGTTGATCGGGACCTTGATGTGCGGAGGGCGGACGCTGGACAGACGATGCGCGATTTCACGCGCGGTGCCACTGGGCGCATCGATTTTACCGTCGTGGGCGTACTCGACGATCTCCCAGCTTGGAATGTACCGCGCCGCAATTTCGGCGAACTTCTGCAGGAGGACGACGGTGATGGCGAAGTTGCCCACGGCGAGCACACCGCGGCCAGCCGCGACTGCGGCGGAGGCGATCTCTTCGTAGTCGCTGTCGGACAGTCCCGACGTCCCCACGACGACGTGTGCGCCCGCGGCGAGCGCGGTGAGGGCGTTGCCTTTGGCGACGGCAGGCTTCGTATATTCGAAAAACACGTCGCATCGCGTGGTGAGCGCTTCAGCGGCCGATGCATAAATCGGCGTGTCGAGACCAGGCTCCGTGAGTACGTCGCGGACGCGCTTTCCGGCGTGCGTGCGTGAAACGGCGGCGACGAGCTCGAGGTCGGGCGCACTCGCGACCGCGCGCGCCAAGGCAGAGCCTGCCCACCCCGTGACGCCTGCCAGGCAGAGTCGGATCGTCATGATTCCTAAAGGGCTATCGGCCTTCGGCAGCTGGCGCGCCGCGGCTGCGGCTTGACGTCAACCGCTCACTTCATCTTGTGGTCGAAGGTACTCCTGCCGTCCAGGGACTTTCCGTCGTCGAAGGTCGCGTGGAACGTACCCCACGCCTTGTGATTCGCGACATGCGTTGTCATGCGGACCGCGACCTTGTGGCCCGTACGTGTAACGCTGTCGTATTTGTCCGTCTGTATGATGACGCTGTCGCCCGCCATGGCGATGAGATGTGCCGCGACCGGTGGCCGATTAGGATACTTCACCGTGATCTTCTTGCGCGCCCCGTACGTTATGGTCGAGGTGGCAACCACCGAGTCAGACGTGCCGGCCATCGACTTGCCCTCCCAGTCACCCTTGAGATCGGACCACTTGAGCGCCGCCACTTTGGAAACCGCGGCCTGTTTCGATGCCGCCTTCTGTGCGGTGGCCACGACGGTCACGGTCACGAGAAGAGCGACGCTGCTCAGCAAAGCACGATGCATGGCGGTCCTCCGGTTCACATTGTTGGCGAACCCGTCGGCATGGCGGGCCGCGCGATAATAGCGCACACCTGATGGGCTTGTCAATTTCCGCTCGGCCTCTGTGGCCGCTGGTGACTGCCGCGCCTCGCGGCGTCTATTCGCCAGGAGGGCACCAATTCGCTCGGGTCAGCGGGGGCGGTCGCGGCCTGGCCTTCGACCGATCACCTTCGCGGGGCGCCCAGCAGCTTCTCCGCCGTCCACCGCGCGTCACGCGCCCGCTTGGGTCCGTCCTGCTCGGCGGCCGCGATCGCGCCGTCGAACAACACCATCAGCGCCCCCGCGACGCGATTCGGGTGCGACACCTCGGCCGCGCGAGCCCATTCCGTGAGGCGGCCAAGGATCCATTCTCGCTGGCGTGCCGCGATGAGACGTGCCGGATGCTTCTCGTCGGACAGCTCGGCCACCACGTGCTGCAGCGGGCACCCGCGGAAGTCAGCGGATTCCGCCCACTCCACCACCCAGTCGAAGAAGCGCAGCGCGCGTGCCCTGGGCGGCACATCCCGCACGAACCGATCGATCGTGGACCTGGCAGCTTCCACTCGGCGCTGCACGTATGCCGCGACGAGTTCATCCTTGCAGCCAAAGTGCGCATAGAGGGAGGCCTTGGCTGCATCGGCGTCGGCCAGCACGCGGTCGATGCCGACGGAGCGCACGCCCTCGGTATAGAACAGGCGGTCCGCCGCATCGAGGAGTCGATCGCGCACGCCGACGTCGCGCGGTGTGACGGGTTTTGCGGGCATATTTGACAGTACAGACCGATCTGTCTACCGTCAAGTCGAGAGATAGACAGACCTGTCTGTATGCACACACTCGTTCCGAGGACCCGCTCGTGACATCCCCCATCGCTGGCACGACTGCCCTCGTCACCGGCGCCAACCGGGATCCTGACGTGGCCGTCACACTCCGGCGGCTACACCGACACGAATCGTGGCCCGGGCTCAATCATCATGGTGCGCGTCATTCGCTCCGATGGCGAGGCATCGGGATCCCAATGCGCCGCGCTTTCCCGTACGAACATTTCCTCGATGAGCGGCCGAAAAAAGCGGAGATGCGCGAGCGATTCTTCCGAAGCAGGCCGGGGGAAGAAATCGTAATGGCAGAGGGAGCCCCACGGGGATTCGTTCTTGTCGTGCAGGGGAACGGAGACATACGACCGCACGTCGTCGCGCGCCGGATGTCGGAGTAGACGCGAATCTGTGCGTGCATCCTCGATCACGTAGCCACTCTCCACACCGCACAGCCAACAGTACGACTCCTTCATCTTGACGTCCGGTCCGAATCGGACGTCGGGTGCCTCTCGGTCGAACAGGGCGACCGACACAACCCAGCCGGGCTCGAAGCGATACACGCCAGTGAAGCGGTGGTCGGTCTGCGCATTGAGGTGTGCGAGCAACGCATACAGATCGGCCTGCGAGAGGCTCGGCGAGAAAGCCCGGGCCAGGATCTCGAGTTCCTGGTTGGATACGTTCGCGGCTGCGTAGGTAGTGGGCACGGAATTGGTACCAGCGGAGTTCCACCGCGAGTGAAAGGGGCTGCGCGCCCGGCGTTGGCGTGCCGATCACTCCTGCTTGTCGCAAATCACGCGCCGGTTCGTCGGACCCCTCACAGCCGAGTTCACTCTTCTCTGCCGTGCATTGCCTGTGTGGCGCGAAGGTTGGCACGCACGATGAATTCGAAAAGTTGCCGGGCCGACTGCGCCGAAATGGTTCGGGCTGCTGGCAGGATGCGTCCGTTGATGACGGTATCACCCAGCGCCTCTCGTACCCGATGCGTTACATAGGTGGGCGCACCGACAGGAATGACCGTTAGATCATCGCGCCCGTGTACGAGGACGTTCAAGTTCTCCACACCCTTCACGTTTGACAGCAATAGTCGCAGCATGTCGCCGAACTCGGCGGTAGCGACGAGCGCCCACAGCGGCTGTCGAAGCAGCATCGCCCATTCCCCGGCGACCAGGTCCGGACGTAACTCGATCTCGAGGTAGGGCTTGCCCAGGCGCTCCGCCAGCGGTTTGACGGCTGCGGCCTCGGATGTCGTCGCCACCACGAGATCAGCCCGCTTGAGCGCGGTGAAGGGAGCCGCACCGGGAAGCCAGTCGGAGGGTGACAGGACTTTCGATTCAAGCCCGAAATCGTCCCGCAGTTCCTGCGCAATCGCGGCGGCCTGATCCTCGCGCGGTGCGGCGACGAAAGTCTGTATACGCACCGTCTCGAGCGACCTCCGCAGCCAGTCCAGGAGTTCCGTCGCCGGCACCTCGCGGGCATACGCCTCGGAGAACGTCTCGACGAACCAGCTCACCGGAAGTGTCGGCGGCGGCTTCCAGCCCGGGGCCGTGTCGGCCGCGACATAAACTCCGCCACGCTCGCGTACTTCCACCAATCCTTCCCGCGCCAACTGCCGGTACGCCGACAGGATGGGGCGGTGATCAATCCCGAATTCGACGACGAGCTCGCGCGCGCTCGGCAACCGCCCGCCCGATTCGAGCGTGCCCGATCGCAGTCCGCGCAGGATGCGCCCCCGCAGCGTTTCGAGAATGGGGGAGGCCGAATCGCTCATGGTTGAAGGAAGCTCCGGGATAGAGAGGCGAGCGAATTCGAAGAATAGTCCGTACACCTGCAACGGGTATCCTGTTCGCTGGAGCTGGACTTGGCAATCCTGCTACTCCGCTTTGTAGCAAATGGCTCAAATTGTGCGATGCCCGGACTATCTGAGACCGAACGATCATGCGCGCACGGCAGCGGCGGAAAGATCCTCACTCGAGGTAGGCAGAATGAAGGACCATGTGACGACAGCAGATACCGGCTCGGCCACGATTCAAGCCTCTGGCAAGCCGGGAACTCCCGACGCGGAAATGCAGGCCGTGCTGGACCAACTCGCGGCGCTCCACGGCAAACCGATCGAAACGCTTACGGCGGACGAGGCCCGGAAGCAGCCCACGCCCACCGATGCGGTGAAGCAGTTGCTGGTGAAGCAGGGCAAGCCGACGGCGCCGCCAGCGGGTACCACGCTCACCCATCACATGGTGGGTGGTGCGGCGGGGCAGCTGTCCGCCAACGTCTACACGCCCGACGGCGACGGCCCATTTCCCATTGTCGTGTACTTCCACGGTGGCGGCTGGGTCATTGCCAGCAAGGATGTCTACGACGGCGGCGCCCGCGCACTGTCCATCAATGCACACGCGGTGGTCATCTCCGCGGACTATCGCAGCGCTCCAGAGCACAAGTTCCCGGCGGCGCACGATGATGCAGTAGCTGTCTACAAGTGGGCGATCGCGAACGCTGCGTCCATCAAGGGTGACCCGAAGCGCGTCGCGCTTGCTGGGGAGAGCGCCGGCGGCAATCTGGCCGTGGCCACCGCCATGGCAGCCCGGGATCAGCAGCTGCAGGCGCCGTTGGCCGTCATTTCGGTCTATCCCATTGCAACGGGGGATACGGTGACGCCCTCGTACGCCGAGAACGCCATGGCCAAGCCGCTCAATCGCGCGATGATGACGTGGTTCTTCGACAAGTACGCGAGCTCGGCCGCCGATCGGCAAGATCCGCGAATCAATCTCGTAGCCGGCAATCTCATGGATCTTCCCCCGGTCACGATCATCAATGCGCAGATCGACCCGCTCCGGAGCGATGGCGAGATGCTCGCGCGAAAGATCACGGAGGCCGGCGGCAAGGCCGACCAGAAGACCTACGATGGCGTGACCCACGAGTTCTTCGGTATGGGCGGCGTCCTGGCCAAGGCGAAGGACGCGGAGAGCTACGCCGCGGATGCCCTCAAACGCGCATTCCGGAAGTAAGGGCTGCGTCCCAGTATTTCCGCGCGCCTCGGGCGCCATCGGAGTTACCCACTACACGACGGAGCGCTCATGGAAAGGATCGGCATACTCGCCATGCTCGAGGCGAAGCCCGGCAAGGAGCAGGAAGTGGAGGCGTTTCTCAAATCGGCACTGCCCATGGCGCGGGCCGAGACCGGCACCGTGCGCTGGTATGCATTGAAGCTTGGGACGTCGCGGTTCGCGATTTTCGACACCTTCGCTGACCAGGACGGTCGGAATGCCCATCTGACGGGTGGGATCGCCAAGGCGCTTTTCGCGCGGGCGGAGGAACTCTTCGCGACCGCGCCGGTGATAGAGCAGCCCGAGATTCTGGCGGTGAAGTAGAATTGATGAGGCGGTTGGACATACACGATCTGGCGCGGCTGGTGCGGTACGCCGTGCGGATGGATCTGGTGCACGACGGCAGTTAGGGACGCGCATCCTGCCGACACGGCGCGACATGGGCCGGCACTCAGCCCATCAGTGTGTGGACGCGCGGAATGACCTCCCGCCCATAGAGTTCGACGCACCGCATCAGGTGCTCGTGCTGGAGCGGACCCGCGCCATACTTCAGATCGAAACGGCTCAACCCCAGCGCGCGCGCCGTGGACGCGATCTTCGACGCGACCGTATCAGGCGCGCCGACATACAGCGAGCCAAACTCGATTTCCCGTTCGAACTCGGCGCGGTTAGTGGGTCCCCAGCCCCGCTCGGCGCCAATGCGGTTTCGCATCGATTGATAGCCGGGCCAGTACTGCTCTCGCGCCAACGAATCGCTCTCCGCCACATGTCCGGGCGAGTGAACGCCAACGGGTAACGGCGCAAGCCCGAGGCGGGAGAGTCCAGCGTGATACAGCTGTACGTACGGCGCGAAACGGAGTGGATCGCCTCCGATGATCGCGAGCATGAGTGGCAGCGCATATCGCGTGGCACGCAGCACGGATTCCGGACTCCCTCCCACACCGATCCATGTCGTGAGCGCTCCATTCTCGGTCCGGGGGAACACGCGCTGTCCAACCAGTGGAGTCCTCGTCGTACCCTGCCATGTCACCGGCTGCTGCGTGCGATCGTGCGCCAGCAAGGCGGCGAAGAGTTGGAGCTTCTCTTCGAAGAGGATCTCATACTGGTCGAGCGCATAGCCGAACAACGGAAAGGATTCCGTGAAGGATCCACGGCCGAGGATCACCTCCGCGCGTCCGGCGGAGGCGGCATCCAGTGTGGCAAATCGTTGGAACACGCGTATAGGGTCGTCCGAACTGAGCACCGTCACCGCTGAGCCGAGTCGAATCTGTTTCGTCTGTCCCGCTATCGCGGCCAGAACGATTTCCGGCGCCGACACGACGAAGTCCGGCCGATGGTGCTCTCCAACGCCAAAGAAGCTGACGCCGACATCGTCTGCGAGTACTCCCTGTTGGATGACGTCGCGGATCACGTGCGCGTGTGGACGCGGTTGGCCAGAGGGATCGTTGGTGACGTCACCGAACGTGTCGAGACCCAGTTCCAGGCGTTGCGCCATAACGATTGTGATGCGTTGAGGAGGATGTCGCCCAGATCGGACACGACAGACGTCGTTGGTGAATCAATACGTGACAGGGGCTCGGGAGTTCGCGGCCGGAGGTCGCGAACCGTTGCGGGGATGGCGTATGGGGCGCGCGGTGCCGTGCACGCGCGTGATCTTCGCCGCGCTACCTCGTGACCGCGCAGCTCGAGTCGGGTCTCGACGCCGCCCCGTATCTCGCTTCGACGAGCCGCGCCGAGCCATTGGCCGGAACGGTGACGATGAACAGTTGATCGAAGACGGACTCGCAGATTGGCGGAGGGCGACGTGGGTGCGGTTCCGGTGTCTGGAAGTTCCACGGGACGAACGCCGATGATGCCTGCTAACGGACGCGCGGTCGCTTTCGTTCGCCCGAACTGCGTGGTGATGATTGCCTGCACGCCCGCGTTGCGAAGCATCGCGGCGAGTGCCCTCGCGCGGTCCTCACCAGCCGCCGTGAGTGGCGGATCTGTCGGCGGCGTGGATGCGCGATCGGCATGCCGAACGACGATGACCGTCGTGGGCAACCGCGGGTTTCCATCAGGTAGGCACGCCGATGCGGTCGCCAGGCTGATCGTGCAGACGCCGACGAGCACTCGTCGGCGTCTGCAGTCACGACGAGCGGTCAGAAGCCGTATTTTGCGCCAAGGTAGATCGTACGTCCGTAGTACTCCCGCTGAACGGAGTAGTCGTGGTCTGGCGTGCCCTGGAAGAACCCGAAGACCGCGTTGTTCAGGTTGAGCCCTTGCAGCTGGATCTGCACTTTGGGCGAAACGGTAAAGAGGAGTGACGCGTCGATCTGCGAGTGCGCGTAGAAGTAGGTGTCTCCATTGCCATCCGGGAGACCATCGCCGTAGCTCACGATGTTCGCACCCTGGTACGCCCATGCCCCCCGCGCGGAGATCGGTCCCAGCTCGTACGTCAGCGCGACATTTGCGAGGTTGGGCGACTGCCGGGCCAGCTGCGCCGTGCGGCCGGTGGTGTCCACCAACACGCTGGAATTGACGTGGGTGAAGTTTACGTCGAACCCGATGCCGCGTGCCGCACCCGGCAGAAAGGTCAGGTGCTGCTGCCATTCGGCCTCGAAGCCGAGCAGATGTCCTGCGCCACCGTTCTCCGGCCGCGTGCCCTGGAAGCCGGCCAGTTCGGTGACCGGGCCGTTATAGACGAAGCGCCGGGTAAGGATCACGTCGCTGATGGACTTGTAGAACACGCCGCCCGACACCACGCCAACCGACGGGAAGAAGTGCTCGACGAGCGCGTCGTAGTTCCACGCATGCTGCGGCTGCAGATCGGGATTGCCGGCGCTGAGTGCCGATGGATTGTTCCGCGCCGCCAGATCCGTGCTGGCGCTGAGCGAGGGCGCAAGCTGGGCATAGTTCGGCCGCGCAATGCCGCGGGTGACCGCGAACCGTGCGTCGGTGCCTTCTCCCATCGTCAGCTTCAGCTGCACGCTCGGAAAGAGATCGGTGTACGTCTGCGAACCGGGCACTTCTCTTACGCTCGTTACGCCCGCCGTGTCTTTGGTGACCACGTGTCCCACATAACTGGCCTTCGTGTTCTCCATCCGGAGTCCGAGGTACACCACGGCGGGTCCGGACGTGAACGTGTTGCTCACGTAGGCAGCGTACACTTTTTCAGCGCCGCTGAAGGAACCCAGCGCATTGCGCGCCGCATTCGACTGGTCCTGGAACGCGTGCGAATCCTCGTACTGTGCCGTGGTGACGTGATCCGGCACGACACCAAGCGTGAAGGCGTTTGAAAGTGAGTTGTAGTAGTTCGGGTCGGTGACGCCGACGCCGGCATCCGTGAGCGCGAACGGCGTATTCGTGCTGAAGAACGCACGGTTCGACGAGAAGTCTTTCCGCTCGCTTCTCAGCTTCGCACCGAAGCGCAGCACGTTGGACCCGCCGTCCTCCAACTGCAGCCACGGGAGTGAGAGGTCGATCGCCCCCCCGTTGTCATACCCGTTGGTGTTGCCGTCCACCGTGAAGTAGTGGTCGAGCAGGAAATTGCCCGGCGAGTTTGCCGCACTCGCCATGCTGCCGTTCGAATAGGTGAAGGTGGGGATCTTCGGATTCGACGCGTCGTACGCCACGGTGAGGCCCTGCCCCCCGGGACCGTCGTAAATGAAGGGGCTGAAGCGATAGTCGCGCTCATGCTGGTGCGTTGCGGCGATATTGGCCGACACCTTCACCGCCAGGACGCCAAGTGACGTGCTGCCACCGGTCGTGAACCCGTACATCGTCTCGCGCGGTGTGCGGTTGTAGGCCTCACGCGTCACTTCCGCGCCTGTTCCGAACCCGCGATTGCCAACGCCAGCGGAGTCGCCGGTAGCGCCAAACGCGGAGCCGGTCGCGTTCGTGGACACGTCGTTCACATACGTAGTGCCGTAGTTCTCGAAGAAGCTGTACAGTCCCTTGAGGTATACGGTCGAGCCGTTGTCAAAGCGGTAGTCCGCGTCAGCGCCCAGACCGTAGCGATTGCGGCGGTACAGATAGTCCCGCTGGCTCCACTCCACCGGAAAGGAACGACCGCTGCCGTCGACATTCCACGCTGGCTCGAGGTCGTTGATGGCGCGATTGTTTCGATCGACCGAGCCTCCGAGCAACAAACCCAGCTTTCCACTTTCGCCGACGCGTCCGCCATAGGCGAAGCCGCCCTGAAACTGGTTCTTCTGGAGCAGATTCATCTGTCCGTACTGGCCGGCGATGTAGCCCTGCAGCGGACCCTCTGGGGTCTTCGTGACGAGGTTGACCGATCCGCCAATGGCGTCGGCATCCTGTTCTGCAGTGAGTGTCTTGTTGACTTCAATGGCCGCGAGAATATCGGACGGTACGTCGTCGAGCTTGGGAACGCGGCTGCCTTGCTCGGTGCCCGGAATGTGTGCGCCGTTGATGGTCACGTTCGACAGGCGCGGTTCGGTTCCCCTGATCTGAACGAACTTGCCCTCGCCTTCATCGCGCTCCGTGGTCACGCCCGGGATGCGCCCAGCGGCTTCCGCCGCGTTCAGGTTCGGGAGTTCACGGATGGCGTCGCCCGCGAGCACGTTTACGAGATTCGGAGCGGACTGGCGTCGGTCCAGCGCTGCAGCCTGCGACTCGCCGAGTCGCTGCGCGGTAACGGCAACCGCCCCAAGCAAGGTCGCCGAGGGCTTGAGGCGAGCGTCGTGAAGCGCGTCGCCGCCATCGATCCTGACGGATGTTGTATCGACGGCATATCCGAGGCTGGAGATGCGGACCATGTATTGGCCGTTCGGTATCGCGTTGATGCGATAGCGCCCGGAAGAATCAACGAGCGTTGCGAAACGGGTGCCCGTGACACGTACGATCGCCCCGGGAATGATGCGGCCATCAATGTCACTGACGGTACCGCGCAAGGAGCCGGTGGCCTGTGCTCGACTCGTTGTTGGTGAGATGGAGCCTGCGACGATTGCGCCGATGAGCAGCGCCATTGGGAAGCTACGCATGTCGATATCCGATCCACGTATGAGATAAAGGAGGAACGGCGCAGTGTACTGGGCGCGTCTCCTCTCTCGGATAACTGACGTGTCACGGTTCTATGTCAGGCGCGTCACGCCTGTTTCTCGCTCGGGGTCGCGGATACCCCGCGAGCGGCGCATTCCTCTTCACACTCCCTCTCGACCGCACGTTCGGCACGGCCGCCTCGAGGGCCATTCGAGACATGCGCGGGCTCGGTGGGGGTTGTCTAGCGATGCAGTACGAAGACGACGCTTGGATCGAGTGGGTAGCGGCCGAAGTGGGCGCCGTAGATGGCCAGTCCACCCGGCAGTGCGTCCCCGACCTCCAGGCGCACGCGTAGCGCGCCCGTGCGCGCCGCGTCGTCGAGCGCCGCATCAGGCACGGCCACACGGAGCAACTGCCCATAGGATCCCGCCTCGCGGAGATAGCCGTCACGCAATTGCGCGTGCCACGAGAGAATGCCGCGATGATCCGCTGGATCGTCCACGAGTTCGAAGCGACCCGCCGCCAGCCCATTCACCTGTACCATGACGGCGCTGGGATATGGAGTTGCGCCGGTCATTGGGTAAGCATTCCGGTTGCGGCTGGGGTCCTGCAGTCCGCCCCCACGCATGTAGTCGCCGTTGTCGTGCGTCGTCGTATCGCGGTCTTTTCCATTCAGCCGTTTGGCCGAGGCTTCTATCAGGAATGTCGCCCCCTCGACATCGGCGCGCGTGAGGCCCGACGGCCATGGAATGCGGTATTCGAAGTAACCCGATCCCGCGCCATTCACCTTGAGCCCGTCCAGCACCTTCCACGTCTTCAGCGACCAGTGTGCGTCCGTATAGTCGCCGGCGGGCACGCGCGCGACGCGCGCGCGACGTCCATTGGCAAGCACCGCATCATCGGCCGGTGTGCCCTCGACGACAAATGTGGTGAAGTTGTGGTGCAACACGATTCCGGTCGCGTCCTCGAGCTGCACGGACAACACCGCGAGCGCCGGTTCGTTTGGCATGACGACTGTAAGCGACGAAAGGGCTTCGGACATGAATGGACGAAAAGCAAGACGTCGCGTGTGCGTGGAGTAGCGGCGTTTCTCGCCGAGCGAGTTCCATCCCGAGAGCTCCACCTGCAGCGTGAGCGAGTCCCCGGCTGGTCGGTCTCCAGCGAGGAAAGAAGCGAAAAGCGGCACTTGCACGGTCTGGCCCGGTCGTGTGGTCGTACTCAGCTCGGGGCCAAGGGCGATGTAGTAGGGCGAGTGGAAATCGCGCAGAGACATACCGTCCACCAACTCGCCGACGCCCGTTTCCTTGTTGGACCGATCGAATCGCCAGTACCCGTTCCACTCGTTGATCACGTCATGGTGCTCTGTGTACAGCCAACCCGCGAGCCTGGGGTGGCGACGAAACGCATCCACTGCCATGTGGTAGTCCCAGCTCCAATCCACGTCGCCGGTGCTGCCTTGATATCCCCACACGTTTCCGAACTCGGAGTTGATCATCGGCTGCCTGGCTTGGGCAAATCCGCGCTCGAAATTCCAGGGTGACCCCGGATAGGTGCTGTCGGTCGCGGTGTTCAGCAGGCTGTCCCACTGCCAACCGGCGAGATAGTTGTGCCATGAGTTGATGTCTGTGGCCGTGTGGCCCCGTCCGCAGCATGGCGAGTTGTCTTCCACGAGCCGAGTGGAGTCGAGCGACTTGGCGAGGGCCACCGTTTCGACGACGCGCCGCTGAGTGGCAGCCAGATATTGATCGTGGCCGCCTACCTTCGTGAGCAGTCCCCACGACTCGTTATAGAGTATCCACGAGAAGATCGCCGGGTGATTGTAGTCGCGCTCGATCATCGCGCGCATCGCGTCGTCGTGTTCGCGAAAAGCGGTGTCCGTGGGCGGGCCCCACCAATTCGGGACGTCGGCCATGATGAGCACACCGAGCTTGTCGGCCCAATACAGCTTCCGCGGCGTTTCGATCTTGATGTGCTCGCGCAGGCCGTTCAGGCCAATCTGCCGTGCGCGGAGAATCTCCATACGCGTAAAGGAATCGCTTGGAAAGGTGTAGAACCCGGTGGGGTGATAGGCCTGGTCGAGCGCAAGCTGGAGGTAGACAGGATGTCCGTTGATGGCGACGTACGGAAACGCTGTTCCGGGTAGGTCCATGACGGAGATTTTCCGCATGCCGAAGTACGATTGCACCGCGTCGGTGACGAGGCCGTCGCCGCCGACGGTGACCGTAACCTCGTGCAGGAACGGATCGGTGAGCGACCAGAGACGAGCGTTCGGGACCGGGATGTCGAAATGGACGTCGCGTTCACCTCGGCTGATTTGACGTGCCGTTACCGGTACACCGGCGCGGTTGGTGAAGGCTACTTGCAGCGTGAGATCCCTGGGGGCGGGTTCTTCGAGGTGTGCGCGCACCCTTACCGTGCCGCGATCGATGTCGGGCGTGAAGTGCACGAACTCCAGCGGAGCCGTCCCGCGCGCCTCGAGATAGACCGTCTGCCACATGCCCCGGGCGTTGCCATAGCCTTGTTTCCCTTCGAGTTTGAAGGGATGAGGCGTATCGTCCACGCGCATCGTGAGGCGCTGCGGTGCGCCAAATCTCAGGAGCCGAGTGACCTCCAGCGAGAATGGCGTGTACCCGCCCTGATGATCGCCGAGGGCAGCGCCATCCAACCAGGCGGAGGTGCGCCAGTCAGATGCGCCGACCACGAGAAATACCCGTCGGCCCTTCCAGCTCGCCGGCACCGATATGGTGCGTTCGTACCAGCCGATATCCGCTGAATCCGGCACGCCGGACAGCGGCGCTCCCCACGAAAAGGGAACGACGATGGTCCGAGGCCGCGCGAGTGGCGCGCCGAACCATCGTGCGCGCTCGCCCGCGTTGGTGCTGTCGAACCGGAACCGCCAAGGTCCGTTGAGATTCTCCCACTCGGCCCGCATAAAGTCGGGCCGAGGGTGTTCAGGGAGGGGAATCCGAGCGGACGTTCCCGACGTCTGGCGTGGAGTGGGCATCTGCGCCGACAGCGGGCCAACGGTGACCAGGACAGCCACGGCTGTCAGGAGCGTTCGATTCATTCGCAAGGAATGGTAGGAGTGCGAGGCATGCGGTCGTATCATGGCCGCTCTCGCCTCCTTCCACCACCTCAGGAATTTCCACCGGCGGGCATTCGGTCGCGTGCTTCCATCTTCAACCTCCGTTGTCGTGTGCGAGCAGTTACGCGGGGCGCGTGGCCGTCAGTGTAGGACCGATTCGCCCATGATAGCATTACCCTAGCAATCGGCGGTGTCACGCCGTATTCGGACCGTGAACTTGCGCGGTATGACCAGGTCACCGTGCAATATACATGAATAACTATTTATTCATTTCTCACGCCCGACTGTTGATTCCACTGAAGAGCGAGGCGCGGGGCGCTGATGCGGGCCGAAGAGCCTCGTAGTAACATACGAACAACTCACCCCGGAGCGATCATGGCCCATCCCTCGTCCGCGCATCGTGTCCCCGTTCGCCGCCTGCGACGGACCCTTTCAGCCCTCGCGGCCGCCTCGGTGCTAGCCGTCAGTGGTTGCGGCGGCGCAACCAGCGACACCGTCACCGCTCCTGTCAGCCTTTCGGGCACGTGGGCGACGAGTAGCTCTGCGGGCCAGACCACGTTGCGCCTGCAACTCGTCGAAGTGGGCGGCACTGTCACTGGCACCGGAACCTTGGGCACGCCTCCAATCATGCCCGTGACCGGTTCATCCACGCCGCCCTACACGGGTGACACCTTCACCATCACCAGCGGCAGCTACGCCAGCCAGGTGGTTTCGTTCACGGCATCCCTTGGCTCGAATCCCGTGGGGGACGGCACCTTCTACCATGGGACGCTGACGTTCACCGGCACGGTCAGCGGGGCGACGATGACGGGATCGGTCGGTTTCTCGCCGCCGAGGAACGCGACTCAGGTGTTTATCAACCAGGCCGCCGTTGGGGTGACGCTGAGCAAGCAGTAGGACGTTTTCGGCTAGTCCACTCCTACGTGGCCCCTGGCTGCTTGTCGGAGTCTGGCCGAGTCAAATCCGATCCCGTCTCGGAAGACCGTCACTACATCGTAGATCGCGGCGGGTGAGGTAAGCGGGTTGCCGCGGACGACCATGAGATCCGCGCGCTTGCCGACCGCCACGGAGCCGGTGCGTGAGTCGATGCCGAGTATGCGCGCGCCGTTCAGAGTCATGATCCGCACCGCCATCTCCGGCGCAAAGCCGGCCTGCACCAGCAACTCGTAGTTTCGCAGGTTGCCGATGCCGGGAAGGAATCCGGTGCCCCACGGGTCACAGCCGGCGCCGAGCAGTCCGCCGGCGGCCACGAAGTCACATTCCCACTCCATCATTTTCCGAAGCAGGCGCTGTGGCACCACAAAACCCGAACTCGCAAGGTTGTCGTGTGTCGTTTCCACCTCACGTCGTGTATCGGGATCGAGCAGTTCCATCGCGCGGAGTTCGAGCGGGTGCTCGGGAATGAACGTCTCGTAGACACCAAGCGTGGAGGCGACGGCAGCGCCACTCTCCACAATACGCTTGATCGTGGACTGTACGTTCGGCGACGCGACATCCACGTCGGCCTGCACGCGCATGTTGTCCGGCGGGCATACATCGGGCTGCTTTCCGGCCACGTAATCGCTGTTGGTAATGAAGCCGTGCTGGAGCAAATCGAGCCCAAGGGCGGCGGCTTCCGTGAAGGTGACCGAGCAGAGATGACCGGTGACCCTGAGCCCACGCGTGTGCGCCTCCTTGATGCCCGCACCGAGCACCTCCCGTGATTCGGTGCCGAGGAACTTGATCCACGACGCACCTTCGTCCGCCCAATAGTCGATGACGCGGCGGACTTCACCGGGGGAGGACACGTTGCGTGACATCCCGTTGCGTGGCGGGCCTCCGTTCAGGTAGGGACCCGTAATGAGAAAGTGCGGCCCTGGTAGCACGCCGGCGTCCACGGCGCTCTTCATGTTGAGCTCGTGGTATGGAAGCTGGCTGCCGGCCGTCATCGCCGTGGTGACGCCATAAGCGAGGTACAGCAGCGGTCCGCTCACGCTCATTTGTGTGAGTCGCTTCACCCCGCCAAAGTACGTGTGCTCGTGCAACCCCACCTGGCCTGGGAGGACTGTGTGACCCGACAGGTCAACAATCTGTGCTCCATCTGGAATCGTGGTCGTTGCCGCAGGACCCACCGCGGCGATCTGTGCGCCCCGGATGATGATCGTCTGGTCGTTGCGCGATGGTGTACCCGTGCCATCGACGAGACGCGCGTGCGTGAGTGCAACAACGGCAGCGTTCACGCTGACGAACCGCTCGACGGCGGGGGTCATCAGGCGTTGCTGCGCGGCAGCAGTGGTGGCCGACAATGCGAGCACGGCAAGCGCCGCGACGATTCCAGGCCTGATGGCCAGGGACACACGAAGGAGGGTCACGGTTCAATCGGCGTGTGGTGAGACGCGTTGTGGAGCCTTGGTTTCGCGCGCCGGCGAATGACGAGTACAATGCAGTTGTTGCCGGACGATTCCTGTTTCGGGCGAATTCCGGGCAGTGTAGTGCACCCGCAGAAGGTATGAAATGCAGATCTTGCGGCAACAGGTGGGCGCACAGACGCATCGCGCGAGGAGCATCGTTGCGTTGCTCGCCCTTTCGATCGCGTCGCTTGGATTGCTCACGACCGTGGACGATGCGGCGCTTGTGGTCTCGGGCTCCGTTGCGGCCGCTGGCTCCGGCTTTGGACGCGCGCTCGTCTGGCTGATCGACGCGCGTGTGACGTCGTGTGTGGTGTGCGCGGTGCTGTACCTCACCACGAAGCATCTCGCGCGCGACGAACCGCGGGGCCGACGCGTGGATTGGCGGCTCGTCGTCGTCGTGGCGCTGTTCTGGGTGCTGGGCTCAGTGGTCAGCGTGTTCGTGATCGGAGTATACGTCCCATCGCTGCCGCGTTCAGTGGACATCGCGGCGTTCATCGGCTTCGGTCTTCTCGGCGAAGAACTCCTGTTCCGTGGCGCGCTCTTCGCGCTCGCGACACGGACGCTTCCCGCTCGACGCTGGATGCCGATCGTCTGGACAGCCGCGCTATTCAGCGCGCAGCATCTCCAATTTTACCACTACCACGTGAGCGCTAACGCGCTCGTGCAACTGGGGTATTCCTTTCCGATGGGTCTCGTGTTGGGATACATTCGGAGCGAAGCACGGCGCGTATGGCCCGCAGTCGCTACGCATGTGGCGACCAACGCCGTGACGGTTCTGCACGGTATCATTCTCTCGTGAAGACGTAACGGAGGTCGCGAACACCGGGTAGTGCGGATCGACGCGCCGCGGCTGCACTTCGAAACGTGCCGACTCCTCACTTGCCCTTCGTGGATCTCCCTTCGAGCTGCGGGAGCACGGTCGGGCCAAACGACACGTTGTACTGCGTATCCAGTAGCAGCCGGTCCTGATCGAAACGGAAGACGATCGTCGAGTAGTACGGCGTCTCGCGCGCCACCAATTTCACCGTGAACACGCTGTCCGCCGTCCAGGCACCGCTCGCGGCGACGGCTGGTTCCGCTGGTACGCTGAGAAATTTTTCAATTCCGTTTGCGAAACCAGTTCGGCTCGTCGCCCACGATCCGAGACCGATCGGAGTCCGACTCTCCGCGACGTCTGTGCGCACCATGAGCGCCGCCGAACCGGGCGTGAGGTCGAGGGCGATCGCGTGGATACCCCGATCGTTCAGGGGCAGAGCATACCATCGCCGCGATACCGTCGCCGCGACGGAGCTGCTCGGCAGTCCCACCGGGAGCCGGACCATCAGCGTCGAGAGCTTTCGTTCCAACGCGCGGCGTGCCGCCGTGTTCTCCGGCATTGCCTCCGGCGACATCGCCGGTAGCAGTTTATCCCACACGTTGTTCATCACCGCTTGCATGTCGCGTACGCCACTGGTGATCGCCAGGACCGCGTCGTATTGCGGGAGGATCATCATGTACTGGCCGAACGCGCCGTCCCCGCGATAGGTCCCATAGCGAGAACGCCAGAACTGATAGCCATAGCCCTGGTCCCAGTCACTCGTGGGTGCGGAACCGTTTGACGTCTGCCGCGCCGTCGCCTCCTCCACCCATGCTGCTGGCAGAAGCTGTCGGCCGTTCCACATGCCCTTCTGCAGGTATAACTGACCCAAGCGCGCAATGTCTTCCGTGCGAATGCTCAGGCCGTAGGCACCCGCCGAGATCCCCTGAGGACTCGCGACCCATACCGGGCTCTGGATGCCAAGCGGAACGAAGAGCCGCGGTCGGAGGTAGTCGAGCACCGCCTGGCCCGTCACCTTCTGCACGATTGCCGAGAGCGTGTATGTAGCAGCCGAGTTGTAGAGAAAGTGCGTGCCCGGCTTGAACGGAACCGGGTGCGCAAGGATCCGCTTGATCCACGTCGCGTCACCCATCGTGGAGTCGGCGGGAGTGATGAACGGCGGTTCGGTCTGGTGCCCCGTATTCATGCGCAACAGGTCACGCACGCGCATGGCGCGCAGATTCGCGGAGGGCTGGGCCGGCGCTTCGTTGGGAAAGAACTTCAGCACCTCGTCATCAAGGCTGAGCTTTCCCTCCGCGACCGCAAGTCCGACCGCGGTCGAGGTGAAGCTCTTGCTCAGCGAGTAGAGCACGTGCGATGTACCGGCGGCATATGGTCCCCACCATCCTTCCGCGACGACGCGACCGTGGCGCACGAGCATGACGCTGTGCATCGCATCGACGGTGGTGTCGACGGCCTCCACGAACGAGAGGAGTGCGGCCGAGGAGATGCCTTGCTGTTCAGGAGTGCTGCGCGGGAGAGATGCAGTGGATTGCGCGGAGAGACGCGCTGCACCAGCGAGCATGACGGCGAAGAGCAGTGGGCGGGCATTCATCGTGAGATTGATGTGCAGGGTTTCAAGAGCAGCGCGTTGCGCGGTCACCACACGAGGTTGAGTAGCAGCGCGGCACACAGACCGACCAGTGCTACAACGAGCTCCATCATGCTCCACGTCAGAAAGGTCTCGCGAATTGTCGCGTTATAGTACTCCTTGAACATCCAGAACCCGGTGTCGTTGAAGTGGGAGAACATCAGGCTTCCGGCGCCGGTGGCGAGCACCATCAGCTCCGGGCGCACCCCGCTGCCCAACGCCGTGGGCGCCAGCACACTGGCTGCTGTCATCCCGGCGACGGTCGCGGATCCTACCGCGGCACGCAGGAGCGCCGCCACGCCGAAGGCGAGCAAGAGCGGGTTGACGTGCATCCCCGACGCCTGACGGGTGATGTAGTCGGAGACACCGCCATCACGGAGGACCTGCGAGAAGGCTCCTCCGGCCGCGATGATGAGCAGGATCATCGCGATGCTTCCCACGGCGCTACCGAGGCTCCGCATGAGAGCGTCCATGGTGCGGCCGCGCCGCAGTCCGAGTGCGTAGAGGGCCACGAGCACGGCGATCATGAGCGCCACGGTCGCGTTTCCGAAGAACTTCAACGCAGACACCACGCTTCGCAGTGCGGCATTGGGCACGGCAGCAGCGAGCTGCGCACGAAAGTCGGTACCCGACCGAAAGGGATCGACTGCCGACGTGCCTGCCGCGATGTCAACGATTGCGTTCGAGAGCATGAGCAGTACGGGAACGAGCGCGACGAAGCTGCTGATCGCGACACCGGGCAAATCGGCGAGGGCGACCGGTTCACGTAGCGCCAGCCCCACGGGCGGAATGAGGTTTCGTATTGGTACGAAGCGTCCGAACATCACTCCCCCGATGAGACAGGCCGGGATTGCCGCAACCAGCCCGACAAGGAGTGTGCGGTTCACGTCGGCGTGATAGAGAATGGCGAGGAAAGTGGGCGCGGGGTGGGGTGGGAGAAAGCCGTGCGTCACCGAGAGCGCGGCGGCGAGGGGGATGCCGATGTACACCAGCGGCAACCCCGTCGTGAGCGCGACGGTGTACACGATCGGGATGAGTACGAGGAAGCCTGCGTTGTACAGCATCGCGATGCCCACGACGAACCCCGTGAGTGCCATCGCGAACTGCACGTGGCGTACTCCGGTAATCTCGATGAGACGCGTCGCGATAGCCTGCGCGGCGCCGCTCTCCTCGAGTAGCCGGCCGAGCATCGCTCCGAACACAAGAATGAGCGCCACATTGCCCATTGTCGCACCGATTCCCTTGAGGATCGATTGCAGCGCCCCGAGCAGGTCCATTCCGTTCAACAGCGCCACAACGAGTGACGTGAGCAGGAGCGCGAAGAAGGCATCGAGCTTCACGACAAGCAGGAGCACGAGCATCAGTGCGATCCCGATTGCGACCCAGAGCAGTGGCATGGCGCAGGATGCGAGTGAGGACGAGTGGGGACGAGTGGGGACGAGTGGGGCTGCGGTCACCGGCGCGATGACGATCCGGAGATCGTCATCGCACATCGTATCCTCAGTACCTGAACTTGAGCCTTTCCAGATACGAAATGCTCAAGGGGACATTCGTCACTGGCGCCGGGGTCTCGTCTTCGAGGTAGTAATACTCGACGCCGTCCTGCGCTGCGGCGGCCATGACATCCGACCAGTCCACCTGCCCTTGGCCGATCACTGCCTGCTGATCGGCTGGAAGACCGCCGGAAAGCGAACCGCGCGGGACGCCGGGCTTCATGTCCTTGATGTGCATGAGCCGGAACCGCCCCGGGTACGTCCGGATGAGTTGGGCGGGGTCTCCACCCGGGAGAAACGTCCACAACACATCCATCTCGAACGACACGAGCGCGGGATCGGTCTCCCGAATGATCAGATCGAGGAGCGTGCCATTGCCGTAGGGGACGGGCTCGTAGCCGTGGTCGTGATAGAAGAATGTGAGCCCCGCATTCTTCATCGTCCGGCCGATCCGGTTGAAGTCCGCAATCGCCTTTCTGGCATCGGGCTCCGTGAAGGCGCCGGTGTGCGGATACCACGCAAGGCCGACGTACTTGGCGCCGAGCGTGTTGGCGTTTGCTATGACGCTGTCCGGGTGCAGGGTGAGGTCCTCGTAGGACACGTGCATCGACGTGGCACGCAGGTTCGCGCTCCTTAGCGCTGTTGCGAACTGCGCGGCGGTCATACCGTACAGGCCCGCCGTCTCGACATGTGTGATGCCCATGCGGCGCGCCAAGGTCAGCATCGCCACCGGATCTGTTTTCGCCTCATCGCGAAAGCTCCAGAGCTGTACGCCCATCGGCGCGTGGAAGTCGCCCTGGTAGCGAATCTGATGCGCCTCCGTGGCCGGTGTTGGGTCCACGGCCGGTGTACCGGACGACATCGACTGACACGACGCCAGGGTAACCATCAGGGTAGTGACAGCAGCGAGTGGGACGGGCGCGAACTGCTTCATTGTTGACTCCGAGGAGAAGGGCCGATCGGGAAGCATACAGACGGCCGACCTGCATCACTATTCACTGCTTGACCGGCACGGCGCGTCCACTGGTGCTCCGATATATATAAATACATATTCATTTAATTGATCAGCACTCAGGTGAGGCGCTTGGCGAACGTCAGCTTGTCGTCGCCCGTGCGGTAATAGTCCTCAATACGCGATACAAGGAGATAGCCCGACCGCTTGTAGAACCGCACCGCGGCACCATATGACTCTTGGGATGCGGTCTCGATCAGGAGAAGGTGGCCATGGTGCGCCCGCACTTCCTGTTCGGCGGCGTCGAGCAGGAGTGCTCCGTATCCTCGACCTTGCGCGTCTGGGTCTACGGCGATCCAATAGAGGTCGAACGTACCGTGCGTCATCGGTGCTGGTCCGACGCAAACGTACCCGCGCACGGTGGGCGCATGGGCGTCTGGCTCCTCGATGACATGGGTGAGGTATCCACTCGCCTCCCCGTCGACGAGCCATTCGTCCACCAGTTCCATCGCAACGTTGATCTCCTCCTGGGAGAAGTTTCCGGCGCGGGTGAGGATATCCAGCACAGCGGGACGGTCCGCGTCAACCAGTGTTCGGATCACCGTGCCGGTGAGAGGGTGGCGGTGTCCGTCCGTCCGCTCGTGCGCGTCAGTCACTCCCAGCCCTCCGCTGCCAGGGCTTCGTGCAGTTGGTCCGGATGCTTTCGGTAGTGAAGTTCGAGCTTGCTCGATTCATCGTGAGCGGTGTCGTAGTCCATGCCGGCGGCCATCAGATTGCGCTCATGCAGTTCGTGGAACACGACATAGCCGCGCTCGTCCTCGTGAATGTCGTCATCGATCCACACCTCGCCACGTGGGATGTACTCATACACGTGTTCATGGCCGCCCTCTGTATACTCGATGTCGTATACGCTCCGGACGAGACGCCCCTTCACGAACCACACAATCACTCCGCTGGATAGCGTCTTCCAGAGCTCGCGCTTCACGAGATCGGCGTTCGGAACCGCGCGCCCACGCATGATCTTCCGTAAGTCGCCCGCCGCCACACGGAGGCGTCGCTCGGCGTGGTTCGACTCTCGGCGTGCGGTATCGGCATCAGTGCCTATCGCCCGTAGCCGGCGTTCCATGATGGCGTGCGCGATGAAGAAGCGCTGCTCATCGGGATCGGTCTCTGCGTCAATCCAGATCTCGTGCTTCGGAACCTCGCCGATCGTATAGTGCGACCCGAAGTTGCTGAATTCTATCTCGATGTTCTTTCGTATGAACGCGCCGTCCACCTGCCACACGGAGAGCGCACCACGGCGCTCCAGGAGCCGGATGTACGGGGCGGCTCGCGGCTTCATCTGGCGCTTTGTCGCGGTGCCCTTCGCACGCGTGGGTTTGGCTGTCGCGCTCTTGCCCGTCGTCGACTTCTTGACCGTCGCGCTCTTGCCCGTCGTCGATTTCTTGGCCGTCGCGCTTTTCTTCACCGCTGACTTCCTGGCGGCGCTCTTCGACCGCTTCTTCATGCTTGGCTATCCTCTCGGGAGATGGGGACCGCTCGTCGCGGGCTTTCTGCTCTCGACAAACCCGTTGCACAGTGCGCGCGGCCCCAAAGCGACATCAAGTGTACGTCGGCGCGAGGACGGTGTATTCGACGTAGCGCAGAACGTCGCACCCATCCTCCAGTGTGCGGTCCTCGAATACCATGGTCACCGCGCGGTCAACTAACCGGCGCGCGTACCAGGGCCCCAACGCGAGGTGGGCCCGGGTCATCATGGCGATCCGGCGGGCCTCCGTTATCTGCTCAGCCATCGGTCGTCCAGTGAGGCCACCGTTCTGGATGAGGACCACGACTCGACCACCCGACAGCCCAACTGTCGGACTGCCGTTCGCGTAGGCAGCGCGAAGCTCCGTGACCAACGCGCGCCCCGTGGCGGACCCGGCCAGCGCGTTCCCTGTCAGGGACCGCGCTTGCAGTCCCTTCCCCAGTCGCGATGGGCTGTGGTGGCGTGACACAAGTCCTCACCGTCGGTCGCTGCGGCGTGTCCGACCCGTGGCGTCCTCGAGGCGAGATGTTCATCGCTGTCAGCAGACAGGGTTACCGCACTTCGGAATCCTAATGTGCGGCCCCGTTGCGCGGAGCCGCCCAGCGCCCAGTCATAGCGGTCGGAGCGGCATGGCCCCATCACAGGGGTGGCTCGTTTCGCGGCAGTCATCTCCTCACTCCGGCACCGCGATGCCAAGGGAGACCGCTACGCGGGAGACGCTGGCGAGTTGGAGCTTTCCGGCGCCCGCTCGCAGCGCTGCGGCGCCTGCCAGAAGCACGGCGCCGGCCACGTGCGCCGATCCACCCACGACGAGCACGAGGCCGCGTCCATCCTTGTCGCTACTGGCGTCCGGCTGCGGCAACGGCAGCCGTCGCAAGGCACCCCGAGTAATCGCGCGCGTGCCACTCATCGTCCGCCGGCTGGCGTATCAGGGGCGGTAGTCACCGGCGCTCCGGCCTCTTCGAGAGGCGCAACGAAGTTGTACGCTTCCAGCCTCAGCCGGCCACCATCGCCCGCGGTGGGATCCAGCGTGTACGCCGTGACCCCGCAGTTCGCGACGTCGCCCGCCCGGTCGATAGCGAGAATCTGTTCCTCGTTCATGTCTTCCAGCAGATACCGCAGGCACAGGACGATGACCTGATGCGCCATGATCAGGACTCGGCTGCCCGGCCGAGTGTGATGCATACTGATCGTGTCGAGCAGGCTGCGTAGGCGGAGGATCACGTCGCACCAGCTTTCTCCCCCGGGCGGCCGATAGTAGAACTTGCCGAGTCGGTTACGGAGGGCGGCCTGCTCCGGAAATTGTTCCTCGATTCCGAGGCGTGTCAGGCGATCGAGCGCGCCAAACTCCTTTTCACGCAACCGCTCGTCGATGGAGGTGGGCGTCGATGGCGCGATGCCCCCGGCGGCCGCCAGCCACGCGACCGAATCTCGTGCGCGCAGGTACGGCGAGGCGAGCACCGCCGTGGGACGTGAAGACGCTGGCATGCGCGCGAACCACTCTCCAAGGGCCGTGCTCTGGCGCTCTCCGGTACTACTGAGCGGCACATCGACATCGCGCTCGGCGATATCGATCACGGCGAGCCCTGCAGCCGTCGCCGCGTTTCTCGCGATATTTCCCGCGCTCTCACCGTGCCGAACCACCCAGAGAGCCTCCGGCCACCGTCGTGTCATTGCGCTCCGGAGCTTTCAATGTCCATACCACGCACCTGCCGCAGGCAGCGGCCCATGTCCGTGTTCGATACGAAGAAAGGAGGGCGCCCGAGGAAGCACCCGTCTCCAATGCGTCCATCGCGTTCGCCACATTCTGGTCGGCTCACAGGGCACATTCTTCGCAAGGAGGGGATGCATGGCCACGCGAAAATCCGCTGTGCGCTCCGGAAAGAAGGGAGGCGCGAGCAAGGGTGTGAACCGACCTGCACCGCGCACCGAGAAGACGCCACGTGGGTCGGGAGCGAAGGCGACGGTATCGGGACGGAAGGCGATACCCAAGGCCGAGGCAAGCCCATCCTCGGCGAAGGACGTTGGGGCGAAACGGAGCGCACCGCTCGCCGCATACAACGCGAAGCGGGACTTCGCCCTCACTCGTGAGCCGGCCGGTACGGTGCCGCGTGCGAGAGGCGCAACGTTGCACTTCGTGATTCAGAAACACTCGGCCAGTCATCTGCATTTCGACTTCCGCCTCGAACTCGACGGTGTGATGAAGTCGTGGGCCGTGCCCAAGGGTCCAAGCCTGGACCCTTCCGTGAAGCGGCTGGCCATGGAGGTGGAAGATCATCCCATCTCCTACAACACGTTCGAAGGGACCATTCCACAGGGCGAATATGGGGGCGGCACCGTTTTGCTCTGGGACCGTGGGACGTATGAGGCCGACGAGGACGGTGATATCGCCGCGTTGCGCAGCGGGCTGGAACGCGGAGACCTCAAGATCGTGCTGAACGGCAAGCGACTACGCGGTGCCTTCATGCTGCGTCGCATGAACAGGCCAGGTCGAGCTCAATGGCTCCTGATCAAACGAGACGACGAGTTCGCGGATGCCTCGCGCGACATCGTGGCCGAATTCACGACGTCGGTGGCGAGCCGGAGGACGATGGAATCGATTGCCAAGGGCAACAACGTGTGGTCCTCGAAGGACTAGACCGGAATTTTCGAGTTCACTGTCGATTGTCTCGCGTCGTCAGCGGTCAGAAGTCTATGGCACCCGGTGTGATCACTTTGCCGAGGACTTCCGCGCACTCGTTTTTTTTCGGGGCACCTTGGCCCCCGCCGCGCGTGCTTCGGAGAGTCCGATGGCAATCGCCTGTTCGCGGCTCTTGACCTTGGGATGGCGTCCCGTGCCGCTCTTGAGCGTGCCTGCCTTGCGCTTTGTCATCGCCCGTTTGACGCTCGCTCCGGCTGCCTTTCCGTACTTGCTCCCCGCCGATTTCTTCTTGGCTGCCATATCCCGTATCCTCCGTGGAAGAGTGCCATGATCGTGGGCAATCATCATTCCATCGCTCCTGGGGTGATGACGCCTTCCGACCCCATGCGGAGCGTATTCACACCGTGTGCACAACCGGCCTTTCGTGGCACGTGCGTTGCCCTTTCTGTCAGGGACGTACCCAACCAGGAGACGGGCAATGGGGGCAGAACGCGAAGGTCTTGCTGATGGACAGGCGCGAGTCGACACGCTTGGGGGGAAGCAGCCGCCAACGGCCGCTCCACAGAATGACGGTCCGACGAACCGGCCCGAGCGCACCACCGGCGTAGGGCAGGAGGCTACAGCGGGCCACGAGGAATCGCCGGGGCGCGACCGCGAGCACAGGAGTGGGTACGGCGGGAAGAAAGGCGCGCCTGACACCTCGTCGAATGAGCGGGAGTAGCGAGCACTGAGCTGGTGACCCTTCGTTGACCGAAGCTGGCGCCGCGGGTGTTAACCCTCACGGCCGACGGCTGAGCGGGGATGACAAACAGTTGCGAGCGAGATCGGCCGGGTCATCATTCGGATGACGCCGCCGCGTCGATGAGATCAGCATCAACAGCCTGCTCCAGGCGCAGGCGCACTTCGCTCGCCTGCGCCGACCTTGCGACAATCAAGTCCAAACCCTCGGCGACGAGCAATTCCAGGAGGGCGCGCGCGCCCGCGGTCGGTCGCAACGCAGGCAGTTCTCGCTGAAACAGCTCTGTCCGCGACTGTCCGAACTGCCGATCAGGATGCCATCCACATCGAGCAATACGGCGCGCAGGGTTCCGCCGAACGGGTGCAGCAACGACGACACGGACCCTCCGCGATCACAGTTGAGCCGCGTGCGACGTTAAAGGCGGATTCCATCAGGCAGCCCGCCCCACGAGATACGCACCATCCGGCGCGTGTTCATCGGCTCGCAGAAGACGTGCCGAGGCGGTGCAGGTAGATGGGATATCGAACATCACAGCGGGCCATCATGGAGCGGAATAAGATTGCACTGCTCTCTAACAGGCTGAATCCGATAGATCCACCGTCAGGTGGCTGGCTGGGGCATCACAGCAGTGCGGTTCGGCGCGAGGGCGCACGCCTTGCCGCGCAGCCGGCCGTGGAGCAGTTTCCCCAGCGTACCTGCTCCCACTGGCGACACCACCCTGAGGTTCCCATGCGCCTGTACCGGATCGCCGCTGTCGTCCTGACTTGCCTCGCGTTGATGTTGCCCGCGCCCGTGGCGGCGCAGACACATTTCATTTCGCGAGCGGCCCTCATATCGATCCTCGAGAACCACAAGGGTGCCGTGCTCCGGTATATCGATGCGGCTCCTGACTCCATGCTCGGGTTTCGGCCGACCACAGGGGTGCGGACGTTTGCCGAGCAGATTGAGCACGCGGCCGGAAGCGACGCGTTCATTGCGCATCTGGCGATCACCGGCTCGGCGAAGGGCATCCCTGCCATGGGAGACTCTGCGGTCTATCTGCACAACAAGGCAGCATTGAGGACATTCGCCGCCGCCGCCATGGATCACACGATTGGCATGCTCCGGGGCTTGAGCGACGGAGCGCTGGACGAGCATATCGTGCAATTCGGTCACAAGGTCACGCGCGGCAGGGCACTGATGGAGCTCCTCGATCACTTTCCGTGGACGCTGGGACAGACGGTGCCCTACCTTCGGCTGAATGGCGTCACACCACCCGAATACTCACCATTCTGATCGGCTCATCCAAACATGCCGATCGTAGGTCCTAAGGACGACGGCGCCGCGGTAGCCGCGATCCGGTCAGGATAGACGTCTACCTGACGCGCGCGCCGGGCACACCTGTCGATACCAGTGTCTGCGAAGTCTTCAACGGCTCCTGAGCCGTGAGTGTCTGACGAGTCATTGCGAGTGCCAGCCTAAGAACCGACCTAAACTGCGGCAACTCGCACCCTTGGCACTG
>JANYIN010000149.1 GCA_025362035.1 Gemmatimonadaceae bacterium | reverse complement strand
GTTCCCGGTGCCGATGTGCACGTACCGGCGGATGCCTTCCGGCTCGCGGCGCACGATCAGCGCGACCTTGGTGTGGGTCTTGAGCTGCGCGGAGCCAAACGCGACATGCACGCCGTAATCTTCCAGCGTGCGCGCCCAGCTGATGTTGTTCGCTTCGTCGAAGCGCGCGCGCAGTTCGATGAGCACCGCCACCTGCTTGCCCTCCTGCGCCGCTGGAAGATTACGGCGTGCATGTCGCGTTTGGCTCCGCGCAGCTCAAGACCCACACCAAGGTCGCGCTGATCGTGCGCCGCGAGCCGGAAGGCATCCGCCGGTACGTGCACATCGGCACCGGGAACTACAACTCACGCACGGCGCGGCTCTATACGGACGTCGGGCTTTTCACGTGCAGTCCGTCGATCGGCGCCGACGTCAGCGATCTGTTCAACTCCCTCACTGGTATCTCTCGGCAGCGGTTGTACCGGAAGTTGCTCGTGGCGCCGGCCAACCTGCGGGACCGCTTCATCGAGCTGATCGAACGCGAGGGCCAGCATGCCCGTGCTGGTCGTCCCGGTCGCATCGTAGCGAAGATGAACGCGCTGGTCGATGCCGACGTAATCGACGCCCTCTACCGCGCATCACAAGCCGGGGTGGAAGTCGACCTGATCGTACGCGGGATATGCTGCCTTCGGCCGGGGATCCCCGGTGTGAGTGACCACATTCGCGTCACGAGCATCGTCGGGCGGTTCCTGGAACACTCGCGCATTTTCCACTTCGGGAACGCGGGTGCCGACGAGTACTTCATTGGCTCCGCCGACTGGATGCCGCGCAACTTCCTGCGCCGCGTCGAGGCGGTCACGCCGGTTGAAGCACCCAATCTCCAGGCCAAGCTGCGTACTCTATTGAGCACCTGCCTTGATGACAACCGCCAGGCCTGGGAACTGGATGCGAACGGCAATTGGACCCAGCGCACGCCGTCAGGCGACCCACGTTCCACCCACACACGATTGCTCGAGGACTCCTGGGGTGCGTCGGCGGAGATGGCGACGAAGATCGACGTGGAGAGTCACGGAATCCGGTCGCACGCCCTCGGCGACTAGCGTCAGGCGCGGCTGACGGATCCCGATGAAGGGGGTCAGCTATTCGTCGTCGTCGCCGGCGTCGTCCGAGGACAGAACTGATCCGTCTGTCCCTACGATTTCCACGGGAACGCCAGCCAACTCCGACAGGAGTTGCGACTTGCGGTGTGCCCCCCACAGCTCCAGACGTAGTGGCGATGCTCCCTTCGTAGACACGGGTGTGATTCGAAGGGCGCGCTGCATCCAGCGCACTTTGATCTCGCCCACGGCGCCCACGTGGCCCCGATCGAATCCATCCGCGACACGCAGGATGGCCGAGAGTCGCTTGATCTTGTCACGCAATGGCGCGTCGAGCGCGGAGAAATTCCGATGCTTCTTGCGTGGAGGCCCTCCGCGATGATAACGCGCGACGTTCGCGATCACGATCTGTTCCGCGGGGGCGATGCCCAGCAACTCGGCGTGAACGATCAGGTGGTAGGAGTGCTTGTGGTGACGGTCGTAGTTGATGTGGTATCCCACATCGTGGAGCAGCGCGGCGTCCGCGAGCGTGGCGCGCTCGTCGGGCGCGCAGCCGAGACGCGCGCCCAGCATATCGAAGAGGCGCAGCGCGAGACGTTGCACCTGTGACGAATGCGGCAACTCGAGGTGGCAACGCTCGGCGAACTCGCGCACGGATCGTTCCCTTGCTTCGCCCGGGTCGGCGATTGTCGGCACGACGCGCGCCGCCTGTAGCAGCAGCCCTTCTCTGATGCCGTAACGCGATACGTTCACGTCACGGGCTTCCACCCGAGCGAGCACTTCGGCCGCCACGGCCAGGCCAGCGACGATGATGTCGGCGCGCTCGGGGTTCAGTCCGGCCACTCCGCGGCGCTCGTCGGATGGCATCGCCGCCAGCACATCGAGGATGTGCTCGACGTCTACGCGCGGGACGCTCGTAGCGTGCACGTTCCGCGCGGTCAACATCCCCCTTCGGGCCAGGTGCAGCCCGGCGAGGTTGGCGAAGGTGCCCCCAGAGCCGATAATCTGCGCGCCGCGCCAATCGCGGCGGGGGAGCACGTCGCGGAGGCCGTCGCGCACATCACGGCGGAGCCTGCGCAATGCTTTTCGCGTCGCGCCGCCACTCAGATACCGCTCGGTCAATCGGAGCGCACCAAAGGGGAGCGACACGAGGTTGTCGAGGACACCGTCCGCTGCCATCGCGAGCTCCAGCGAGCCGCCGCCGATGTCCATCACGACCGTCCGGCCCACGCCGAGATCGAAATGTGCCAACGCACTGAGGTAGGAGAGTCGGGCTTCATCCGCACCGTCGATGACGCGGACCTGCAACCCGGCCTCCTGCTTCACACGCGCCACGAACTCGCCGGAATTTGTGGCATCGCGTACGGCGCTGGTGGCGACGGCGTCGATGCGATGCGCACCGAGCTGGCGCGCCAACGTGGCCATCCGGCCGATCGCTTCGGCGGCGCGCTGCATGGCTTGGCTGCCGAGTACACCGGTGCGCTCGATGTCGGCACCCAGCCGAGGCGCCGCCTTCATCTCGTCCACGACGGTGATCACGCCTTCGGGCGTGACGTCCGCAACGATCTGGCGGATCGAATTCGACCCGATGTCTATGGCGGCAATGCGCGACGCCGCGGCACCGTCGCGCGCCGGCCGTGCCGAGCGCGAGTGATGCGCAACACGGGCGCCAGATGCGGTGGTCATGCGGTCAGGACGTGAACGCTCCCGCGCGTACCGGTTCGCCGCCGCCATGCTTGATGTTCTTCCCCTCGGCAAGGAAGACTGCGTCCTCGCCGATGTTCGTGGCGAGGTCCGCCACGCGCTCGAGATTGCGGCTCACGAGCAGATACTCGAGCGAGGGGTTGATCGTCCGCGCGTCCGCCATCATGTGAGTGAGCAGGATTCTGAACACGGATTCGTGCAGCGCATCGACCTGGTCGTCCCGCGCGCAAACGTCGCGGCCGAGCGCACCATCCGCGCGAAGAAACGCGTCGATGGCGTCGCTGAGCATGGCCCGAGCTCGCCGCGCCATCTCCTCGATTTCAGGATCGGGCGTGATCTTGGTCCGCTGCGAGATGAGTCGCAGCGCGGCCTGCGCAATGTTGACCGCGTGGTCTCCCACCCGCTCCAGATCGCTGGTGACTTTGATGGCGCTCACGATGAACCGGAGGTCTCGGGCCATCGGCTGCTGGAGCGCGAGCAGCTCCACCGCCGCCGCTTCGATCTCCAGCTCCATGACGTCGATCTCGTGGTCAGCGGCGATCACAGCTTCGGCCATTCCTTCATCAAGACTCAGCAGCGAGTCCACCGAGAGATCCACCAGTGCTTCGGCCTTTTCAGACATCGCGAGCAACTGCCGATTCAACGCGGTCAATTGATCGTGAAAATGGCGGAATGGAATGTCTGGACTCATCCGAATCTCCCCGTGATATAGGCCTCAGTGCGCTCCTCGACCGGGCTCGTGAAGAGCCGCTGCGTTCCTCCCATCTCGATCAACTTGCCGAGGTAGAAAAATGCGGTGCGGTCGGAGATGCGGGCCGCCTGCTGAAGGTTGTGAGTAACGATGACGATTGTGAGCTCCTTCTTCAACTCATACACCAGTTCTTCGACTTTCTGCGTGGCGATCGGATCGAGCGCGGAGGCCGGTTCATCGAGGAGAAGCACCTCCGGATCGTTCGCCAGTGCCCGTGCGATGCAGAGACGCTGCTGCTGGCCACCAGACAGCGCGAGCGCGCTGTCACGCAGACGATCCTTGACCTCATCCCACAGAGCGGCCCGTCGCAGGGCGGACTCGACAATCTCTTCCAGCGCCGCGGCCTTCGGACTGGCGTTGATTCGCGGGCCGTACGCCACGTTGTCGTAGATCGTTTTTGGAAATGGATTCCACCGCTGGAAGACCATGCCGACGCGCTGCCGGAGCGTGACGACATCCATTCCGGCCTGGTAGATGTTCTCCCCGTCCAGGCGAATCTCCCCGGTGCGGCGCACGCCGGGGATGAGCTCGTTGAGGCGGTTGATGGAGCGTAGGAACGTCGATTTGCCGCACCCTGATGGCCCGATGAGCGCGGTGACTTCACGCGGCGCGATCTCCATCTCGATATCGCGCAGCGCCTGGGTCTTGCCGTACCAGAAGCTGAACGAGGCCACGTCGATGTGACCCCTCTGCTGCGCGACCGCCTCCGTGAGGCGCTCTGGTGCCTCGGTCATCCGAACCGTCCGGTGATGTACGCCTCCGTACGAGGATCCGAGGGCGTGGTGAACATCCTCCGGGTGGGCGCCGTCTCCACCATCTCGCCCATGAGCATGAAGACAGTGCGGTCGGATACGCGAGCCGCCTGTTGCATGTTGTGGGTGACGATGATCACGGTCATGACCTTCCGTAGCTCGTAGACGAGTTCCTCCACCTTCTGCGCGCTGATTGGATCGAGCGCGGCGGTCGGTTCGTCGAGCAGGAGTACGTGCGGCGCCGTGGCCAACGCGCGGGCGATACAGAGCCGCTGCTGCTGCCCTCCCGATATCCCTGTGGCGCTCGTTTTCAACCGATCCTTCACTTCATCCCAGAGTGCGGCCTGCCGCAGCGCGCGCTCCACCACTTCGTCGACCTGCCGCGACGACAGCCTCTCACTCGGCTGCGCGCGTAGCCCGGCCGCCACGTTGTCGCGAATGGACATGGTGGGGAAGGGGGTTGGTCGCTGAAACACCATGCCGACGTGCCGACGCAGGGCGATGGGATCGACGTCGGGACCATAGATGTCCTGACCGTGAAACATCACTGTGCCCTCGACCCGTGCGCGCGGGACCGTCTCGTGCATCCGGTTCAGGCATCGCAGAAACGTGGACTTTCCACACCCCGAGGGTCCGATGACGGCCGTGACTTCGTTGGTCGGAAAATCCAACGTCACGCTCCTGACCGCGTGCGTGGCGCCGAAGTAGGCGTCGAGCGCCAACGAACTCATCGCATTGTTCGCTTCGCCCGGCGGCACGGTGCCGTTTGGGGATTCGCCTCTCAACGAGACCGCGTCAATCACCGCCGCCCCCGTGGCGCGAGCGCGTGACGTAGCGAGCGAGAATCGAGATGACAAGCACGAGCACGATGAGAACGAGCGCTCCGGCCCATGCCTGCGCGTGCCACTCGTCGTAGGGACTGATCGCGTATGAGAAGATCTGAAGCGGCAGCGCGGCAATCGGCTTCGAGAGGTTCAGAGACCAGAAGTTGTTGCCCAGCGCCGTGAACAGCAGGGGAGCGGTTTCACCTGCCACCCGCGCCACGGCCACGAGCACTCCGGTCACGATGCCGCCGAGTGCGGTGCGCAGCACGATCTGCAAGGACGTCCTCCACCGCGGGTACCCGAGCGCGAGGGCCGCTTCGCGCAACGACTGCGGCACGGTCCTCACCATCTCTTCGGTCGTGCGCGATACAAGGGGAATCATCATCGCCCCGATGGCGGCGCCCCCCGCGAGCGCGGAGAAGTGTCCGAACGGACGCACCAGGAACTGCCAGGCAAAGATGCCCATCACGATCGACGGCAACCCGTTCAGGACGTCGGCCAGAAAGCGTACGAGATTGGCAAGCCCCGTCCCGCGATTCTCCGCCATGTACAGCCCCGCGCCGATACCGACCGGGAGGCCGACCACCGACGCGAGTCCGATCAGAAGCAACGTGCCGAGGATGGCGTTCGCCATACCGCCGTGCGGTTCGCCGACGGGCACCGGCATGTGCGTAAAGAAATCGAGCGACAGCGCGCCCGCGCCCTGCTTGAGCAGATAACCGAGAATCACGACGAGCGGTACGACGGCCAGTGCGGCCGCGATACACGTCAACGTGATCATCACAATGCTCACGCCACGGCGACGTGCCAGCCCTCGGACGCGTGGCGCCGAGCCGCTCATGGCGGCGGTGCTCACGCGCGCACCTCCGCGCCCATGCGCGAGACCATCCAACGTGCGACGCCGTTGACGATCAGCGTGATGATCAGCAGCACGAAGCCGATCGCCATGAGCGCGGAAACGTGAAGGTCGGTGGTCGCCTCGGAGAACTCGTTCGCGATAAGGGAGGCCATCGAGTAGCCCGGCGCGAACAGCGACGCGGACAGCTCATGCCGATTCCCGATGACCATCGTCACCGCCATCGTCTCGCCGAGCGCGCGCCCGAGACCAAGAATGACGCCACCGAAGATGCCCGTGCGCGCGTACGGAATCACCGCGCCTGCAATCATTTCCCAGCGCGTCGCGCCGAGCGCGAGGGCGGCTTCGCGCTGGGCGCGCGGCACCGCCATGAGGACTTCGCGAGACACGGCGGCAATGTAGGGCAGGACCATGATCGCGAGGATCATCCCGGCGGCCAGGACGCTGTTCCCATATGCCGGACCCGAGAAGAACGGCGTCGCGCCGAGATGGAGCGTGTCGCGAAGGAACGGCATGACACCGGTACGCAGAATCGGCACCATGACAAAAATCGCCCACAATCCATATACGACGCTGGGCACCGCAGCCAGCAGGTCTACCAGGAACGACAACGGCTGGCGCAACCAAGGGGGCGAAAATTCAGAGAGGAAGATCGCGCTGCCCAGCGCCAGTGGTGTGGCCAGCGTCAGCGCGATGACGGATGTCAGAAGCGTCCCGACGATCGCTGGCGCGGCGCCAAATTGCCCCTTGACCGGATCCCACGCACTCGAGGTCAGAAACGACAGGCCGAACAGATGGAGCGCAGGCCAGGCAGCCGCGCCCACTTCGACGAATATGAGCAGCATGAGCAATGGCACGCAGAGCGCAAAAACCAGCAACGACAGACGGTAGATGCGGTCGGCGGTGACCGATCCCTCGATCGAGGGGCTCTCGACGGGCGGTCCTTGCCGCGGCACCGCTGAGCCGGCCGGAGCGAATGACATCGTGGGCATGGGGCGAGCGTCCGGTTGCCGCACGGTCGAATCGATGGGCTGATGTGTCATTGATCGTAGAAAACTCGGCAAATACCGTATCGAAAGACTGCCGTCTTTGTAACGGTCACGTCACGGGCACCGCATTACGATTACGCTTCCCCGTTACACAACCGCAACGCTCCCATGCATTGCCCGTGACCCGCCGTCCGGACTCTTCCATGTTCGCTGCGCTGCGATCAACCGCCTCAGCCCCACCCCACCTCAATTCCCACTTAGCCATGCTACGTGTTCGCTTCTGGCATCTGTCCGCTATCCTCGCGTCAGCCGTTGCGTCCGCGCCGCTCCATGCGCAGGCCGCGCCGGCAACGCCTACGCCGACACTGAATTTTTCCGGCCTGCTTTTCGGGAGCTACAACTTCCAACAGACCACCACGCCCAACCCATTGACACGGCAGATCGACAATTCGTTCATCGTCGATCGGGCGTACCTCAATTTCCGCATGGCGGCGGGAGACCACGGCAGCATCCGCATCACAACCGACGTCTACCAGACGTCGGAAGCGACACCGAACGCATACACCATCCGTGCCAAGTACGCCTACTTCCAGTATGACGGTGATAAGGCGAGCAATGGGGCGCAGTTGATCGGTCGTGTCGGCATCCTTCATAACGTCGTCATCGATCACCAGGAATCGTTCTGGCCCCGCTATCTCAGCCAGACCGCCGTTGAGCGCGCGGGATACTTCGCCTCGGCGGACGCCGGTATCGCGACACTGCTCACGCTGCCGGACAAGATGGGCGAAGTGTACGCCACCATCACGAACGGGCCCGGATACACCTCCCGCGAAACTGACCGCTTCAAGGACTATGCAATTCGCCTTTCGCTTACGCCGCTGGCGAACAACAAGGACATGCCGTTGCTCAACACGTTCACGATCAGTGGGTGGGGCTACAAGGGCGCTACGGCCAGCGCCTGCGTCGTCGCGGGCGCATGCGCGACGACGGGTCAGATCGGCGAAGCGCTCGATCGCAGCCGCGCCGGCGTGTTCGTCGGCATCCGTGATCCCCGACTGGTGCTCGGCGGCGAGTACGCGCAACGCCATGAGGATGGCGAACTGACGCCCACGAGCAACCGGACGAAGACGGAAACCACCGGCCGCTTGCTATCGGCGTTCACGGTTGTTCGCCCCCTGGCATTCGCTGACGCCAACGGGAAGTCTCCATTCGGCATCGTCGCTCGCTATGACATGGTCACGCCGAACGCCACTACCGTCGGCTTCACGACGACGACCGACAATGCGTATCACACGCTGATTGGCGGAGTGTTCTACGACCTCAACCAGAAAATCCAGTTGGCGCTCGACTATCAGGAATCGCTGGCATCCACCAGCTCCACGGCGGCGCCGCCGGCGCAGTCGAAGGCGTACTTCGCGCACTTCCAGGTGGCTTTCTAAGCGACGCTGAAAAAATCCGCGACGTGACCCTACTGTTACCTCGCGGCGATGGGATGATGATCTCGGGCAGCGATGCTTCGTCGTCCGCCCACCTCGACATACTCAGGAGATTGACTGTGAAACTCATTGCCAGAGTGGCTCTTGCCGCCGTCGCAGCCGCGGCGTTTGCGGCCCCGAGCGCCGCGCAGGACCTCACGGGTGCGGGTGCGACCTTCCCCGATCCCATCTACCGCAAGTGGTTCAGTGACTACGCTGCGGCCAAGAAGGTGCAAATCAACTACCAGGCGATCGGCTCAGGCGGCGGCATCAAGCAGCTTTCGGAACAGACGGTTGATTTTGGGGCGAGCGACGCGCCAATGTCCGACGCCGAGCTCGCCAACGCCAAGGGCGGCCCGATTCTCCACATTCCCACTGTGCTCGGCGCCGTGGTGGTGACTTACAACGTGCCCGAAATCAAGAAGGCGTTGCGCCTCGACGGTCCGACGCTGGCCGGCATCTTCGAAGGTCAGATCACCAAGTGGAACGACTCGCGGATCGCCGCACTGAATCCCGGCGCGAAGCTGCCGGCGTCGGACATTCTGGTCGTCCACCGTTCGGACGGGTCAGGCACGAGCTACGTGTTCACGGACTACTTGACGAGCGTGAGCCCGTCGTGGGCCGCCAAGCCAGGCAAGGGGAAGGACGTCCAGTGGCCCGTCGGTCTGGGTGGGAAGGGCAATGAAGGCGTTGCCGGCCAAGTCAAGCAACTACCGGGCTCAATCGGCTATATCGAACTTGCTTACGCCAAGCAGAACAAGCTGGCCTATGCGGATATCAAGAACGCCAATGGCCAGTTCATCACGCCGTCCATCGATGCGGTGACGGACGCAGCCGCTGGCGCAGCGGCGAAGTTGCCGAGCAACACAGACTACCGCGTTTCGATCGTCAACTCCGCCGGCAAGGGCGCATACCCGATCAGCTCGTTCACGTGGCTGTTGATCTACGAGAAGCAGAAGGATGCGACGAAGGGCAAGAAATTGCTGGACTTCGTCCATTGGGCGCTGACGGAGGGGGAGAAGTCGGCTTCCACCCTCGACTATGCGCCCATTCCGACCGCCATGGCGAAAGCACTCATCAAGCGCCTGAGCACGGTAACTGTCGCGTCCATGTAATTCGCACGTTGCTGGAGGCGGGGGTTGATTCTCGAAAAATTAGCCCCCGCCTCGTTACATGCCCGTGACGGAGTATCCCGAGCCCTCGCATTGCGACCAGCCCGCCTCAAACCATCTTTGATGCGTTGGGCAACCACAGGAACTGGCAATGACTGAGTTGAGGACACGCGAAGCGTCTGGGCGTTTCAGGGACACGGTGGTATATGCGTCGTCTCCACGACAAGACCGTCTGGAACGAGCAATTTTCGACCTGTTGCGGAACAACAGCACGCGCAGTGAGCTTCGTGAGCTCGTCGCGCAGCTTGCGGACTACCTTCGGGTGCGCGGCGTGTCGGCCGACAAGGCCATCAGCGCGGTTCGGGCGCTAGGGCTTCGCGCTGCGCCGCACATGAACGGAGACGACGTTGCGGCGGTGGGCGACTCCGCCGCGGACCGGATCATCATGATGGTGCGGTGGTGCTCCGCACAGTACCATCGCTCCGATTGACCGGTGCAGCACTGGACTACTCTGAGTGCTAGTCTGGGCGTCCCGACGGAAAGAAGACACTAATCGTCGTCCCGATGCCTAGCGTGCTGGACGATTCCACGCGTCCTCCGTGCGCATCCACCAAGTGGCGAACGATCGCGAGTCCCAGCCCGGTGCCACCCTGCTCGCGGGATCGACCGGCATCTACGCGATAGAATCGCTCGAAAATGCGAGGCAGGTGCTCGGGCCTGATGCCGACGCCGGTGTCGGCCACGTCCACCGCCACGCCGCCCTCGCGGGCGCGCGCGCGAAGGGTAACGCCGCCCTCTCGCGTGTATTGCACGGCGTTTTCAACGAGATTGGCGAGGACCTGACGAAACGCCGTCGGGTCAGCTTGTACACGCCCCGCGTCCGCCGCGATGTCTGACACCAGATGCAGGCCCTTCTTCTCGGCCCGCGTCGCGATCTCGCCGAACACGGCTGCCACAACCGCCGAAACGTCCACGGCCGCCACATTGGGACGCCAGCCGCCGCTCTCGATCCTCGACAGATCCAGAAGATCGTCCACGATTCGTTGCATGCGCATCGCGTTGTCGCGAATCGTTTCGACGAACCGACGGCGTTGATCGGCGGGAATCCCCTCGTCTAGCAGCGTTTCGGCGAATCCGCTCACGGCCGTGAGCGGAGTCTTGAGCTCGTGCGAGACATTGGCCACGAAGTCGCGACGAATCGTTTCCAGGCGCCTCAAAATGGTGAGGTCAAGCACCGTCACCACGGCGCCAGCCGTGGGGAGGGGACGGGACGTAATGGCCACCGTCCGCTCGTTCAGGGTCAGCTCCGCACTCGGCGTGGTGGCTCCGGACAGGCTCTGGTCGATTGCAGCGCGGATCGTGTATTCGCGTGGCAGCAGCTCGCGGCCGAACGGCAGCGGGACATTCACGTTGAGCAACGTCCGCGCCCGCTCGTTGATGCGCACCACGGAGCCGTGCTCGTCCAGCGCGAGCACGCCTTCCTCGAGCGATTCCAGCAGTGCGATCATGAGGTGCTCGTCCTCCTGCAGTGCCTGGAGGCGGCTGGCGAGCTGCTCGGTCATGCGATGGAGCGCGTTTGCCAGGTCGCCGACTTCCCCGGGCGCAGACAGCGATGGACGTTTCGTCAGGTCGCCCGATGCGATCGCTCGCGCGACATCGCGGAGCTCAACCACGGGCTGCGAGATACTGCGCGCGAAGAGCCACACGAGCGCCAGAACGCCGAGGAGAGCGACGATGCCGCTGACCAGGACGTCGCGCTGCGCGCCCCGGACGACGTCGTCCAAGCGAGCCGTCCGCAGCGATACTCGCACGGTGCCGAATGGATGACGCACGGCCACGTACAACTCCTCGTCGCCGGCCGAGGCGCTCTGGCGCCGTGCTATTCCGATCCCGCTATCGGACGCGTGCGCCACAACGACTTCAGGGCGTGTGGCGTGGTTCTCCAGACGCCGTCGCGCCTCCGGTCCGAACTCGGCGTCGCCAACGACTACGCCAGTCGAATCGATGAGGGTGACGCGGTAGCCGAACTCAGCGCCGGCGGCGGCCGCGAGGGAATCCGCGTTCACGCCGCCGCGCCATCCCAGGGAAATCACGTGGGCCACGCGCGCCAACTCGTCGGTCTTTTCCGCGACGAGTCGATTGCGCAGCCGCCCGCCCGCGATGATCACGACGGCGGTGACCAGGGTGGTGACGACGAGGAGCGAACCGGTGAGCAGCCGCCGTGCGAGGGTCACGTCAAGCGGTTCTGGGGTGCCCTGATTCGGTAGCCGAAGCCGCGCACAGTTTCGATGAGATCGCCCGCCGCGCCGAGTTTTGCGCGCAAGCGCTGCACGTGCATGTCCACCGTGCGCGTCTGAATGTCCGGCGCGGCCTCCCACACCGTCTGGAGCAGATGTGCGCGGGCCTGCACGCGTCCGCGCCGTTCAGCGAGTGTCAGGAGCAGCTTGAATTCGGTGGGAGTGAGCTCGATGGGCTCTCCGTACACGTGCACGAGATGCGCCGCGCAATCGATGGCCAGCGGACCGATGGTGATCTTCTCGCTATTGGTGCTTCCTCCCGCCCCCACGCGCCGCAGGATCGCTCCGACGCGGAGGACAAGTTCCAGTGGGCTGAAGGGCTTGGTGAGGTAGTCGTCCGCGCCCAGGGACAGCCCCTGGATGCGATCGGCCTCTTCGCGGCGCGCTGTCAGCATCAGCACCGCGATGTCGCGCGTGCTGTCACCAGCGCGGAGCTGTTCGAGCACGTCGTAGCCCGACATGCCGGGTAACATGAGATCCAGTACGATCAGAGCGGGTCGCTCGCGTCGCGCCGCATCCAGTGCTTCGGTGCCCGAACTGGCCGTCGACACGCGATAGCCGGTCTTGGCCAGGTGGTAAGCGACCAGTGCGACGATATCGGCTTCGTCGTCGACGACGAGGATGCGTTCGCCCGTCACGGGAGCCGGCGCGCTCATGTGCCGCCCGCCTGAATTCGCCGCGCGATCTTGGCGACGATCATTTCGATCGCCACGGGGTTGTGACCGCCTCGCGGGACGATGACGTCCGCATATCGCTTGCTCGGCTCTACGAATTCCAGATGCATGGGTTGTACGGTTGCGAGATACTGCTCGAGGATTTCGGCCAGCGGCCGTCCCCGCTTCGACATGTCGCGCCGGATGCGGCGGATCAGCCGTTCGTCGGCGTCCGCATCCACAAAGACCTTCACGTCACACAACTCGCGCACGCGAGCGTCCACGAACAGAAGGATTCCATCGATGACGACGACATCGGCGGTGGGGATGCAGACGGTCTCGGCGCTTCGCGCGTGCCGCACGAAGTCGTAAACCGGTTTCTGAATCGCTCGGCCCCCGGCGAGCTGACCCAGCTGACTGATCAGGAGGTCCCAATCGAAGGCATTGGGGTGATCCCAGTTCACCTTCCGTCGCTCATTGAGCGACAGTTGCGAGTGGTCGAGATAGTAGGCATCCATGTCGATGAAGGCGACGGATGCATCGTTCAGTGCCGCTGCAACGTTCCGCGCCACCGTGCTCTTGCCCGATCCCGTACCTCCCGCGATCCCGATGATCAGGGGTTTCACGTCGGCATACGGATCGATACACGAATTGTCACGAGAGAAAAGTCGCGGATGCGACGGGCTCGGCGCAGCGGATGACGTGTCACGGTCTTGTATAGGCAGGCTTCTGGAACGAGCCGACATTGCGGACAACATGGTCAAGTGTGCCGGAGCGGTGACGGGGCGTCAACAGGTCCGTCCTGACAACGGCCGGGGTCGGCGAGTAGATTTTTTTCCCATGCGGATCCATCCATTTCGAGCGGTCGCGGCTGTGCTGGTCGCGGCCGGTTGCGTCCCACCCCCAGTGGTCGGCTCCCCGGACGCCGACCATTTCGATCTCGTGGTGGCTGCCACGACCGATGTCCACGGCCGGCTTCGCGGTTGGGACTATGAGGCTGACCGTCCTGACAGCGTCCGCGGCCTCGCGCGCGCCGCGACCATCGTGGACTCGCTTCGTGGGGCTGAGCCCGGGCACGTCATCCTCGTCGACGGCGGCGACCTCCTGCAAGGCAATTCGCTGACATACGTCGCGGCACGCGTGCAACCCGCAGATACGCCAAACCCGGTCATCGCCGCCATGAACGCCATGCGGTATGACGCAGTGGCGGTCGGAAATCACGAGTTCAACTACGGTCTTCCCTTCCTGGACAGGATCGTCAGGCAGGCGCGCTTCCCTTTTCTCGCTGCGAATGCCGTGCGCGCGAATGGCTCCCACGCGTTCTCCAGCTGGGTGATGGTGGAACGAGGCGGCGTGCGCATTGGCATCGTCGGCGCAACGACGCCGGGTGCGATGGTGTGGGATCGGGACAACCTGACGGGGCGGGTGGTCATCCAGGATATCGTACCGGCAGTGCGCAGCGCAGTGGCGGACGTGCGGGAGGCGGGAGCGCGGGT
>JANYIN010000145.1 GCA_025362035.1 Gemmatimonadaceae bacterium | reverse complement strand
TTCCTCGCGCAACTCGGCACGCTCCTCTACGGTCGGCGCCGGCATCAGGCGTTCGAACAGCGTGTCGAGGGAGACGCCAGCGTGGAGCACCGGCGACAGGACGATGTCGAGTACGCGCACCAGCGGCGCGAAGGACAGGAGGAATTGCGGTGCGGTCGCGAACCCGAGCGAGCGGCCGATGCCTTCAACCAGAATCACCACGGCGAGCGCCGCGGCAAAGGCGCACAGCGCCACGAGGAACCCGTCGCTCCGCTGAATGCCCGCGCACCGAATCATGGCGGCGCCCGCGATGAGATGGGCGAGCACGCGGGACAGCGTCAACGTGCGATGGGCGCGCTCCCGATGCCGGAGCACGCCAACCACGTCCGGCGCTGGTTCTGGTTCGGGATCGCCCCCGAGCAGTGCGCCGTCCGCCGCGGCGGCGAGCGTCGCCACGGCGATGGCGGTGACCGCCACGACAAGGGCAACGCTGTTCATCCGTCGGCCAGCGCGCGACGCAACAGGCGCTCCTGACGCTTCCACATTGGCGACATCGTCCGCGTGTCGTCCACGGGGTGGTCGTACCCCACGACGTGCAACACTCCGTGGATGACCAGGCGCAGCAATTCCTCCCGAACACCCGCTCCATGCCGGCGCGCATTGAGTCGCGCCACGTCCGGCGCGATGTACACGTCGCCGGCAACACCGCCCACAGTGGAGACGGGGGCGAAGGCAAAAGAGAGCACGTCGGTCGGTCCCCGATGGTGCAAGTGGCGGCGATTGAGCGCGGCCATTTTGCGTGCCGACACGAACGTGATTGACAGTTCGGCGCGGCGCACACCCTCCGCGCGCAGCACCGCGTCTGCCACGCGTCGCACCCGTTCACGCGCCAACGGCACGCGCTCCGCGTCGGTTGCCACGTGCACGGTGCGAGTCACGGCCCTAGTCCCCGTCCTCCGCATACGCCTTGATGATGTCGCGTACAAGGCGATGACGAACGACGTCTGCTTCCGTGAAGTAATGGAAGGCGATGCCATCGATGCCCGGCAGGATTCGCTCGACTTGCATCAGACCAGATTCCTCTCGTTTCGGCAGGTCGATCTGCGTCTTGTCGCCGGTGATGACGATCTGTGAGTTCACGCCGAGCCGCGTGAGAAACATCTTCATCTGCATGGCGGTCGCGTTCTGCGCCTCGTCCAGAATCACGAACGCGTCGCCCAACGTGCGCCCGCGCATGAACGCCAGCGGCGCGATCTCGATGACGCGTGTTTCCAGCGCCTTTTGAACGCGTTCCTGCGGCATCATCTCGTCGAGCGCGTCGTACAGCGGGCGAAGGTATGGATCCACCTTGGCTTGCATGTCGCCGGGCAGAAAGCCGAGACTCTCGCCGGCTTCCACCGCAGGGCGCGCGAGGATGATGCGACGGACGCGCTTCCTGGTGAGCGCATCGACCGCCGCCGCCATGGCGAGAAAGGTCTTTCCCGTGCCCGCCGGACCAATACCGACGACGATATCGTGCTCGGCAATCTTGGCGAGATACTCCGCCTGACCGCTGGTCTTGGCCTGGATCAGCTTGCGCACGCCGGGGAGCGCGATCCGTCCGTCGGCGATGCCGTTGCCCTCGCCCGATCCGCCCCCATCGTCCTCGCTCAGTCTCAGGACGTCATCCGGTGTCAATTCCAAACGTTGGCGCGCGCGGTCCACCATCCGGCGCGCGACGTCCGTGGCGCGCGCGACCAGCTCGCCCGGCCCGGTCAGCGACATCGCATCGCCTCGTAACGCGACCCGCACTCCGCTCAACCGCGACAGTTCCACGAGGTTGCTGTCGTTCACGCCGGCGAGGGTCAGCATGTCGGCCCCCTCGGTAGAGACTTTCTGTGTAACGGACCCGTCGCTCACGCGCTCTCGGACTCCAGGTGGAGGTGCAAATCCAGTAGATCCTCGACCGGGACGGGCGACGGTGCTCCTTCGAACAACGCCCGCGCGGCGGTGGTTTTCGGAAACGCGATCACGTCACGCAGCGAGGTGGCGCCGGCCAGCAGCATCGTGATCCGATCGAAGCCAAACGCGATGCCCCCGTGCGGCGGTGCGCCCGCGCGAAGCCCTTCGAGCAGGAAGCCGAAACGAACCTGGGCCGTGGCTTCGTCGATGCCGAGCAAGCCAAAAATCCGCGACTGCACCAGTGGATCGCTGATGCGGATGCTCCCCCCCCCGAGCTCCGTGCCGTTCAGCACCAGGTCGTACGCCTGCGCGCGCGCGCGCCATGGCTCGTGCTCGAGCAGCCCGACGTCGTCTGGATGCGGCGCGGTGAATGGATGGTGCATGGCCGTCAGGGACCCGTTCTCCGCCTGTTCGAACATCGGAAAGTCGGTGATCCACACGAATTCGTTTACCGCAGGCGGCACGAGGCGCATGCGTTGCGCGACCTCCTGCCTCACCTTGTCCAACGCGGGACTCGATGCGCGATCCAGCGCGGCGATATAGAGGCCCAGCTCCCCCTCCTGCAGGCCGAGCGCGTCGGCCGCACCCTCGCTGAGGAACTTTGCCGGTGGCCCTTCGAGTACGCCATTCACGCGCTTCAATCGCAGCAAGCCCACCGCGCCGGCGCTCTTGGCGACTGCCTCGAGTTCGTCCACCTGCTTGCGCGACAGCGCCGCTCCACCAGGCACGCGAATCCCCCGCACGCGTCCGCCGGCATCGAGCGCGGTCCTCGTAACCACGAACCCGGCCGCGCGAAAGACGTCGCTCACGTCCTCGATTTCCAAACCATATCGCAGGTCCGGGCGATCGATGCCGAACCGTTCCATCGCATCCGCGTACGTCATACGGCGCACGCGCTGCTCGGGAAACGGACTCTCCCCCTCTTGCCACAACGCGCTCATCATCGATTCAGCGATGTCGATGATGTCCTGCTGCCCCACGAACGACGCTTCCACGTCGATCTGCGTGAACTCCGGCTGCCGGTCGGCCCGAAGGTCCTCATCGCGAAAGCAGCGCGCCAGCTGGAAGTAGCGGTCGTAGCCTGAGATCATCAACAACTGCTTGTAGATCTGCGGCGACTGTGGCAGGGCATAGAACTCACCTGGATGCACGCGACTCGGCACGAGATAGTCTCTCGCACCCTCCGGCGTCGGCTTGGTCAGGATCGGCGTTTCGATTTCCAGAAAGCCTGCGTCGCTGAGGAACCGACGCGTGCGCTGCAGCAACCGGTGGCGCAGGACAAGGTTGCGCTGCAACTCGTCCCGTCGAAGATCGAGGTACCGATGGCGGAGCCGAAGTTCTTCCGCGGGCAGTTGCTCTCCCTTCCCCCGTGCCACCGGAATTGCCGGTGTCCCCGCCGGCCCCGCCACTCGCAGCGCCGTTGCCCGAACCTCGATGGCGCCCGTGCTCATGTCGGCGTTGCGCATGGCCGCGGGGCGCTCCGCAACGACGCCCTCCACGAGGACCACCGTCTCCGAGCCCACCGAGGCCGCGAGCGAACACACGTCCTGGCCCGCCGTTCCGGGGTCGAACGACACCTGAACCAGCCCGGCCCGGTCACGAAGATCAAGGAATACCAGTCCTCCAAGGTCTCGCGAGCGATGCACCCAACCGCCCAGTCGCACCGTCTGACCTACGTGTTCGATTCGGAGTACGCCGCAGGGATGTGTCCGGAAGCTCGTCGCGAGTGTAGACGCTTGCATTACCGAGAGGATGAACGGAGAGCGCGACGGGCGCCATGGGCCGCGTGGATCCAGACGCCCGCGACAGCGCCGGCGGATCCGGACAGCACACCGTGCGGCGCGCCGCCCATCGATTCGATAGGCAGCGAAAGTCGCTCGGGCATCAACGCGTGTGCTGAGTGCGCATTCAACCTGAAAACCTAGCATGGAGAACGGCACGGTGGTAGCGCCGCCCGTTGCGTGGTGCCCCTCGCCCGGGTAAGCTCAACCTCATGTGCCGCATGACGTTCGCCGCCATTGCGGCCACTGTAGCGCTGAGCCCGCTGCGGGCGCAGCAGGTCCCCGGGCGCGACCTCTTTCAATTCCCGTTGGGAACGCTGGCAGAGGCGCCCGCGCTGGCCACCGCAGCCGGGGGCGGGTTCTGGAACCCCGCAACGATCGCGCTGCGTCCCGAGAACAGACTCCTCCTGTCGGTGTCCGCACTCGATTCTCCGAACGAACAGGGCGTCGCCGCCCAGGTGGGGACGCTTGCTCGCCGTGTACGCAGCGGGATTACCGCCGGCCTCTCGGTCGCGCAGTCGGCCGTCAGCGGCATCCTGCGAACGGATACGGACCCGCACTCCATCGGCGACGCGGTGCCATATCGGTCCTTGATCCTGTCCGGAATCGTGGCGATGGACCGTGGTCCCGCGACCTTGGGACTGGCGCTTCGCCGCCGGAGCGCCACCGTGGATGATGCTGGCGGCGCGGTCACATCAGTGGACGTCGGCGGAACGGTGGACCGGCCGGGCGGACTGCCGCTTCGTGCCGGACTCTCGAGCTTCTTGATGTCGCCCCGCCACCGGATCGAGCGCGCCAGCGTCCTCGGCGCGGTGGAAGGCTACCTTCCAGTGGCGGGGAGTGATGTGCGCGTCGGCGTTTCTTACCAGGCCGACCAGGGGAGCGGCGACGAGCGCTTCGTCTATGCATCCTCTCGGACGTCGATCTTCGATATCCGAGGCGGAGTAGCACGACAGAGCTCCTTCGGATCGACCAGCACGCGTCTGCGCCTGGGACTTGGCGTGCGCTATGCCGACTATCTCGTGGGCGTCGCGCGAGAAGAGGGAGTCTCTGGGTTGCAGCCGTCGTATCAGTTCATGTTGACAAGGGCCTTCAAGTGACCGTGCTACACGAGAACCTGCTGAACTTGACCCCCGACGAGGCGAAGTCGCGACTCGGCGTCGTGGTGGCCGAGCTCGGGCAACCTGCATATCGCGTCGCGCAGATCCTCCGCCGCCTGTGGCACCTTCCGGCTGCGTCGTTCAATGACATGACGGAGTTGCCGGCGCCGTTGCGCGCCGAGCTCGAGCTCCGCTTTTCGCTGCCGCGGCTCGCAATGACGGCACGGCAGGAATCGAAGGATGGCACGCAGAAGTTCCTGTTCCGCCTGCACGACGGAGAGGCTATCGAGACGGTAGCCATTCCCGACGGCGGACGTGTCACGCTGTGCATCTCGTCGCAAGCCGGGTGCGCACTCAAGTGCGCCTTCTGCGCCACTGGCGCAATGGGGTTCTCGCGGAATCTGGAAGTCCACGAGATTGCCGGTCAGGTCCGCGAGATGCGCCTGCTCGACCCGCCGGTGAATGTCACCAACATCGTCTTCATGGGAATGGGAGAGCCCATGATGAACTGGAAGGCGGTGGATCCGACGCTGACGCTGCTGAATGATCCGCGCGCGCTTGGCATTGGAGCCAGGCACATCACCATTTCCACCGTCGGCGTATTGCCAGGCATCGTTGCGCTGGGCCAACGTGCTGAGCAGTTCCGTCTCGCCATTTCCATTCATGCGCCGACGGACGAGTTGCGCCAGCAGTTGATGCCGATCAACACGAAATTCCCGCTCGCCGAGGTGATCGAAGCCGCCAAGGTGTTCGACCGCCGCGTCACGTTCGAGTACGTGATGCTCGGGGGTGTAAACGATGGTGTCGAGCAGGCTCGCGAGCTTGCCAGGCTGGCGCGAGAATGTCGTGCGTTTGTGAATCTCATTCCCCTGCATCCGGGCGGTGGACAGGGTTTCGTGCCCACGTCGGGCAACGAGATCTCGCGCTTCGCGCGTCTGCTTCGAGATCGCGACGTCGAAGTCGCGGTGCGAAAGAGCCGCGGCATCGACATCGCGGCGGCGTGCGGCCAGTTACGGGTCGAGCGGCTGGGCAGGCGCGCGCCACGCGCTGCCGAGCAGAACGGTGATGTCCAGGTAGCGTGAAGTATCAGGTCGTGACGCTGACCGTGCCGCGGGCCCGAGGATCTGAGCAATGGTCGCAGCCCACATCGGATGGCCGGACCGGTCGAGCACGAGCGTGGAGTCCCGGAGCGGACCGGCCGTGCCCATCTCCACCACGTCGAAACCGCGGTCGCGTAGCAATCGCGTAGCTCGGCGGGCGAGCCCGCGCGTACGCGTGGTGTTGAGCACCTGGACCTGCACGCGGACGCCCGCTGGTGCACGCGGCAATCCGCTCTTGGATTCGCTCACGGTTGCCGGTGCCGACCGATGCCTCCATGCGAGGACGTACGCGCCGGATGCAAGGATGACGATGCCGAGCGCCGCCATCTGCAGGCGGAGAGCCCGCTTCATCGGACCTCGTTCCAGAGCTGGACGGTCGTCTGATAAAGGCGCATGCCTTCGCGCAGCGACCACTCGAGTCGCGCACGCACCACCTGTCTGAAGGTGGCGTCGAACGCGTGCGGCACCTGCGCGGCCAGATATGCGCGATCGCCGCGCGAGAACTTCCGGCCGGGCTCCAGGTAATCGGCCATGTATAGCGCCCGGCCAAGCCTCCCCCACTGGCTGGATCCCACCGTATGGTGTCGTATGGCGTCGAGCAGATCCTGCCGGGATTCCCCATCGCGGCGCAGTCGCTCGGCAGCGGCGGGCCCGTGCAACATGTCGACGGTATAGCCGGCAGGCTCGCCTGCCAACGCGCGAAGGACATCCTCGGGCGCATCGCGCAATGCGTCGTGCAGGCGGCCGGCATCGTGCCAGGCGCGAGCCTCCTGACCGTCCAATGCGAGTCGGACCGCCCAATCGTCGAGCAGGGTGGTGACGCGTTCGACGTGGGCGCGCCGCTTCTCGCTGATCTGCGCCCACTCGGGCAGGACGACCCGCCCGGTCACGGGGTTCGATCCAGTGCGCGGTTCAATTCTGCGATTTCGCGCTGCCAGAAATCTCGAGCGGCCAGTCCTGGGTGCGGCACCACCAGGCTCGGCGTGTCGATCGTTCGCGCGCCAAAGCGCACGATATCGAGATCGATGATGCGTGCCGCCCAGCGCGCACTGCGCACGCGGCCAAGTCCCCGCTCGATACCCTGGAGACAGAGCAACAGCTCGTCGGGCGCCATCGTCGTCTTGATGGCGACCATCTGATTCAAGTACGGGCCCTGCGCCGCGCCACCCAGAGGAGCCGTTTCCTCCACGGAGGACGCCGCGACCATGGAGACTGACGGCAGCAGTGTCATGGCGGCGTGCGCGGCGCTCAGGTGCGCCGCGCGGTCGCCGAGATTGGATCCGAGGGCCACCAGAACCAGCTCACGCACGCGTCCGCTCGACGACAACCTGCGCGTACGCCAGCGGGGCGCCCAGAGCGACGTGCGGCTTTCGTACTGCGACGCGACACCACGTGACACCATCAATCTCGAGTGCGCGGCGAGCCAACGCCTCGGCGATAGGCTCGAGGTACATGAGGGCGTCGCCCTCCACCGTGGCCTTGGTGGCGGCGTGCAGGGCCCGGTAGTCCAGCACGCCGTGGCGATCCGCGGAGTGTCGCACGGCGAGATCGACTTCCAGGGGCTGTGCATGCTCCCGCTCGTGCGGAAGGACGCCCACGCACACGTGGAACTGCATGCCGACGAGCGCGACTTCCGTAAACGGGGGATTCGATTCCGAGGGCACGTGGCGCAACGTATTCGCGGTGGGGCCACGGGTCAATTCAGGCCGCGCTGGTAATGCGACGCGTGAGCTCGCCGAGGTAGGCCGCCACGTTTCGCAGCTCTTGCGTCGCTCCCTCCAACTCCCGCATCGCGGCCGCCTGTTCCTTGGCGCTGGTCGTCACCTGCTCCGCTCCGTCGCGGTTTCGCGCCGAGATCTGCGCAATTCGCCGGACACGCTCGCTGAGCTTCGAGAAGGCGAGCTCCTGCTCACGCGAAGTCATGGCGATACGCTGCGCGCCGGTCGCGGCGCTGGCGGTGGCATCAACGATGAGGTCCAGGGCGTTGCGTGCCCGCTCCGAGAGCGTGCCGACGTCCTGCACGATCGTCTCGCCACGCGACATCTGGAACGCGACCCGACGCATCTGCTCCTCGAAGGCGCCGACGATCTCGCCCGCCTCGTCCGACGCGCGGGCGCTCTGTTCGGCCAGCTTTCGCACTTCGTCGGCCACCACGGCAAAGCCCTTTCCCTGGCTCCCGGCGCGCGCCGCCTCGATTGCCGCGTTCAGTGCCAGCAGGTTGGTTTGATCGGCGAGCTCGCGGATGACCGCGATGAACTCGGTGATACGCCGAACGCTCGACGCCAATCCCTCGATCTGCGCGCCGCTCTCGCCGACAAATCCCTTCGCGCCGACGAGTCGTTCGATCGCCGTGGCAATTGTGTGACGATGCTCCTTCGCGATTTCCGTGGCGCGCTGGCTCGCCTCCGCCGCATCGCTGCCGTCGCGCACCACGTCCTGGGTTGCGGCGTGGAGCACCTGCGTCACTTCGATGGACCGCCCGAGCTGCTCGCCCTCTTCCGAGATGCCGCGGCTGATTTCTCCGATGGTCCTCGCCACCGACTCACCACCAGCCCGAAGTGCTCGCGCTGACGCAGTGAGCGTTTCCAGTTGGCTGCTCACGCGCGTCATAGCTTCCAGCAGCGGGCGTCTCAGGTCGTAGATGTGCAGCGTGGTCGCCAATTGATTGGCGAAGCGTCGCACCAGCGCGATTTCCTTGTCGCTGTATGCGTCCGGCTTGTGGTGTTCCAGTTCGAGCAAGCCAACGGTCCGGTCACCGAAGCGCAGCGGAATGACGAGCAGGCTGCGCGCGGACGAGCGTCCGGGCAGCACGCGTTCGTCCCGCAGCACGTCGGGCACCTTGATCACCTCACTGGTACGCAGACTCTCGGCACGGAGCGCGGCGAGACTTGCATCCGGCGCCTGCGGCGGGCTGAGATACCCTTCCGTGCCTCGCCACACATGAAGCAGTTCGCCGTTTTCCAGGCGGCCGATCCGGAACGCCTGCCAGTCCACCAGCCGATGGGCGACCTGCTCGATCCTGCGAAACGCGTCTCCGATGGCCACATCGGACGAGACGATGTGCTCCATCGCGAGAATCTTGTTGAGTTCTTCGGCCGCGACGGACTCTTCGAGGATGCGCTTGACCAGTAGGCCGGACCCGCCCAGCACGATGCCCACGATGACCCAGCCGACCGGGCTCAGATTTCCGAACGCGAGCAGTACGATGGCCACGCCGATGCTGCCGGCTCCGAACCCGATGACCTCATAGCGGAGGATCAGCGACTTCTCCTCGTCGAACAGCTTGTCACGGAGCAGGAGCGTGAAATACAGGAGCAGTCTGCTGGCGAGGAAGTAGGTAAACACCAGCAGCGCGAGGGCCGGCAGCGACTCCGCGTTGAGGCGTCCCGTTTCGGCGCCGGTGGTGATCACCGCCCACGCGTACACGCCCATGGACGCCACCAGCGCGGCCACTTCCCGACCCGCATTGATCAGCGCGATCTGCAGCCCCTTCTGCAACACGGTGGCATCGGCGAGGAAGACGCCCATCCAGAGTGCGAGCGCGCTGGCCGGCGCGCCGGCCAACAGGGCCCCCGAGAGCACAGGCAGCGCCAACATGTTGAGCGCGCCGTACTTGGTGAGTGGAATCTGCTGCGTGCGCGCCAGCACCACGGTGGCAAACAGCACGGCCAGCGCGACCGGCTGGCGATTCCAGCGGTGGTCGAGCGCCAGCAACGCCACCAGTAGTCCGAGCCCCAGCGTCCCGACGGCACGGGCATACGCCGTGAGGAAGGTGCGCATGTCAGGCGCCGTCAATGCCGCGACGGAGCGCGACCGCGAGCGCCACCGCGCTCTCGACGCTCTCCGCGGCCGCGCGCACGATTGCACTACCGACCACCACGCCGTCGCCGAGCGCCGCCGCCGCGCGCGCCTGATCGGGCGTCGCGATGCCAAAGCCGATGCAGAGCGGCAGCGAGGTCGCCGCGCGGAGCCGAGCGGCGGTGGTCGGCAACTCGGCGGACAACGATGCCTGTTCGCCCGTGACGCCAAGACGGCTGATGAGGTACACGAATCCGCTGCCGGTCTGCGCGATCTGGCGCATGCGGTCGGAGGGCGTGGTGGGAGCGACGAGCCGGATGAAATCGAGAGGACTCTCGGCGAACCACGTTTCAAGCTGCGGATCGGCGCCGAGCGGCAGGTCGGTGACAAGCACGCCGTGCGCTCCCGCCTCCGCGGCGCGTTTCAGCGCGTCGTCTCCGCCGCGAAGGAGCGGGTTCAGGTAACTGAAAAGGACCACGGGAATGGACAGCTTCGCCTCGGAGATGATTTCCAGTACCTGATCGAAGCGGATTCCCTGATCGAGCGCCGTCTGCGAGCTTGCCTGGATCACGGCGCCGTCGGCCAGTGGGTCGGAGAACGGCACGCCCACTTCGACGATGTCCGCACCCGCGGCCTCCAGCCCCTGCAACAGGGCGACGCTGCGCGAACGGTCCGGATGGCCTGCCGTGACGTACGGAACGAACGCCTTGCGGGACACGGCGCGGAGGTCGACGAACCGTCGCTCGATTGCGTTAGATGAAATAGTCGCCAACCCTGATGCCATACCGCTCGGGATTTTCCGTCTTGATGATCGTGCGCCGGAACACGGCATCCTCGCCCTGCTCCGCCAGATCGACGAGCGTGCCGGGATGCATGAGATTTCCCTGTTGGTCGCTGATGATGCGGATGACCGGCCGGGACAGCATTTCCGGAACCGGATTCGCCGCGTGCACGATGCCGAGTTCGAAGGTATCGAGGATGACGAGCGTGCCGACAGGGTAAATGCCGGTGAGGTTGATGAACGCCTTCACCACCACGGGATCCATGCCCCGCCGCGGATTGTCGCGCATCTCGGCCATCACCTGCGCGGGCGTGAGCGGCGTCGTCTGGTAGGTGCGGCGCGACGTGGCCGCATCGAAGCCATCCGCCACCGCCACGATCTTGCTGAACATACTCAGGGAGCGCTCACGAATCGGACGCGGGTAACCCGTCAGGTCGATCTTCATGTGGTGTTCGTGCGCCACGATCATCGCCCGATACGGCAGCTCCTGTTGGCCACGGAGCTGGAACAGCGCGAGGGCGCCCAGCCACGGGTGCGCGGCGATCAGTCGCCACTCGTCGTCCGTGAGCCCATCGGACTTGTTGATGATGGCCGACGGGACTCGCGACTTGCCAATGTCGTGAAAGAGGGCCGCCATGCCCAGATCGTAGAGCTGAATCTTGCCCAGGCCCAGCCGCTTGCCGAGCGCGACGGCGAAGATGCAGACGTTGACGCTGTGGGTGAACGTGTATTCGTCGTAGTCGCGGATCGTGGTCAAGCCGATCAGCGACGCTTCTTCGTTGAGGATCTGATCGACGATGCCCTGCACGATGCGCTTGATCTTCTTGATGTTCGGGCTCCGTCCAAGGCGCACCGACGTCATGAGGTCCCTGGTGACAGCCACCGACTGCGCATACGTCTTCTTCGCGACCTCCTTGGAGGCTTGGCGCGACTGCTCATCGGGCGCCTGCGCCATTGGCTCGCCGATCTCGAAGACCGCCAATCCCTGCTGGGCGAGTTTGGCCTCGAGCTGCTCGAGCCGGACAGCCGGAGGTTCGCTGGACGGCGCCAGGAGCAGTGACAGGAAGCGCTGCCAGTCGCGCAACGTCGGCGTGGCGTGCAGGTGCAGCGAGCCGACGCCCGAGGCGCGAAAGACCGAAAGCAGGTGGCTGAAGCTGGCGTAGTTGTCGAGGTCGAGCCGGAGGCGGACCAGGTTGACGAAGACGAACTCCCCCGACACGCGCATCTCCAGCTCGTGCTCGTGCTTCAGGAATTCGTCCGTGAGCGACGTGAGCTCCTCAGCGGCATTCTGGACGGCGGCGTTCTCCAGCGGATACATGCGAATGGCGCGGAGCGCGGCGTAGAGCGCCAGGATGAGCGATTTGCCGGATCGCCGGATGAAGGCGTCACCGCCGATCTCCACACCGTGCACGGAGCCTGGCGTGGGGCGCGGCGACCGGCTTGGCGACGGGGCGTCAGATCCGGATGGCATCATGCCGTGCTCCCCCGCAACGCGCGATTCACCGCGTTGCGGACGATCACGTCTTTTTCGCTCGACGCCTTGCGAAGGGCGTCGATGGCGCTCGCCGTATGAATGCGTCCGAGCGCCACGGCCGCGCAGGCGCGAATCTCCGCGTCGTCGCGGCGTCCGAACATCGACTTGCCATTCAGGGTGGCCGCCAGCCCCGAGACGCCCCCCTCGCCGCACAACGAGCCGAATGCTTCGAACACCGCCATCTTCTCAGTGAGGTCAGCGTCCCGTATCGCTTTGCTCTTCACGATGCTGTCGAGCCGCGCCAGCGCGGGACGATAGGCGCGCGTTTGCAGTACGCGGATGGCAGCGATGCGAACCTCGCGGTCGGGATCCTCGATGGCGCGCTCCAGCCCTTGCAGGGCGCTTGGCGACCCGATCTCGCTGAGTGACTGCACGGCGGCCAGGCGCAGCTCAGGAGCCCCGTCCACCAGCACCTTTGACAACGGCGACACTGCGGCAGGAGTCTGCAGCGCGCCCGCCCGCCGGATGGCTTCGAGCGCGACGTGTCGCGTCGGCGATGAAATCAGCTTGACGAGTTCCCCCGTGTTCTGCGACGCGAGTCGCGACGCGGCTTGTTCCAGCATCGGACGGAGGCGCGCGTTCTGCAGCCGACCCATCCAGTCGAGCACCGTGCCAAGCGCCGGTCCGCGCAACTGCTCGAACAGTTCGAGTACGTCGCCCATAGCCGGTAGGTCGTGCGCCTCGTCCAACGACTCCAGCAACTGCGCGAGCGCCTCGGGAGTGCTCAGCCGCTGCGGAAGAAGCGCGAGACGGTCGCGCTGCTCGGTTTGCAAATCCGTGGCGCGCCGAACGGCGATCAGCGATTCGCGCACCATAAACGCGACGTTGGCAAACTGCCCGGCAGAGAGCATGTGCAGCATCAGGCTGACGAGTACCTCCGCGACCTCGTTGCGGACGTCCGGTGACGTCTGCTGCTCGAAGATGTCCAGCAGCACGCTGATCACGTTCTTCCGAAGGTCCGTCTCGTATTCGCGCCGCACTTCGGACTGCAGATACTCGATCTCGCGCTCGTCGAGGAAATAGAGCGTACCGTCGAAGTCGGCCATGCTGACGACCCCTGACGGCCTCGGCTCCGTGTCGTCGTGATCGGACTCCGTACCACTGCCAGTGGCAGTGTCGCCGGCCACGGACTTGTCGATCATCGCGCGTCGCTCTTCGTCGGACGAGGCCAGCGCCTCCCCGCCGTCAGCCAACGGTACTGAGGGCTCGATGGACAGGTCCACGTACCGATACCGGAGGAAGACGAAGTCTCCCTGCCACAGCATCGTCAGAAGATCGTCTTCGTCCGGCGAGGCCTTCCGCACGCGCTGCAGGATGCCCAGCAGCTTGTCCAGTTCCTCTTGTTCGAAGCCCGGCAGCAGGCGCAACTCACGTACGCCGTCCTTGAAGAAGAGCCATGGGAGACTATCGCTGCCTCTCGCCTGCTCCTCGAGGACCACCGCGTCCTCCCACTTCACTTCGGACTCCGTGAAGGTCAGCGGCAGTTCGTCGGTTGCTTCCCAGACGGGAACGAATCCCGCCCGCAGCGCGTCGTGGGCCGACTTGTAGACCGGGTTGTTCGGCAGATACAGCTGGTGCGCACGCGCCGCCTTGCCGAACAGTCGGAGCAACTCCTCGACGCGCTCGCGTTGCATGGGCGCCGCTGCACGCTCCGACTCGTTCATCGTACTTTGGCGCGGCGGGGTGATCACACGTCCAAGATACCCAATTCCATCACCTGCGCCACGTCCTTGTCTCCCCGCCCGCTTACGCACAGCAGGACAATATCGTCGGCCGTCCACCGCGCGCACTCATGCGACATCCACGCCACGGCGTGCGCCGATTCCAACGCGGGGATGATGCCTTCAAGACGGCTGAGCATCCGAAAGCCCTCCATCGCTTCGTCGTCCTGTACAGAGACGTAGGTGGCGCGACCGGCATCTTTCAGAAACGAATGCTCCGGTCCTACACCGGGATAGTCGAGGCCGGCGGACACCGAGTGCGCGGGATGCACCTGGCCCGACTCGTCCTGCAGCAGGTAGCTGAGCGCACCATGCAGCACGCCCGGCGTTCCTTTCGTCAGTGACGCGCTGTGGCGTTCGGTATCGAGTCCCTCGCCGGCGGCTTCGACGCCCACGAGCTCGACCTCGACATCGGGAATGAACGGATGGAAGATGCCCATCGCGTTCGACCCGCCTCCCACGCACGCGACGACGCTCGACGGCAACCTGCCCACGCGCTCGAGTACCTGCGCGCGCGCCTCGACGCCGATGATCGATTGGAAATCCCGCACCATGCGCGGATACGGCGCCGGCCCGACCACGGAACCGATGATGTAGTGCGTGTCGTTCACATTGGTGACCCAGTCCCGAATGGCTTCGCTCGTGGCATCCTTGAGCGTCCGGGTACCGCTCAGCACCGGCACCACGGTCGCGCCCATCAGCCGCATGCGGAAAACGTTCAGCGACTGGCGCCGCATGTCTTCCTCGCCCATGTAGACGACGCACTCCAGGCCGTAGCGGGCGCAGACGGTTGCCGTGGCGACACCGTGCTGGCCCGCGCCGGTTTCGGCGATGATGCGCGGCTTCCCCATCCGTCGAGCGAGCAGCACCTGGCCCACGGTGTTGTTGATCTTGTGGGCCCCGGTGTGGTTGAGGTCCTCCCGCTTGAGCAGTACGCGCGCGCCGATACGCTCGGAGAACCGCGGTGCTTCGCTCAACGGCGACGGACGTCCCACGTAGGTGGACAACATCTCCGACAGCTCGGCGCGAAACGACGGGTCGTTCTGCGCCGCGGCGTAGGCCGACTCGAGCTCGTCGAGGGCGGGAATGAGCGTTTCGGGCACGTACTTGCCGCCAAAGACGCCAAAACGATCCGACGGATGCACCGACACACTCATTGTCCCGCTCCACGTGCGCGCACCGCAGCCATGAATGCCCGGATGCGCTGTTGATCCTTGATGCCCGGGGCCGATTCCACCCCGGACGAAACGTCTACAACCATCGGAGAAACGTAGTCGATTGCCTCTGCCACATTGTCGGACGTCAGCCCTCCGGCCAGGATGATGCGATGCCCCTTCGACATCGCATCGAGCGACTCGCCCAACTGCAGCCACGGCACGACGATGCCGCTTCCGCCCAGACCATCCGGCGAGAGCGCGTCGATGAGCAACGCGTCGGATGCATCCGCAAGTTCCTCAGTGCCGTCGGGCAGGATTCCACTGCTGGTGCGAACCACGCTCCAGATTTCCAGTCCGGTGGCAGCACGAACCGCGGTGACGCGTGCCACGTCACAGTCCCCGTGCAGCTGCACGACATCCAGCCCCACCAGTTGAGCAATCGACGCGATCTCGTCCTCGCGCTGTGCCCCGAACACGCCCACCTTGCGGGCGCGTCGTCCGGCCAGCGTCGCGCGCGCCGCTTCGGGCGCCCGCTGGCGGGGGCCGCCCGCGAAGATCACGCCGAGGTACGACGCGCCAGCGGCATCCGCAAATTCCGCGTCGCCCGAGCGGGTGAGCCCGCAGATCTTCACTTCAACGGCCACGGTTCCTCCGTGCCACGCCAGCAATGGCGCGCGTAGCGGCGACCGGGTCCGCGGACGCTGACAGGCTGGAGCCAACGAGCACCGCGTCCGCTCCAATGGCGGCGTACCGTTCCACGTCGTCGCGCGTGCGCACGCCACTCTCCGCCACGGCGATCACGTGCGAAGGAATGAGCGGAATCACACGGTCGCACGTCGCCGGATCGATTTCCAGCGTTTCCAGATTGCGATTGTTCACGCCGATCATCGTCGCACCCGCTGCAAGCGCCCGCTCCAGTTCGTCCTCGTCGCGCACTTCCACCAACAACTCGAGATCCAGTTCGCGGCCCACGCGCATCAAGTGAATGAGCTGGTCCGGATCGATGGCGCGCGCGATGAGCAGCGCGGCGGAGGCGCCCAGCGCCCGGGCTTCCAAGAGCTGAAGGTCCGAAACGTGGAAGTCCTTCTTGAGCGTCGGCAGTGCTACGAGGCCATGAACAGCGATCAAGTCGTCCACCGAGCCGCCGAAATGCGCCGGCTCGGTCAGCACGCTCACCGCGGCCGCGCCACCGGCGGCATACGCCGTTGCCTGGGCGACGGCGTCGAGCGTTTCGGCGATGACGCCCTTGGATGGAGACCGACGCTTCACCTCGGCGATGACCGAGACGGTGTGGCCGCTCAGAGCAGCGCGCAGGGACGGGCCTGGCGGGGCCGCGTGGGACAGCCGCTCCAATTCGAGCCGACGAGATTGAAGGGCGGCAGCGCGCCCTTCGGCCTCAGCGGTGATCGCCCCCAACGTCCCCGTCGCGGGGCTCCAGCGAGATGCTTGCACTTCGGGGCTTATTCGGCTACTCTATTCGGGAGTTGTTCGGGCAGCCGAACTGCTGCCCGCTTTCACGCTGGTGCCATTCACCCGCAGGAGCCGCCATGCCGCTCACCAAGCGCCAACGCGAGATTCTAAACTATCTGACGATCTACTCGGAGCAAAACGGCTACGCGCCCAGCTTCGAGGAGATCGCGGAGAACTTCAGCTACAGTTCGCTCGCCACGGTGCACGAACACCTCAGCAATCTGGAGCGAAAGGGGTTCATCAAGCGGTCGTACAACGAGAGCCGCGCCATTGAAATCCTGCCGAGCGAGCTGTTCCCCAAAGCTATCGAGCTGCCCCTGCTCGGCGCGGTCGCGGCCGGTGTTCCCATCGAGGCCATCGCGCATCAGGAATCCATCGCCGTGCCGGATTCCTTCATCCAGCGGGGCGGCAACCACTACGTCCTTCGCGTCCGCGGAAACTCCATGATCGAGGAGCAGATCCGCGACGGGGATTTCGTCGTCGTGAACGAGCGGCAGCGGGCGGACAACGGCGAGATGGTGATCGCCCTCCTCCACGGCAACTCGGCCACCGTCAAGAAATTCTACCGGGAAAAGGACGGACGGATCCGCCTGCAGCCGGCCAACGAGGCGATGGCGCCGTTGTACGTGCACGAGAACGACATCACCATTCAGGGAATCGTCGTCGGTGTTATGCGGCGCTACTAACAGCCAACCGCTATGAGGCCGTGTGCGCCGCTCGCAACTTTTCCAGGGCGCGGAGGCCCGCGCCAGTGTTTAGTCCGGTGCGAGCGGCTTCAATTGCCTCACCGAAATCCGACGGTCCACCGCGGGCCACGTAGAGCGCGGCCGCCGCGTTGAGTATCACCGCGGCGGTCGCGGTCGGAGCGGCGGAGCCGGCCAGCACCGCGATCACGGCTGACGCGTTTTCCGCGGGCGTGCCGCCTTTGAGTTCCGCCGCGGATCCGCCTGGAAACGCATAGCGCGCGGGCTCGATCGTCCACTCGCGTTGCGCACCGTCCACGATCTCGATTACGTGCGTGGGACCGAGCGGCGAGATCTCATCCATACCCGGCTCGCCGTGCACCACCAGGGCGTGAACGGTTCCCAAGGCTCGGAGGGCGCCGGCGATCAATGGAACGCGCTTCGCGTCGCCCACCCCCACCACCTGCCGCCCGGCCCCCGCCGGGTTCGCCAACGGGCCCACGATGTTCATCACGGTGGGAATCCCCAACTCCCGCCGCACCGGGCCGACGTGCCGCATGGCGGGATGCATGAGCGGCGCGAACATGAACACGATGCCCGCGTCTCGAAGCGCATGCTCCATGACCTGAACACTCACTTCGATAGGCACGCCGAGCGCTTCGAGCACGTCGGCGCTACCGCATTGGGTGGTGAACGATCGGTTGCCGTGCTTGGCGATCCGGACGCCCAGGCCGGACGCCAGTAGCGCCGCCGCGGTGGAAATGTTGAACGTGGCCACCGAGCCGCCGCCGGTGCCGCATGTGTCAACCAGGTCTGACGGGTCGGTGGCCGGCAGGCGCACCATTGCGCCCCGAAGCGCGTCGGCGGCGCCCGCCACTTCGTCCGCCGTTTCGCCCTTCACCCGCAGTCCCATCAGGAGTGCCGACACCTGGGCCGGGGTCGCCTCCCCTTGCATCACCGCACCAAATGCCGCGCGGGATTCAGGTTCGCTCAGCGAGCTGCCCATGGCCAGCAGTCGGATGGCATGCTGAACGGGCGGCGCGGCGCTAGCCGACATCGAGCGACTCCAGCAGCCGGTCCGCGAGTCGCGCCTGAGTCGCGACCAGTGCCATCACGAGCCCGAGCCCCCGCACCCGTTCTATGTCTTCCTCCACGAAAATTCCGTGCATAGTGCGATTGCTGAGATTGACGACGCCCACCAGCGCGTCGTGGTACACGAGCGGAAAGCTGATGAACGAGCCCGTCGTGAAGAACTCGTCGTGCAGGAGGGGATGACTCTTCGCTTCGCTCACGTCGGACACGAGCAGCGGCTCCCGAGTGGCAGCAACTTTGCCGGCCACTCCCGATCCGAACTGGATGCGGTATCCGGTGGGCACGTTCGGAACCAGCCCTCGCGACGCCGCCAGATACAACGTGTGTTCGTCCGGCAAGTGCAAGAGCAGCGAGCAGCGTTGCGCCCCCATGTCGTCGCCCACCAGCGTGAGCAGGGCGTTCACCATCTCGCTGGGGTCCCGTGTGGTCGCGTCCAGCGTGAGGACGCGATCGATCAGGTACATGGTCCTGGTCTTCTGGCGCAGCGCCTCGCTGCGTCGGTGCAGCTCGATGTGCGCCTTTTCGAGTTGCTCTACGGCCGCACCCACCGTTGCCTCGACGGCGTCCGCGCGTTTGGTCGCTCGGCGCGTCTCCTCCACCGCTCGCGCCAGTTCGCGTTCCAGCGCGACGATGCGCTCCGGATCCGCGCCCGGCTGCGCGTCCGCCGCGCGGAACAGTTGGAGTTCCAGCATCGCGAGCTTCTTTTCGTACTCGGCATGCACGCGCTGGGTCACGTCTTCCAGCGTCACGACCGCTTCCTGACGCGCCTCGTGCTCGGCGAACCGAACGAATGCCAGGTCGAACAGCGCGACCGCGGGCAGGATGCGCTCGGATGATCGCGCACCGAAGAACTTCCGCGCCTCATACAGCACGATGATCGCGGTGAGCTGTCCATCGAAGCGGATGCCTCGCAGCGAGAGCCAGCCCACGTCCGGCAGCTTGTCGAGCGCGAACAGCGGTGCGTACTCGTCCGAGTGGTCACCGAAGTCCACGAACCCGCTGCCCGCGGCGACGGCGATGCGTTCGCGGGTGGGCAAGTGGTCGAACGTCGTTTCCAGCGGTTGCCTAGTGACGCCATCGCCGCTGGGCACCAAACGGTCCACCAGCATCCCGCGTTTCGCGTCGAAGCGGACGAGCGCGATCTGGGCGAAGCGATCGACCTCGGCCGCGGCGTCCGCCAGGGCGAGGAGGGCCGCATCCAGATCGGGCGCCACGCTGAGGGCGTGGGCGAGCGCGGCGAGCGTGCGAGGAGGCATCCGGCGGGGAGAAGGGCTCCGTCCGCGGGACGCGGCGGAGCGGAAAGGTGTCGGGCGCGCTCCGCCCATGTCAATTGCATGTCGAACGTGCCCGTCGAATTGCTTGACACTCCCTGTGGTGCGGGTAGTTTTTCATGCGATGCCGACACGCACGCTACAGCTCGTGTTGCACTACGATGGCACGGGATTCAGCGGATGGCAGCGGCAGCCCGACAGGCGCACCGTACAGGGCGACTTGGAGCGCGCGCTCGCGCGGCTCTGTGCCGCGCCGGTGACGGCGCTGGGGTCGGGACGCACCGACGCGGGGGTCCATGCGCGCGGCCAGGCGGTTGGCGTACGCGTTCCGGAGCGCTGGACTTCCCAGGCGTTGCGCCGCGCGCTCAATGCCGTCCTGCCGCCTGACATCTGGGTCGCATCGGCTCATGATATGCGAGAAGAGTTTCACGCCAGATACAGCGCGACGTCGCGCCGGTACAGCTATTACGTGGGGACCGACGAAGATGCGAACTCGCCGTTTCGCCGAGGAACCGAGTGGGCGCCCGCGCAGAACATCGACCGTGCGGCGCTGGATGCGGCGACCGCACTCATTCGAGGCGAACACTGCTTTCGGGCCTTCGCGGTTCGCGGCACCGCACCGTCGCACGACAATCATCAGTGCCGCATCCTCGACGCTGCCTGGCGCGAACGGAACGGCGGCCTGGTCTTCGAGATCGAGGGAAATCGCTTCTTGCACCACATGGTACGCTTTCTGGTCGGCACAGTGATGGATGTCGCGATTGGTCGCCGTGCACTCGACGACGTCACCGTCCTGCTCCATGCCGACACCAACGACGATGTCTCTGTGCCCGCACCGGCTCACGCTCTGTTTCTGGACCGCGTGCGCTATCCGGATGAACTCTATCTGCACGCCATATGAAGATTTTTCTGGCAACGGCCAACGCGGACGACGTGGCGTGGGGCGCCGCGCACGGGATGCTCGACGGCGTGCTCACGTCGCCTCGGCTCCTGGCTGATGCGTCGGACGGGGACGCAAGGGCACACCTCGCGGAACTCTGCCGGCTGGTACAACGGCCGATCTTCGCGTGCACGCAATCGGTGGACGCGGCCGGCTCCTACCGCGACGGACGCGAACTCGCCAAGATATCCGACCAGATCGTCGTGCAGCTGCCGCTGGTCGAGGACACGCTGGGCGCGATGCGCCGCCTGCACGCCGAGGGCATCCGGGTCGCCAGCACCCTCGTGTTCAATCCGGCGCAGGCCTTACTGGCCGTTCGCGCCGGAGCGAGCGCGGTGGTCGTGTTCGTCGATCAGCTGGACGCGTGCGGCCAGGATGGCGTCGGCGTCATTCGTGAGATTCGCGCGGCGTTCGACGCATGCGATGCCGAGTGCGACGTCCTCGCCGCCAACCCGCAGTCCCCATCGCAGTTCGGCGCGTGCGGCGTTGCCGGCGCCGACATCGCGGCATTGGCGATTGACCGCTGCCGATCCCTGCTGGTTCATCCTCTCACTGACCGCGGCGTCGATCAGTTCCTGGGCGACGTCGCGCATCTTCGCCGATCATGGCCCACTGTCTGATGCGCACCAGTGTACTCGCCCTGTTGGTGTCCGGGCTGCTCGCCTGCTCCGGCACGCCGCGCGACTCGTCGGCGCAGGTCACGCATCCCCCCGCCGCGCCGCGGGGGGTGACCGTCGCCGCATCGAGACGAACAGCGCTCACCGAGGCGGTCGCCCGCGTCGCGCCGTCCGTGGTCACCGTGCAGACGGAAGTGGTGCAGCGCGTCCAGGTCGATCCCTTCGAATCCTTCTTCGGCGGCGCGCGGTCGGGTACGCAAACCTCTGCAGGCCTTGGCACGGGGTTCATCATTCGCGGCGACGGTCTCATCGTCACCAACGCGCACGTGGTAGCCGGCGCCACGACCATCTCCGTGATGCTCCGCGACGGCACCACGTATCCGGCAAAGCAGATCGGCACCGATGAAACCAACGACCTGGCCGTGCTGAAGGTGTCAGCCACGAATCTTCCTGTGGCGCCGCTGGGCGATTCCGACCATCTCCTCGTGGGCGAGTGGGCCATCGCGATCGGCAATCCGTACGGCTTCATGCTGGGCAACTCGGAGCCCAGCGTCACCGCCGGCGTGATCAGCGGCGTGGGGCGCAATCTCGTGGCCCGCGGCGAGGGCGCATCGGCGTACTTCGATATGATCCAGACGGACGCGTCCATCAATCCGGGCAATTCGGGTGGACCGCTCGTGAACGCGGACGGCGAGGTCGTCGGCGTGAACTCTTCCATCTACTCCACCAGCGGCGGGTCCATCGGCATCGGATTCGCCATTCCCATCAACCGGGCGCGGAGGGTGGCGGACGATCTGGTCACCCACGGCCGCGTGCGCCGTCCATGGATCGGCGTTCGGCTCGATCAGCCGAAAACCGACAATCCGCGTGATCTCATCGCGCGCGGCGCACGCGTGGCGGCGGTGACGCCCGGGTCGCCGGCCGAGCGAAGCGGCATCCAGGTGGGCGACGTGATCGTTCGATCAAATGCGCGGATCATCCACAACCGCTTCGATTGGGAGGCGGCGCTCCTGGACCTCCGTGTGGGTGACGACGTGCCGCTCGTGCTGCGGCGGGGCGCGGCGACCCTGCCCCTCACGGTCGCCATCGCGGACCTGCCCGAGGTGAGTGCGCAGAAGGTCCAGGTCCTCCGGGATCTGGAGCTGGTGACTCTCACACCGGCCATTCGCGCCGAACGGGGCATTCGGTCGGAGCACGGCGCGCTGGTGTACCGCGCCACCGACCGCATCTCGCCGGAGCTGAACATTCAGGCCGGCGACGTCATCCTGCAGATCAACCGGACGCCGATCACGTCGGCAGAGGACGCATCGCGCGCGCTCGATTACTATGCGGGACGTGGACTCGTCCGCATTTATTGTGAACGGGACGGTCAGGGCTTCTTCACTGATTTCGTAATTCGATGACGGCGCACGACCGATATTCGTCTCCACTTTCCGAGCGCTACGCCTCTCGTGCCATGCTGCAGTTGTGGTCGCCACAAGAGCGGTATGGTCTCTGGCGACGACTGTGGCTTGCGTTGGCCGAGGCCGAACAGCGGCTTGGGGTCGCCATCCCCGATGAGGCGCTCGCGCAGATGCGGGCGCACCTGGACGACATCGATTTCGCCGCCGTGTCGGAGTATGAGCATCGGTTCCGGCACGACGTCATGGCACACGTGCACGCCTTCGGCGACGTCGCACCACTGGCGCACCCGTTCATTCATCTCGGCGCCACGAGCGCGTTCGTCACCGACAATACGGATCTGATTCTGATGCGGCGCGGCCTCCTGCTGCTCCGCGGCAAGGTCCGGCGAGTGCTCCGCGCCCTCGCCGTCTTCGCGCGCGATTGGCGGTCTGAACCCACGCTCGGGTACACGCACCTCCAGCCCGCGCAGCCCACCACGGTGGGCAAGCGCGCGACTCTCTGGATGCAGGATCTGGTGCTCGACCTCGCGGACATCGATCATCGCGTCGCGACGCTTCCGTGCCGCGGCGTGAAGGGCACCACCGGCACGCAGGCGAGCTTTCTGGAGCTGTTCGAGGGCGACCACGGCAAGGTGCGCGAACTGGACCGACTCGTCAGCGCCTCGATCGGATTCGCGCATTCCATTCCCGTGAGCGGGCAGACGTATTCCCGCAAGCTCGATGCGCAGGTGCTGAGCGCGGTGAGCGGCGTGGCGGCGAGCGCCGCGAAGTTCAGCGCCGACATCCGGATGCTGCAGGCGTTCGGCGAAATCGAGGAACCGTTCGAGCAGCATCAGATCGGGTCCTCCGCTATGGCGTACAAGCGCAACCCGATGCGGTCGGAGCGCATCGCCTCCCTGGCGCGGTTTGTCGGGTCGCTGGAACCGAACGCGAACCAGACGCACTCGGTGCAATTTTTCGAGCGCACGCTGGACGACAGCGCCAATCGCCGGCTGGTCGTTCCGGAATCGTTCCTGGCGACGGATGCCATCCTGGGCCTGATGGAGAACGTGGCCTCGGGGTTGGAAGTGCATCCGGCGCGCATACGGCGCCGCCTCATGGACGAGCTGCCCTTCATGGCCACCGAGGAGCTCATTGTCCGTGCCGTGCGAGCAGGCGGGAACCGTCAGGAGGCGCATGAGAAGATACGCGGGTACAGCATCGCGTCCGCGCGCGCACTGAAGGACGGCGCGTCGCACAACGACCTGCTGGACCGCATCGCCGCGGACGAAACGTTCGAGATTTCTCGCGACGAACTGGAGCGCGCGATGGACCCGAAGCGCTTCGTGGGCCGCGCGCCGGAGCAGGTGGACGAATTTCTCGAGGAGGTCATCTCGCCGCTGCTCGGGCACGACCTGGACGAGGCTCCGCTGCTGGAGGAAGTGCGGGTATGATGATGGCCAGCGACGTCGCCGCGCTTCCCCTGACGCTGCTGCGCAGCGGTAAAGTGCGCGAAGTCTACGAGGTGGATGCCGACCGGCTGCTGCTGGTAGCGAGCGACCGCGTCAGCGCCTTCGACGTGGTCATGGACGAACCGGTGCCGTACAAGGGCGCCGTGCTCACGCAGATGACGGCGTTCTGGCTCCGCCAGTTTGAGGATCTTGTTCCGCATCACATGCTGGCGTCCGACGCGGCGGCGATCATCCGCGCCGTGCCGTCGCTGGCCCCGTACCACGGCGCATTGGCCGGTCGTGCCATGCTCTGCCGGCGCACGGACGTGTTCCCCGTGGAGTGCGTGATGCGCGGCTACCTGAGCGGCTCGGCGTGGAAGGAATATCGAGCGCACGGCACACTCGCCGGCGATGCGCTGCCCGCGGGACTGCGGGAGAGCGAACGCTTCGATCCTCCCGTGTTCTCTCCGGCGACCAAGGCCGAGACCGGCCATGACGAGAACATTCCCATCCGTGTCGTGCGCGAGACGCTCGGCGCGGAGCCGGCGGCCGCGTTGGAGCGTTTGAGCCGCCTTGTCTACGACCGCGGCCGCGACCTGGCGGCGGCGCGCGGCGTCATCATCGCCGATACGAAGTTCGAATTCGGTCGCGACCGCGAGGGCGCCATTCGACTGATCGACGAGGTGCTCACCCCCGACAGTTCACGCTTCTGGCCGGCGGACCGCTATGCGCCTGGCGGCCCACAACCGAGCTTCGACAAGCAGCCGCTGCGCGACTACCTGGACGCCGAACGGCGCGCGGGTCGCTGGAACGGCGACGCACCGCCCCCGCCACTGCCGGATGCCGTGATCGCCGCAACGAGCGAGCGATACCGCGATGCATTTCTCCGGCTGACCGGCACGGCGCTCGATCTCACGGACCTTTGACCCCCACTCAGTGAGCTTCGCCCGAGAAGGAATCGTCTTCATCGTCATCGCCGCGCTGATCGCCGCGGGCACCTATGCGCTCGCGCTCAATCGCCGGTCATGGCCGCTGTGGGTGCTTGCGTTCCTCCTCACCCTCATTGCTCTGTGGGTCGCGTACTTCTTTCGCGATCCGGACCGCCTGGGCGCGCGCGGCGAACGGCTCGTGATCGCGCCGGCCGATGGCAAGGTGGTGCTCATCAGCGACGTAGAGGAGCCGGCGTTCATCGGCGGCCGCACGCGGCGCATCTCCATCTTCATGAACGTCTTCAACGTGCATGTGAACCGGTATCCCGTCAGCGGCGTCGTGCGCTACGTGCAGTACAATCCCGGCAAGTTCCTGAATGCCGCCGTCGAGAAGTCCAGCCTGGAGAACGAACAGATGTCCGTTGGTCTCGACACGCCGAGTGGCCGCGTCATGGTGCGGCAGATCGCGGGATTGATTGCCCGACGTATCGTGACCTATAGCAAGGTGGGCGACGCCGCGCAGCAGGCGGAACGCATGGGCCTGATCCGGTTCGGCTCCCGCGTGGACGTCTTCCTTCCCCTCGACGCAAAGATCCTGGTGAAGGTCGGCGACACACCGCTGGCCGGAACGACGGTCATCGCCGAGCTGGCGGCCCGATGATGGCCGGCAGGCTGCGTCGCCCTCGGCGACCGAACATGCGCCGCGCCGTCATCCTGTTTCCCAGCGGATTCACGCTCGGCAATCTGTTCTTCGGTGTGTTCGCCATCATCGCCGCGTCGCGAGGCGATTTCCGACAGGCGGGCGTGTATGTGCTGTTGGGCGGCATCTGCGATGCGTTGGACGGCCGCGTGGCGCGCGCGACGAACGCCGGCTCGCAGTTCGGCGAAGAGCTGGATTCGCTGGTGGACGCCATCTCCTTCGGACTGGCGCCGGCGATGATCATGTACTTCGCCGTGCTCAATCGCGACGGATGGGACTGGATCTGGGTGTTTCTCTTTGCGGCGTGCGCCGTGATGCGCCTGGCACGATTCAACATCGAGCAGGCGGGCACCGCCAAGATGTACTTCCAGGGGCTGCCCAGCCCGGCCGCCGGCTGCACACTCGCGTCGTACTACTGGTTCAGCCAGTCCTCGCTCTACACGTACGGTGCGATCGACAACCTCCCGTGGCACGTGCTGCTGCGGTACCTGATGGTGATGCTGGCCATTCTCATGGTCAGCAACGTCCCGTACCCGGTTTTCCCGCGCACCGGTCTGCGAAGCCTTCGCTCCATCGGTGCGTCGCTGCTGGTGATCGGCGCGATCGTCCTGCTGTTCGTTGGCCGGCTGGAGTATTTCTTCCCGCTCACCCTGGCGTACGTGGCGTGGGGGCCGATCCGGTGGAGCTTCGGCCTGTTCGAGCGGCGGCAACCGACCATTCCGTACGACCTGTCCGAAGGCGAGGACGAGGAGGACGAGGAGGAGGAGGAGGAGGAGGAGGACTTCGAACCTGGCTCGTCGCAGGTGCATGCGTCGCGGCAGGGACATCGTGAGGAGCGCGTCGTGAGAGCGGATCGCTCGCGGAAGCCCCGGCCTCGTGCCGATGCGCCCGCGGCGGCGGTGCGCACGGAAGAGCGGCCGGCCCGACCCGATCGTGCCGACCGGCCTGAGCGCCCGCAGCGCACCGAAGCGGAACGGGCCGCGCGTCGCGAAAAGCGGGACAAACGTGAGGCGCGTGCGGATCGTCCGCCGCGACCCACCAGGCCCGATCAGCCCGTGGACGGAACGGTCTCTGCGCCGCTGACCGAACAGGACGCGGCGGGCGTTGCCGAGCGCACAGCGGCGATGGCCAGCGAAGCGGAAATCGTGGGCAGCATTCCCGTCGCCGCGGACACGCCGGCTGTTCTCTCGACAGTCGAGAGCGGCGTCCCACCGCGGAAGCGCAAGCGTCGGCGGCGCCGCGGAGAACGGAAAGAGCGCGGTCCGGTGGATGCGGGCGGAAGCGCGCCGGACGACGCCGGCGCCGGCGCGGAAGAGCCGGGCGATGGTCCGTACTACGAACCCCCGCATGTCCGCGACATTGCACCCGTGATACTTCCGCCCTCTATCCCGCCCCACGAATGACCCGGTATCGCGTTGCCGTCCACGTCGTTCCGCGTCGCGGTCTGCTCGATCCGCAAGGCAAGGCGGTGGCCGACGCACTCCACACGCTCGGTTTCGCCGGCGTGGCCAGCGTGCACGTCGGGCGCCATCTGGTGCTGGAAATCGACGCGCACAGCGAGAGCGACGCGCGCGAGCAGACCAGCAACATGTGCGGACGCCTGCTGGCGAATCCCGTGACGGAGGACTTCGAGATCGCGTCGGTGTCGGCCGTATGAAGTTCGGCATCGTGACCTTCCCTGGTTCGAACGGCGACTACGACGCCTATCAGTCCGTTGTGGAAGGCCTCGGCGAGAAGGCGGTGTATCTCTGGCACAAGGATCACGACCTTCAGCACGTGGACGTCGTGATTCTGCCGGGCGGATTCAGCTACGGTGACTATCTGCGTGCGGGCGCCATCGCCCGGTTCAGCCCAATCATGCGCGAAGTAGTAGCGCACGCCGAACGGGGTGCACCGGTGCTGGCCATCTGCAACGGATTCCAGATCGCCTGTGAAGCGGGACTTCTGCCTGGCGCTCTTCTCCGGAACGCCTCCCTCAAGTTCGTGTGTGCCCCCGTGTCGCTGCGCGTCGAGAACGCGAGTTCGAATTTCACCAGCGCATATGGGGCCAATCAGTTGATCACACTGCCCATTGCGCATGGCGACGGACGCTACAGCGCCGACGAGGAGACGCTCGATCGTCTCGAGGGCGACGGACGCGTGGCCTTTCGCTACGCGCCGGACGCGCTACAGGCCGCGGAGTCGTACAATCCGAACGGCTCCATGCGCGATATCGCCGGCATCCTGAACGCCGGCGGGAACGTCCTGGGCATGATGCCACACCCTGAACGTGCAATCGACTCGGTCCTGGGGTCCGCCGATGGCCTTCCAATCATCGAATCCATCCTTCATCGCGTCGCCGCCTGACGAGGAGCGCTGCATGCGCCATCCGCTTGTGCTGGGTCTCGTATTGTTCCCCGTGCTGCTGTCGGCACAGCAGGCTGCGCGAACGGTGTCGCCGGGCATGAACAAGGAGCAGGTCATCGCGGCGCTTGGCTCGCCGGTCACCACGCGCGCCGCCGACGAGTTCACGTACGTGTTCTACAAGAACACATGCGGCAGGGCGTGCGGCATGAACGACCTGGTGGTGCTGCGCTCCGACAGCGTGGTGGACGCAATCTTCCGTTCGCCGGATCGCCACTACACGGGCACCAGCAGCTCGCCCGCGCCAGTGCCTCCCAGAGTCGCCGCGCGAAAGAAACCGCGAGCAGCGGGCGAGCCGATGGCGATGCCGGCCAAGTCCCGGACCAAGCCGGCCGCCACCCCCCCGCAAGTGACCAGAATGAAACCCGGGCCGCCGAACGACACCAGACCGTCGATTCCGGCGAACGAACCGCTCCTTCGCTCGGGGCCACCCAAGAAGCCTGCACCCAAGTCTCCGTGACCGTCACCGCTCGACCCGGCGATCCCGCCATCACGCCCGCGCTCGTTGCCGAGCACGGACTCACGTCCGACGAATACGATCGCCTGGTGGCGATGCTGGGGCGCACGCCCACTTTCACCGAACTGGGCATCGTGAGCGCGTTATGGAGCGAGCACTGTTCGTACAAGCACTCGCGTCCTCTGCTCAAGACGCTGCCCACCACGGCGCCCTACGTGTTGCAGGGCCCCGGCGAAAACGCGGGGGTCATCGCCATCGGGCACGGACTGGCCATCGCGTTCAAGATCGAATCGCACAACCATCCGTCGGCGGTGGAGCCGTATCAGGGCGCGGCTACCGGCGTAGGCGGCATTCTGCGCGACGTATTCACCATGGGCGCGCGTCCCATCGCGCTGCTCAACTCGCTCCGCTTCGGCTCGCTCGATTCGGCGCGCGTGCGCTACCTGTTCGCCGGCTGCGTAAAGGGCATTGGCGACTACGGCAACTGCGTCGGCATACCGACGGTGGCGGGCGAGGTGGTGTTCGATCCCGCCTACGAGGGCAATCCGCTGGTCAACGCCATGTGCGTCGGTCTGCTCAAGGAAGAGGAGTTGATGCTGGCGGTCGCCCAGGGCGTGGGCAATCCGATCATCGCCGTGGGGGCCCGCACGGGGCGCGACGGCATCCATGGCGCGTCGTTCGCGTCGGAAGATCTCTCCGACGCAAGCGAGGCCAAGCGACCGCGCGTACAGGTCGGTGATCCCTTCACCGAGAAGCTGCTGCTGGAAGCCAGCCTGGAGCTCATTCACAGTGGCCACATCGTCGCCATTCAGGACATGGGTGCGGCGGGCCTGGTTTCTTCCTCTGCGGAAATGGCGGCGCGCGGCGACGTCGGCGTCGTGATCGACACCCTCAAGGTGCCGGCGCGCGAAGAAGGCATGAGCCCGTACGAACTGCTGCTCAGTGAATCGCAGGAGCGTATGCTCGTCGTGGCCAGGGTGGGACGCGAAGACCACGTCCGCGCCATTCTGGAAAAGTGGGACCTCACGGCGGCGGTCATCGGCGAAGTCATCGCGGAGCCGGTCTACCGCGTGGTGGAAGGCGACCGTGTGGTTGCCGAGTTCCCGGGCATCCGGCTTGTCACGGACTGTCCGATGTACACGCCCGAGGCGCGCGAGAGCGACGACATCAAGCGCAGGCGAGCCGAGAACGTGCACGCCATTGCCGAGCGTGCCGAAGAAGCCAATCCGATGTGGACGTTGCTGGAGCTGCTTGCCTCGCCCACCATTGCCAGCAAGCGGTGGGTCTACCAGCAGTACGATCACACGGTGCGCACGGGAACGGTCGTCGGCCCCGGTGGCGACGCTGCCGTCGTGCGCATCCGCCACACGGATACCGCCATCGCCCTCAAGACGGACTGCAATGGCCGCTACGCATTCCTGGACCCGCGCGAGGGCGCGCGTATCGCCGTCGCCGAGGCCGCGCGCAATGTGGCGTGTACTGGCGGGCGCCCCATGGCCATCACCAACAACCTGAACTTCGGGAATCCCAAGCGCCCGGAGGTGTACTACCAGTTGAAAGAGGCCGTTGCCGGCATGGGCGAGGCGTGCCTGGCGCTCGGCACTCCCGTAACCGGCGGCAACGTCTCGCTCTACAACGAGAATCCGGCGGGCGCCGTCTATCCCACACCCGTTGTCGGGATGGTCGGCTTGATCGACTCGCTCGCGCACGTCACGCGCTCGCACTTTTCCACCGACGGCGACTCGATCGTGCTACTCGGCAACAATACGGACGAGATCGGCGCTAGCGAATACCTCCAGCGCATTCACAACGTGGTGGCGGGCGCCCCGCCGCACTGCGACCTCGCGGCCGAGCGTGCGCTGATCGACGCGCTGCTTCAGGCCATTCAGGCGGGGGTGGTTCGCTCCGCGCACGACTGCGCCGACGGTGGACTTGCCGTCGCGCTGGCGGAATGCGTCATGATGGATCGCGCCACTCCAACTGGCGCGCATGTGGACCTCACGCACTGGGCAGGTCTCCCCGTACGTGCCCTGCTCTTTGGCGAAGCGCAGGCGCGCGTCGTCGTGAGCACGCCCGACCCGGACGCCGTGCTGGCCTCTGCAGCCGAGCATGGCGTGCCGGCGGCGATCATTGGAACAGTAGGGGCCGCGTCCGGACTACTATCCATGAGGATCGGCGAGCGACAGTTGACGGTCAGCGTGGCGGAACTCGCCGACACGTATCACGAGGCGATTCCGCGCATCATGCAGCGCAGCGCGTCCGCGCAGGATGTCGCCCTTGCTTCCGACTCGGTGGTCTAGACGATTATGTGCGGCATCTTTGGAGTTCGTGGGCATAGTGACGCCGTCGCGCTGACCAAGCTTGGTCTCTTCTCCTTGCAGCATCGCGGTCAGGAATCGGCGGGCATCGTGTCCGTGGACGCCGGCACGGCGCGCGGCGTCAGAAGCATGGGGCTCGTGTCGGACATGCCGCTGGCGCCGCTGGCTGACCTACATGGGAGTATGGCCATCGGCCATACGCGATACAGCACGGCCGGATCGTCCACCATCGAGAACGCGCAGCCCGTGCTGGTGAGCTCACGCGGCGGCCACATCGCACTGGCGCACAACGGCAATATCACCAACGCCGGCGAATTGCGCGTGGACCTCGAGGAGTTGGGATCCATCTTCTCTTCTTCCATGGATTCCGAGGTCATCGTTCACCGCCTGGCCCGCAGCACCGCGGAGAAGCCGGAGGATCGCCTGGCCGATGCGCTCCACGGTGTGGAGGGTGCTTTCAGCATCCTCATCGTCCTGGGCGACACGCTACTGGCTGCGCGCGACCCGCGCGGATGGCGTCCACTGGCGCTGGGCCGACTGAATGGCGCGCCCGTGTTCTGCTCGGAGACCTGCGCCCTGGATATCGTGGGCGCCACGTACGAGCGCGACATTCTGCCAGGCGAGATCTTCGCCGTGGATGCCACCGGAGAGCGGTCGATCTTTCCGTTCGCGACAAAGGAGCTCAAGCGGTGCGTCTTTGAACACGTGTACTTCGCCCGACCCGACAGCCAGATCTTTGGCGGGTCGGTGGATCGCGCGCGCCGGGCGCTGGGCAGGCGCCTGGCGCAGGAGTGCCCGGCTCCGGGTGCCGACCTCGTGTTCAGCGTGCCCGACTCGTCCAATTCGGCGGCCATCGGCTTCTCCGAGGAGAGCGGCGTGCCGTATGAACTGGCGCTGATCCGCAACCACTATGTCGGCCGGACGTTCATCCAGCCCACCCAGGCAACGCGCGACGCCAAGGTGCGGCTCAAGTACAACGCCGTGCGCGAGGTGCTGCGGGGCAAGCGCGTGGTGATGGTGGACGACTCAATCGTGCGGGGGACAACCACACGCGGACTGGTCCAACTCGTTCGCGCGGCGGGCGCGATCGAGGTGCACATGCGCGTGAGCTCGGCGCCGGTGACCGGTCCATGCTACTACGGCATCGACACGCCGAGTCGTGAAGAGCTCATCGCATCGAACAGCACGCTGGAGGAGATCCGCTCGTCGCTGGGAGTCGACTCCCTTGGCTACCTGTCGCTTGACGGCATGCTGGAATCCGCGCCGAGTGGCCCGGATGGTTTCTGCCACGCCTGCTTTTCCGGAGACTATCCGACGCCACCGCCCACCGATCCAGACAAGCTCCGCTACGGCTGCGGCTGCTGACCTGACACACACCGGCCCCGTGCAGAAATCCGTTTACTTCTTCGGCGACGGCAGCGCCGAAGGCACGAAGGACATGAAGGTCATCCTTGGCGGTAAAGGGGCGAACCTGGCCGAGATGACCAATCTCGGCGTGCCCGTTCCGCCGGGATTCACGATCGCGTGCGACGTCTGCATGAGGTTCCTGCACGACGGCGCCATTTCGGACGCCCTGCGGGCGGAGGTGGGTGCCAACCTCGCGCGGCTCGAGGCCGCCAGCGGCAAGCAGTTCGGCGACATTGAAAAGCCGTTGCTCGTGTCCGTGCGCAGCGGCGCGCCCATGTCCATGCCCGGGATGATGGAAACCATCCTGAATCTGGGCCTCAACGACACCACCGTTGATGGCCTGGCTCGCGCGAGCGGCAACGCCCGTTTCGCCTACGACTCGTATCGTCGCTTCATCCAGATGTACGGCGATGTGGTACTCGGCGTTCCGCACGGCAAGTTCGAGCAACTGCTGTCTACCAAGCGGATGACCGCCGGCGTCGAGAGCGACGCGGAGCTGGGTGAAGAGGCGTTGCGCAACCTGGTGGAGGAATACAAGCGTCTCGTGCGGTCGAGCACCGGCGTTTCTTTCCCAATGGACCCGGTGGAACAACTGTGGGGAGCCGTTCAGGCCGTGTGGAAGTCGTGGACGCTCAAGAAGGCGGTGGACTACCGGCGTCACGCGAACATCCCCGACCACCTGGGCACGGCGGTCAACATCGTCAGCATGGTGTTCGGCAATCTGGGGGACGACTCGGGCACCGGCGTTGCGTTCACGCGCAACCCCAGCACCGGCGAGCGGACGTTCTACGGAGAGTTTCTCGTCAACGCACAGGGTGAAGACGTGGTGGCGGGCATCCGCACGCCGCTCAGCATCGACGAGATGGCGCGTCGGTTGCCGGCGGCGTACGACGAGCTACTCACCACGCAGGACACGCTCGAACGCCATTTCCGTGACATGCAGGACATTGAATTCACGGTGGAACGCGGAAAGTTGTACCTGCTGCAGACGCGCACGGGGAAGCGGACGTCAGCGGCGGCGGTGCGCATCGCCACGGAGATGGTCGGTGAGGCCATGATCGGCGAACGAGAGGCCGTCATCCGCGTTCCCGCCGATCAACTCGACCAGCTCCTGCATCCGGTCATAGACCCGAGCGTGCGTGCCACGCCGATTGCCACCGGGCTGCCGGCCAGTCCGGGTGCGGCCAACGGGATGGCCGTATTCGACGCCGATGAGGCCGAGCGTCGCGCGGCGGCGGGAGACGCCGTGATTCTCGTGCGCGAAGAGACCACTCCGGAGGATTTTCATGGGCTGGTGGCCGCGCGCGCCGTCCTCACGTCGCGTGGCGGCATGACGAGCCACGCCGCTGTGGTGGCCAGAGGGATGGGCAAGTGCGCCGTGGTCGGCTGCAAGGACATGGTGGTCGATCACGAGCGCCGCGCCTGCGCGATGAACGGCGTGACCATCAACGAGGGTGACTGGCTCACCCTGGATGGCGCCACCGGTAACGTCTTTGCGGGTGACCTTCCCACCACGCCAAGCGAAGTGGTGCAGGTCACGCGCGGCATGCGCGCGGCGAGTACCGCGCCGGCCTACCTCGCGTTCCAACAGCTCATGGGCTGGGCCGACGAGGCGCGTACCCTTCGCGTGCGTGCCAACGCCGATACTCCGAACGACGCGCGAATCGCGAGAGCGTTCGGCGCCGAAGGCATCGGGCTCTGCCGTACGGAGCACATGTTCTTCGAGGGTGACCGCATCACCGCGATGCGAGAGATGATCGTGGCGCGGGATGAAGGTGGCCGGCGTCGCGCCCTGGCCAAGCTTCTCCCCATGCAGCGCTCGGACTTCGAGGGAATTTTCGAGGCAATGTCCGGACTGCCGGTGACGATCCGACTGCTCGACCCACCGTTGCACGAGTTCCTTCCGCATGGCGGCGAGGAGTCGAAGCTGCTGGCGCGTACGTTGGGCGTGAGCCGCGCCGAACTGGCGCACGTGGTGGAGAGTCTCCGGGAAACCAATCCCATGCTCGGGCATCGGGGCTGTCGCCTCGGGATTACCTATCCGGAAATCACGGAGATGCAGGCTCGGGCCATCCTCGAAGCGGCGCTGCGCGCGAAACGGAGGGGAGTGGACGTCCGTCCGGAAATCATGATTCCGCTCGTCGCCGACTATCGCGAGTTCGACAACCAGCGCGCCATCATCATCGAGACCGCCAAGCAGGTGCTGGGGGCGATGGGAGAGGACATCGATTACACGGTCGGCACCATGATCGAGCTTCCTCGCGCGGCGCTGACGGCGGGAGCGATTGCTACGCGTGCCGAGTTCTTCTCGTTCGGCACCAACGACCTGACGCAGACCACCTACGGGCTCAGCCGCGATGATGCCGGCCGGTTTCTGCCGGCATACGTGGAACGGGGTATCTTTCCTGATGACCCGTTCCAAGTCCTTGACCAATCGGGGGTTGGGGAGCTTATTAAGCTGGCGGTCGCCGCTGGTCGCAAGGTGCGTCCTGAGCTCAAGGTCGGCATTTGCGGTGAGCACGGAGGCGAGCCGAGAAGTGTGAAGTTCTGTCATTCCATCGGCCTCGACTATGTCTCCTGTTCACCATATCGGGTGCCGATCGCCCGACTAGCCGCTGCTCATGCCGCTCTTGAACCCACCGTCCAGTAGCGCCGCATTGAAGCTCCGTCCGGCATTGCCGAATCTTCCGGAGCTCCCCGAGACCCGTGATGAGCGCACCCTGCGCATCGCCCTGGTCACGGAGTACTACTACCCGCATTTGGGCGGGGTCTGCGAGCACGTGCACTTCTTCGCCCGCGAAGCGCGGCGACGTGGGCACCAGGTGGACATCATTACGTCCAACCTGCCGGGCGCCGAGGAGCAGCCCAACGTGATTCGCGTGGGTCGGAGCCAGTCGGTGTACGCGAACGGTTCACAGGCTCGCGTCACCATCGGCTTCGGGCTGCGAGCGGAGCTGCGGCGGGTACTTCGCGAGGGGAAGTACGACATCGTCCATGTCCATTCGCCCCTCACGCCCGTCCTCCCGATCATGGCCATCGAGGAGGCGGACTGTCCCGTGGTCGGCACGTTTCACACGTACTTCGACAAGTCCAAGGGCTACCGGCTGCTGAACGGATTCTTCCAGAAGCGGCTCGACATGCTCAGTGCGGCCATTTGTGTGTCGCATTCCACCACGGTCGCCCTCGAACGGTACTTCAGCGCGCCCTGGCAGATCATCCCGAACGGCATCGACACCGACGTCTTCCACCCCAGCGTCGCCGCCCCGGCTGCCATTCGAAGGGACGTTCCGTCCATTCTCTTTCTGGGCCGTTTCGATCCGAGAAACGGGTTGACCACGCTCATCGAGTCCTTTCAGAAGGTGAAGGGACGCCGCCGCGAGGCGCAGCTGGTGGTCGTCGGCGACGGCCCGCTTCGCGAGCATTACTACAAGCAGGCCAAGGGCGACCCCGACATCACGTTCGTGGGTGCCGTGCTCGAGGGGCGGCCCGGCTACTATGCCCACAGCTCGATCTACGCCTGTCCCACCACCAAAGCGTCCTTCGGCATCACGCTGCTCGAATCCATGGCGTGCGAAACGCCCATCGTCTGCTCTGACATTCTGGGTTTCCAGGATGTGGTGGTAAACGGACGTGAGGCGTTGATGACGCCGTCCGGTGATCGCGACGCGCTGGCGAGCGCCCTCGTACAGCTCCTGGATGACGAGGGGCTGCGCATCCAGCTCGGGACCACTGGCCGCTACGAGAGCATGAAGTACAGCTGGCCCCGCGTCACCTCGCAGGTGCTGGACGTGTACCATACCGTTATGGGACGCGTCGCCATCGCTGTATGATCGCGGCGGTAGCGGCTGGGGTCGCCGTCGCGGCACTCGCGGCGCACGGTACGTGGCATCGCAATTCATGGATCTTCGGTCCCGTGCTGAATCGACTGCCGGGACCGGGGCAGATTGCGAGCATCACGTTCGACGATGGGCCCAATCCGCGCGCGACGCCGCTGATTCTCGATGCGCTGAAGGCCGAAAATGTGCGCGCCACGTTCTTCGTGCTCGGGCGACACGCCGACCGCTGGCCTTATCTGGTCCGGCGCATGGCGGAGGAAGGACATCAGCTGGGCAATCACGGGTACTGGCACCGCAAGCTGCATCGCAAGCTGCCGGGCTACGTGCGCGAGGACCTGACACGAGGTGCCGATGCCATCGAGCGGGCCAGCGGTGTGCGGCCGGCCGTGTTTCGTGCCCCGCATGGCTTTCGGAGCCCCTGGGTCACCGCCATCGCCAGCTCGCTGGGCCAGCGGACCATCGGCTGGTCGCTGGGAGTCTGGGACTCGGCCCGACCGGGCGCCGAGGAGATTGTCCGGCGCACGCTGCAGGGGATGCGAGCGGGTTCAATCTTGCTATTGCACGATGGCGACGGGTACGACGCCGATGGCGACCGGCTGCAGACGGCCCAAGCCCTCCCGGCCATTATTCAGGGTCTCCGGTCGCGCGGATTCCGGTTCGAGACACTGCCCATTGCCTAGACAGAGGGGGCATTCATCATGAAGCCAACTGTTGCGCGCGGGGTGCGCCTCACGCTCTCGCTGCTCATTCTGGTCTTCCTCGTGATCTTCGCGACGAAGGTCAACTGGCACGACATCGGGCGATCCATCCGCGACGTGTCCCGCCCGCTCCTGCTCGGCGCCGCACTCGTAAACCTCGCGTCGGTGGTGGTGAAGGCCGTCCGCTGGTGGGTGTTCCTGCGGCCCATCGGCGCCACGTCGCTGCCGCTGGCCCTCCGCGCCACCTTCGCGGGGGCGGGACTCAACAACGTGCTCGTGGCGAACGGAGGCGAGGCGGCGCGCGTGGTGTTCGTGTCGCGCAGTGCTCACATCCCCAGTGCCAAGGTACTCGCCACGCTGGCGCTGGAACGCCTGTTCGAGCTGGTCGGCTACGTGGTGCTGCTGTCTCTCGCGGCAACCTTTCTGGAGCTGCCGGGGAATCTGTCGCACGTGAAGCCGTTCGCCATCGCCGCACTTGTCGGCATGGCGGCCTTGCTCGTGTGGCTGCTGCGCCGCCCGGATTTCGTGGAGACGATCGCCGGTCCCAAGCCGGCGTCGTGGCAGGGACGTCTGAAGCAATATGGGTCGCGCTTCATCGGCACGATCGCGCAAGTGTCCAGCGGCCCGCGCTTCCTCGCCGCGCTGCTCCTGAGCGTCGCTGCCTGGGCGCTCCAGGTGGCCACGTACGAGATGACGGCGCAGGCCGCGCATCTCCCGATGACGAACGTGGCCACCATCGCGGCGCTGTTGGCCGTGAACGTCGGCTTCGCGCTGCGATTGTCGCCGGGCAACGTGGGGATTTTCCAGACCGCGTACGCCGCCGTAGCCGTGGCGTTCGGCATGGATCGCAATCAGGCCATCGCGGTTGCGTTCCTCATCCAGGCGCAGCAGATCCTGCCCGTCACACTCATCGGCGTGGCGCTGGCGCCTGAATTCATCTTCAAGGCGCGCAAGCGGCGAAAGGACGACGCGATGGGCGAAATTCCGAGCGCGTCACGACGGTAGGGCCTTGCGGACACGGTGAGAACACCGGTCACCCCATCGCGCAGCGGTTGCGTCCCAGTTCCTTGGCCTGATACAGTGCCTTGTCGGCACGCTCCATGGCCTGCTCCACCGTATCGTCGTCCCGCACTGCGGACACGCCGCACGAGATGGTGACGGAGATGCGTTTCCCGTCGAACTGAAAGCCCAGTTCGGCCACCTTGGTCCGCAGCGCGTCCACCACGCTCATCGCCTCGTCCACGGTCGCGCCCAGCAGGATCATGACGAATTCCTCGCCACCGTAGCGCGCGACGAAGTCGGTTTCGCGCACATGGCCAGCGAGTTGCTGCGCGATGCTGCGCAGCACCTTGTCGCCGGCCGGATGTCCGTAGCTGTCGTTGATCGCCTTGAAGTGATCGATGTCCCACACTGCGAGGCTGAAGGGCTCGTGAAAGCGGTGCCACCGCTTGAACTCCTGCGTCACGCGATCGGTGAACGACAGGCGATTCGGAATGCCGGTGAGCGTATCGATCAGCGCGAGGCGCTGTTCGCGCTCCAGCGACTCCTGCAGCGCCCGTGACTGCAACTCGAGTTCTTCCACCCGCTGCCGCATGCCTTCGGCGCGCTCGCGATAGGAGCTCGCGCGCCGCTCCTCGCGGGCGCGGAATTCACGCAGGTGACCGCTGATCGCGTCCAGGCTGCCGCGCGCCTTCAGTTGCAGGGCGGCAAGATCCGAGGCCTGCTCCACGTTGGCGTTGAGGGCGCGTACCTCACCCAGCAGTTTGTTGTTCAGGTCCGTGCCGCTGTCCACGGCCACCTGCTGCTCCACCGCCTCGCCCTTGATGTAGCCCGCGACCCGATCGAGATGCTGCGTGATCTGCTGCAGCATGCGCTGCAGATCGTCCTTCTCGCGCTGTACGCGGCCGTGCTGCTCGTTCACCATCTCCGCCACGCGATGCAGTACCACCACGATCTCCGCATCGGAGGTCGCAGCGAGCAACTGCACCTTGAGCGGCTGGATCACGGTCTGCGCGTCGGGCAGCATCGCGAGGCGCTCGATGAGGTCAACGACAAGAGCGTGGATGCGCGCCACGTTCGGAGCGCCCGCAGCGGTGGCCCTCGCGACGACAGACGCCGCCTGCGCGACATGCTCGTTGGCACCGTTCGATGCGGCGGCGCGTGCGGCCGCGGCTACACCCGGCGGCGGTGCGGCCTGCGGGCGACGGTCGCGGGCGCCGACAGCCGCCGATAGCTCCACGAGCATGGGTGCGAGTTCCGTCACGTCCGACTTCCGCGACATGGCGGAGCTCAGGCGATTCAACTCCCTGTTCAAATCGGCATCGTGGCCGGTGGCCGCCACGCAGAGGCGGTTGATGATGCGCCGCAGCAGCGTTTCCAGTGCCTGCAATCGCTTCGCGTCGGCCTCCACCCGCTCGAGGCTCGAGAGGTGTTGCTGGCGTCGCTGCTCGAGGTCTTCCACGTGATCTCTCTTGTGCGCGGGCTGGCGTTTGAAAATCGGGAGGCGGTGCCGCCGACCGAACCGCTCGACGAGGATCATCGCCGTTCGGTCGCGGACTGCCTCATTACCGTATCGGCCGACGCCGTCCGGAAGTTGAAGCATTGCCCTACGTAACGTGTCGGGGGACGACCGGTTGCCGCTTCAGACCTGATACTCGGTCGCCCGCGAGGCCTGCCAAGCGCTTTCGAGCGTCTGGTTGGCGTTGCCCGGGATGACGCGACAGATGCGCGAAAACACGCTTGGCTTGCCCAGCACTCGCGTGTCCTGTTGCAGCGTTCGCAGTGCGGTACGCGACCTACGCGCGGTGACGTGCACCGGCGTCCGCGCTGCGTGCAACGTTTGATGTGCCGCATGCGGAGCACACCGCACTGATTGAACACACGGCATTCGATGCGCCTGGCTCGCGGCGTTGCGTGCAACGTTTCACGCACGACTTACGAAGCCCACAGCACCATGCGCAACGCGCGCTCCGTTTGATGCAACGTCACGAGCGGCGTATGCAACGTACCGGCCGATGGGTGCAACATTCACCAGGCAAGATACGACACGCGACCGCAACCCCGCACGTTTCGATAGCCGTCGGCTCAACGGGCGCGACGCAACGATAGAATTCCATTAACGAGATGCAACGTTCGATCGCCATCGCGCAACGCCTGCTTCTCATTCGGAAAAGGTACCCTTCGATACGTGCCACGTTTTTCGTGTTCGATGCAACGTGGCACCGGCGCTGTGCGAAGGGGGACCCGTTTGATGCAACGCACGGCGGAAGGCATGCAACGCTCAGGGCTGCGCGTGCAACGTTCACTTCAGGTTGCACAATTTCTCGAGCACGTTGTGCAACGTTCGCTTCCGCGGATGTAACGTCTGCCGCGGCGTGTGCAACGTGCCAGCCGATAGATGCAACAGTGCACTGAGGAGATACGGCGTCGTACCGCCCGTGCACGCAGAACGCCAACCGTCTGCCCGGAGGACGCCTCTCTCCGCGCCATTCTCCATTGACGAGATGCAACGTTTGGTTGCCATCTTGCGACGGTCGCGACGAATCTCGACTGCCCGGCATGCGCGGGCGAGATGCTCAGTACGCCAATTCGTAGTTCAGCCGAAAGGCGCGCGCCGGCTGCGGCAGGAAGTTCTTGATCACCGAGAGATTGTCCCGATAGGCGCGGTTGAACAGGTTGTCGCAGTGGACGCTGATATTGTGAACCAGACCATCGCGTACAAGACGGATGCCGGAACCCAGGTTCACCACCGTGTAGCCGTCCGTTGGAGTGTCGCCGTCTCCAAGCCGCGTCTGGCTCGCGGCCATCCGCCACTCCACCGTGTGAGTGAACGTCCTGTCCTGATAGGTGCCACGCAACGTTCCGCGGAGCGGTGGGATGAACGGCAGTGGCACGCCCCGATCCGTATCCTCTGCGTGTACGTAATCGGAGGTGGCGCGCACCGCGAAGTGCTCGGCCGGCTGCACGGCGATGCTCACCTCTCCACCGATCAGCCGCGCCGACGTGCCGGCGAATTGACGGACCGGAAAGCCCTGAATGGTGTCGCCACGAAGGAAGCCGTAGATGTAGTGGCTGATCGTGTTGACATACGGCGACAGCTCGAACGTCGCCTTGTCGAAGCTGCCCTTCAATGACGCATCGACGCCTAACCCCGTTTCCGGTCCGAGGCCGGTGGTGCCAATCGAGTACGTGCCGCTCGCGGCGTCGAGGCCGTTGGCAAAGAGCTCCTGCACTGTGGGCGCGCGGAAGGACCGCGCCACGCTGACGGACGCGGTGATGTTGGAGGTGAGTTGTCGCACCGCACCCAGTGACGCCGTCACCGCATTGGACTGTCGCGACGTATCGAGCGTCTGAAACGCCGAATCGGAGGATGTCGCGTCCGGCCGCGTCTGAATCTTGTCGTAGTCGAAGCGAAGGCCCGCCTGCAGACGCGTTGCCGGCGTGACACGGTACTCCTCGTAGGCGTACGCCGCGATCCCTGTCGTCAACGAGTTCGGGCCAAGCGGCTGATCCCCGCCGATGGCGAGATCTTCGATGTTCGTCCACAGCCCCAGGGTACCGTCCAGATTCCCCACCGACTGCTGCTGCATCTGCAGCACGGCGTTCAACCCGCGCTTGTGAAAATGGTTGGCCTGCGGCGACGACACGCCCGACGAGTCCTGCGCCGTGGGATATTCGGAATGGGTGTAGTCGTTGTAGCTCGCGTTCAAGCGCCACTGACTCGCGAGCGAGCTGCCACCATTGAGCAGCGTGCGCACCTCCACGGTGTTGCGCTGTTGCGCAATGCGCGACGTCGTGGGCGGCGCGGTGAGGAAGTCCGCGTTCGGAGGCACGCCGGGAATGCCGTAGTTCATGTCGTAGTGCTTCGCGCCCACGCCCACCATGCCAAAGGCGCTCTGGTACGCGTATCCTGCGCCACCTTCCCCACTGTGATCGAACGTCTGCGGCAAGCGATCGAGTTTGAACGACAGACCGCTGCCCGGGTCCGTATAGGTGCCCGACGGAATCCTCACGTCCTGCGAATGCACGCCGCCCGCGGACATGCGGAACGCATGATGACCGCCGCTGAACACGGTGTTGAAATAGCCGGCCGACTGATCGCTGACCGAGTTCTCTTCGAGCGCCACGGTGCCAGACACGGGCCGGTCGGATACTTCCGGCACCATGTTCGTGATGACGTTCACCAGGCCACCGATGGTGCTGGGGCCGTAGAGAATCGTCGCCGGCCCGCGCACCACTTCCACCCGCGCCACGCCGATGGCCTGCAGCGGCGTGGCGTGCGCAGGGTCGAACGTGGCCAGGTCGCCCATTCGCAGTCCGTTCTCCAGGACGAGGACCTCGTTTTCGTTCAAGCCGCGCAGCATCGGGCGTGATGGCGCCGAGCCGTTGCCGCGCGTCGTCACTCCCGGGATGTCGGAAATCTTCTCGGCGAAACTCGCCCCCGGGCTGTTCAGGAACTCTACCTGGGACTTTGACGCCGTCGATTGCGACAACTCGTCCGCGGTATGCGGTGTGGGCGATGCCGAGACGATGATTTCCTTGAGCGGGATTGCCGATGGCGTCAGGTCGAATGCCGCCTTGGCCGTCGCCGTCCCGACCACCACCGTGTGGCTCGCCGACGCAAAGCCGGCGGCGGTCACGAAGAGCTGGTGGGTTCCACCGGGCACGTCGTAAAAAGCGAACTCGCCGCTGGCACCGGTGTGGGTAATGCGACCAAGGTCCACCAGCCGAACCGTGGCACCGACGATGCCATCTCGGCCGCTCTGCACCGTTCCGGTTATGACCTGCGCCGACGAATGGACGGCCAGTAGGGTCAGCAACATGCCGGCGACGGCAGCGGTCCCGATGCGGTGGAGGAGTTTCGTCAAATCCCGCAACATGTGGTTTTGTGGAGCATCAGTGAAGGTCGCGGCGGACCGGCAATCTGGCAAGCTCGAAAGCGCCAATCCACTACTTACGTGCTTCAGTCGACGCTCGTTGTGTGACGTCCTTACTACAGCACCAGCCCGCCGCTCGCGGATCATTCGCCGCGCCACATTGCCGATGGCCGGGCCGACCGCGCGGCGCCATCTCTAATAGCGGACGTTGACGCGGAAGCCGTACACGCTCACGGTGCCCCGATCGCTGTTGTAGCCGGGATTCTGGATGAACTGCACGTCCGGCCCGATCTGCGTGAAGGCCCCAATCTGCGCACGGTAGAAGGCTTCGACGATCCGTTCTGGTCCGTAGGTGAGCTTTCCGTCGCCGAGGAGGAAGCCGAGTCCGCCCGCCGCCAGATAGCGCTGATGCACGTCCACGATTCCGTGCTGCACGACAGCAAGCGCGAGGCGGTCGGCACTCCGCGCCCAGTGGACGCCGCTCATCTGCACACCCGCGCTGAGATGACGATCGACCTCGGTGAAGACGAACGACTCGTTGGCGCCGTCGCCCCAGCCAGCTCGAACGAAGGCTCCCGTTTCGCCACCGTCGGCAAGCGGCTGTTCGATGTTCACGCCGAAGCCGTACTTCCTTCGGCCTGGTGCGTCCGTTGCGACCACGTCGGGAATCGTGTCGGTCGTACCCGCCGCGCGCGCCGCGGCCGCCCTGTCGAGGGCCAGTTGGTACGAACCCATGCGCGCATGGTTCAGCCAGGCGAGGGTCCGGATTACGGTAGAGGTTTGTGGGACATTCAGCGTGAGCTCGATGTGATCGCCGCGCGATCGCCGAAGGTCCGAATCGAACTTGTTGCCGTTCGCCAGCGTCGGCATCTGAAAGCTGCCGATCCGAACGGCATATCGCGGCGTGATCCAACTGACGGCCACCCCGTTCGAGTAGCCCCGGGTATCGGCGGCGAAGTCCCAGGCACTGTTCTGAAAGAGTCCCCAGTTCATGAACTGCTGGCGCGTGGTGTTCGCGTACCGATTCAGATCGAACACGTCGGATGCCGCGGCCTTGCCCGCCAGCACCTCCAGGCGGTGCGATGCCACAATCATGGGAATCTGATCCTGCCCGCGCTGCAACGTGTCCTCGCCCGTGCCCGCGAGTGGCAGCGTGTACCGGAGATATGCTCGCGCCACGTACGGACCGGACCCCAGGTCCACGCTGCCCTGGCGCAGGACGTCGCCGTTCGTGATGCCCGCCACCCCCGTGGCGCGGTTGATTCCATCGCCGCGAATCATTTCGACATCGAGGTAGCCCTGCAGGCGGCGCGACACACTCATGCCGGCGTACACGCCGTATGCCTGGCTCGTTTCGGTATCGCCGTTGGGGGTCAGGCTGTTCGCCCCGAGATACGGCGCCGAGGACTTGGCGAGGTGCTGCGTGATGAGATTGGCCTGCGTGCCCAGCAACGCTGGCATCCAGTTCGCGGAACCAATTCGCGGCACCCACTCGGGAAGGACCGCAGGGGCCGAACCAGTGGACGAGTCGGGTCGTGGAGCCGCCTGCGCGGCGAGGCCGGGTCGCGCGAGCGCGGCCAGCCAGACGACGGCGATGGAGGCGATGAGGGCGCGGCCTATGCCGGCGACCCTGTTTTCAACGAACGTCACGGCGTTTCTCCATTGGCGCGAGGCAAAGAAAGACTCCCGACTGGCGAGTGAGCCTGGGAGTCATGTGCCACCGGCTTTCTGTGTCCCCTGTCTGCGCGCCCTCCGGCATAGGGGGGAGGGTATGGCAAATAGGGTACCGGGTATGGTATACTGACGGAGTTCACCGCGCAAGGGGAATCGTCACGCATGGCACACGCCGTTGGGAACAAGACCAAGCTGCTGAATCGGGTTCGGCGCATCCGTGGTCAGGTCGACGCGATCGAACGAACGATCCTGGCCGAGGAGGACAACGAGTGCGCTGAGGTCATGCAGCTAATCGCGGGGGCGCGGGGAGCGATGGATGGACTCATGGCGAGCGTGATGGAAGGGCATATTCGGGACCACATGGTGGATCCGGTGCGCCGGCCCAGCTCGAATGAGTCCCGTGCGGCGCAGGAACTGATCGACGTCCTGAAGACGTACCTGCGGTAGGTGGCTGTGCTACGGTCGCGTCGCGGCCTGGCCCGCCGCCTCCACCCCGGACGGCGTTGGCCCGCGTGACCCCCGTGTCGGCCCGCGAGTCCAACGGGGAGGGCGACTCGGTGCGCATCAGCCGCGGGCGCACCGATCGTCGAGCAGCGGATCGTCGAGAGGCTTTGAACGGGGGAGAAATGTCGGTGCACGCGCACTACAGCAGTGCGGCGCTGGTCATTCGCATGGTTGGACAGTACTCCACTTCGGACGTGCGCAGCGCGTTTCTTGGCGCGTTTCCCCACGCGACCGCGAGTAGTCGCGGCCTGGTGTTCGACGTCACCGAGTCAGACGCGCTGGCCTCGCGCCCCACCCAGGATCTGCGGGACATGGCCTACTTTCTCGCTTCGCACGGGACGCGCTTCAGCGGTCGCCTGGCGCTGGTCGCCCAGCGGGCACTCGAATATGGGCTGATGCGAATGACGGGCAGTGAAGCGGAACATCTCGGGATGGTGGTGCACGTCTTTCGCAATGTCACGGACGCCAAGGCGTGGATTGTGTCGGGAGGCGCGTGAGGTGTGCGTCATCACGCGAACGCGGACTGGTCAGAGTTACGTCTATTGACAGACCTGCCGCGGGCGTTCTCGCGATCGTCGGCATACATTCGCTCGGGGATTGATCGCTTCAAGTCGAACAGCTCTCTCGCCCAGAGGATGTCGCCGATGCTCACGCAGCCTCCCGCAGGTGCTTCGGATACGACCCCCGCGCCGGGCGAACGCCCTGATGACGTCTCGGGACACGCGCACCGCCAGGTGATCGGTTACCTCGGGCTCGCGCTTCCACTTCTGCTCGTCGTGGTCGTGCAGCTGCGTCCGAACGCGTTATCCGATGAGTGGTCCAGCAACTCGATCAGCGCGTACTACTGGACCGGCGCGGTAGCGCTCTTCGTCGGCCTGCTCGCGGCCCTGTCGCTCTTCCTGCTCACGTATCGTGGTTACGCGAACGAGTCCAACAAGTACGACCGGGGCGCCGCAATCATTGCAGGCATCGCCGCCGCGCTCGTTGCGCTCTTTCCGACCACGCCGCCAAACGGCATGCAGCCACGCGTGCCGTGGTGGAGCGGCGGGATCCAGACGACGCACTTCGTCGCCGCGAGTACACTCTTCACGATGTTCGCCGTGTTTTCGCTTTGGCTCTTCCGGAAGACCGCGCCCGGGGAAACCCCGACCGCCAGCAAGCGATGGCGCAATGCGATCTACCTGCTGTGCGGCCTTGGAATCCTCGCCAGCATGGCCTGGGCAGTCGTGGAGCAGCTGTCGCGCCGCTCGCTCTTCTTACCCGAGTCGTTCGCGCTCGTCTTCTTCGCGACCTCCTGGCTGGTGAAAGGACAGGCACTCGTCTCGATCGGTTCGAACCTGATCGCCCTCAAAGACAAGATCGCTCGCTAGCGCCTGCCGATCGCCAGGCTGGTACTGGCAAGCGCGGCCGCACGACGTACTTTGTTCCGAGCTATGCGCCACCATTGTGTCCATGCCGCGGTTCGTGCGTTCAGTCGCCGGGGCGGTGACACCGGGGGCGTCGTCCATCACGAACGTGACTGGCTCCATTGTCAAGGGCTCGTGCTCGCCTGCCCCGGGCGCGGTCTTCTCCGGCTTCAGTTGCCCCTGAGTCGGCACGGTTGGAGATGATGACCACGCCATTGCGGCTGACGACTCTCGGGGGACTGGGCCTGGCCGGCGCCGAGGGGAGCGTCCTGTCGGGGCGGCGCTTCGACCTGGCACTGCTTGCGGTCGTGGCGAGCAGATCACCCATGCGTGTGCGGCGTGAGGAGCTGCAGGCGCTGTTCTGGGGCGAGCGAGGCGATGAAAAGGCTCGCAATTCGCTGCGTCAGGTGGTGCTTCGTCTTCGGCGCGCATGCGGCGCGGTGCTCGAGGCGGACGCGAACGCCATTCGCATGGGCAACGACGGCATCGAGCTCGACGCGGCTGTTTTTGCCAGCGCCGCGAGGGCGGGCCGATGGACGGACGCGATTGGGGCGTGGACAGGAGAATTCCTTCCTCAGTGCGAAGACATCGGAGGGGAGGAGTTCCGTGTTTGGCTGGAGGTGGAGCGCGAACGCCTTCGCAATTTGCTCGCAGAGTGCTATGCGCGAGCGGTGTCGCAGGCAGAGTCGGAGGAACGTTGGACGGACGCGACAGACGCTGCTTGCGGATGGAGTGCCTCATTTCAACTCCAGGAGGAGGCGTCGCGGAAATGCATCGAGGCACTGTGCCGCGCGGGACGTGTGGCAGAGGCGGAAGCCGAGCGGCATGGCTTCATCGTGCGGTTGCAGCGCGAACTGGAGGACGCACCCGACGAGGAGTGGCTCGATGCGACGGAGCGAGTCATACGCTCTGCGCGTGAAGCCACCGCGGCGCTTCCGGCTCGCGTCACTCCTGTTCCATCCGTTTCCCACGAACGCAGTGCGGCGCCGCTGGTTTTGCCTCATCGTCCGCGGTGGCCTCAGGCGCTCTTCGCGACGGCGGTGGTCGTCGCGATTGCGTTCGTGGGGGTGCGTGTGGCCACCGCCAGGAGCGGTAAGCCGCCGAGAGTCGCAGTGGGTGAGATCGCCTCCTCGCTCACTCCCGATTCGTCGCGTGGATTTTCGACGCTCCTCGCCATCAACCTGGCGCGGATCGCGGCCCTCGACGTCGTCACGGAGCGACGTCTCAGCGAAGTCGCGGTGGGCCGGAGCGACTCCACTCCCAACGCCGTGGCGCGCGCGGCGGGTGCGCGCGAGATACTGGAAGGGGTGCTGTCGCGCCGACCCGACAACACCGTTCGGATCGATCTGCGCCGCGTCGATGTTGCGACGGGAGCGACGAAAGGCGCCTACGCGGTGGAGGCGAAGGATCTGGCGGAACTGGCTGAACTCGTGTCCGAGTCAGTGGCCCGCGACCTGGGCGCCCAATCGCCGGTGCGGCGAGCGGACGGCTCGACGACGTCGATTCTCGCGTACGGATTTTACGAGCAAGGGCTTCGTGCCTTCGACGAAGGCGACCCGATGGCCGCTCAGCGGTTCTTCGCCGCCGCGCTCGCGGCGGATTCGACCTTTGCCATGGCGGCGTACTACGCCGCGCACGTGAGCAATGGGAATGCGACCGGATCGTACATCGCACAAGCGCTGCGATTCGCACCACGGGCGAGCGATCGCGAGCGGCTGCTCATCAGCGCCGAATGGGCGCGGGGCATGGCAGATCCGCGCGCATACACGTGGGCCGAGAGCCTGGTGACGCGCTATCCCGGTGACCCGGACGGCCACGTGATGTACGCGCAGGAGCTGATCGCGCATGGCGATCCGGCGGGTGCGCTGGCACACTTGCGGCGCGTGGTCGATATGGACTCGTCACTCGCGGCAACAGCCTTTCACTGCCGCGCCTGCGACGCGGTCGGGAGCATGGTGGAGGTCTACGCAGGAATGGACTCGGCGGCGCCCGCGGAGCTCGCGAGCAGGCTGTGGCTGCGGTGGCAGCCACGCTCTCCGCGGGCGTGGCTGACTCGCAGCCGAGCGCTGGGCATTCGCGGCGACTTCGCTGCCGCGCACGCCGCGGTCGATTCCGCCATCAAGTACGCCACCGGAGCTACTCCACTGTGGCACACGGTCTGGTGGTTCGCGGCCGACGACTACGAGGCAGTGGATCGCGCGGTGAGGGATGCTGCCGGTTCGGGCAAGGCAGACCTTCAACTCGAAGCGCTCTGGACCCGCGTCCTTTCCATGCGGGCGCAAGGGCGTATGGGCGATGCCCTCCGCGCGGCGCGCCAATATCGGGTCGTGGCGGATGCCCGTACGGATCACGATCGCCCCGACATCGCGGCGCTTCTGCTGGAGGGAACCGCGTTGCTGGATGCCGACAGCGCGCGGCGCGCTTCTGCGATGTTCGATTCGTGTGCGGTGCTCGATCTGCATCGGATCGCGCAGCCGTCACGCCGTGGGGCGAGTCGCGCATGGTTCTGGACAAGCGCCGCGGCCGCGTACGCCGCGGTCGGCGACACGGCAACCCTCCGCCGACTGGAAGACTCTGTCCGCGTCAACGGAGCACTCGGGACTCCACGCCACCAGCGTTTGCACTACTACGTGCGCGGACTGCGTCTCGCAGCAGCGGGCCAGCCCGCCGCGGCGGCCGCTGCCTACGAGCAGGCGATATCGGGGCCGCAGGACACCCATGTCCGCATCTACCTGGAGCTAGGGCGGGCTCTGATCGCCGCGGGGCGGGCCGCGGAAGCAGTCGCACCGCTCATCGCCGGACTGAAGGGTCCCGTGAGTGCCGCCGGGTTGTACGCGACGCGGACCGAGCTCGAGGAGGAACTGGGACGAGCGTACGAGCAGAGCGGCCAACGCGAACTCGCGCTGGCACAGTACCGTCGCGTGGTGAGTGCGTGGAAGAATGCGGATCCGAGGTTCATGCGGCGGCGAGCGTTCCCCCAAGCGCGGGTGGCGGCCCTGTCACGAGCCGCCGCCACCCCCGTTCGATTGCAGAAGCCGTGAATTGCGGGTCCTTCCTATGCGACCTTTCTCTTCCGCGCGATGCCGAAGAGCGCAACCAAGCCAGTGCCAAGCAGAACGACGCTCGCCGGTTCCGGGGTTGCCGACAGCGTTGCGTAGTTGTTGCCGCTGTCGGTCAGGTAGGTCGCCCCGCCCGTCGCGTCGATATAGAAGTTCGCTGAGGCCTGCACGTCGGACCATGAGTAAAACACCGGACTTTGAGGCACGCAGTCAGGAGCGCTGCTCTGGCAGGTGGACGCGAATGTGTTCAGAATCCCGTCCACGTTCAGCTGGTCGCCGTTGTGGACCGCGAGCGTGAACGTCAGGGGGGTCTGATAGGGGATCGCCGCATTCGGATCGGTGCTATTGAGCGCCTCCATGAAGCCGCTTCCGAACTCGAATCGGGCGGCCGCGAGGCTGCAGTTGCCGCCCGGATACCCCGAGGACAGGGCCACGCCGAATTCAACGCACGAACCGGGAGACTGCGAAGTTCCGCCGACGATTCTCTGCGCGCTCGACAGCGCGAGGTTGAAAACAAGTTGCCCGTTGCCATGGACCGTCAATCGATCGTACCAAGTGGTATGCGTGGAAAAATCCGCACCCGCCGATTCGCCCCAGAGCCCTGCAAACGTCGCGCTCGCCTGGCCATATCCAGAAGCCTGAAGCGAACCAAAGGACGCCTGCCCGCTACCATGCCCTTGCTCGGATGTCCCGCCGATTGGGCTCAAGGAAAACTGCGCAGAATGCAACGCGCCGTCAGTGAAACCGGCCACGACTGCGGGTCCCCCCCCCGATTGAACGTAGTTGCCAACCGAATAGTCACCCTGGAGGGTCATGTTCGTACCCGAAAACTGCCCTCTGGCAAGTTGCGGTGCGAGCAGCAGGGGGAGGGCAATACAGCTCCGTAGAATTGCATTTCGTGCGATCAGCGAGCGGAGCATCTTTACCACCGTGGTAGGAGAAGGAAGGGTTATGCCAAAAGCGCCGAGAGGGATGATTTCTAGCACCCACACATCCGCCAATTAACCAGTCCGCGTGCATTTCTCCGTTACTTCCACGCATCTCTCGCTGCGATAGAGAGTTATCACAGTCCGCTACAGTGATTTGGAGACGCAGTCCCTCTCGCGCGAGTCAAGACTGTTGCATCGAAGCAACAGTTTTCCCTTGCTTCCACGGTGCCGTAGTCCGACTGGCGAGTTGCTCGCGCACGCGATACCTCGCTTCGTTACCCGTCGGCGCAACGACAAAGCGCTGCAGCAGGTCAGCAATCGTGCGGCTCGATCTCATCGAGGCGCCGAGTCGAAACGCGAGTGGCGACTACGCGGTGCAGCGTCACGGCTTCGCCAGTCTCTCCTCGAGAAACCGTGGAAAGCCTGTCATGACGTTCAATCGTGTCGCAAGGATGGGCCGCTCGCCTTGCAACAGCAGGAATCGGCCGTCGGGCCCCAACTCCCAACTTGCCCAGGCCTGCAGGAACGCGCCCTGAAACAGTACTCGGGGTGCGCCCACGGGCTTGAGATCAGCGTCCGGGACCGGTACCTCGTACCATCGAGTTGCCCTTCGGTATACGACCGCGCGACCGTCGGGCCGCCAGCGCGGCTCGTCCGCGCCCGATGGCGCGACCTGCACGCGTGATTGCAGGGCGCGACGATCGGTCGGAGCCACGAACAATCCTTCCGGACTGACCCACGACACGAACCGACCATTCGGCGAGAATCGGCACCATCCACCGTCGTGCGCGCCGACGCGCATGGAGTCTGCATTACCGGCCGATCTCCAAATGACGACGCCGGCATTCGCGCTGTCGACCGACCCGGTGTTCGCGCCCGCGCCTCCCTGGTCGCGACAGCGAAGCGTGCCGTCCGGGGACTCGTTGTAGAGCCCCCACGAGACCGTGTCCACTGGCGACGGCGAACCAGGGGTCACCAGACCGCCGCGGACAGACCCGTCGCGGCGATGCACACGAACCGCGACCGCACGTCCTCCATGAACCCAGTTCGTCGGGTCCATCTCGAGCGGATAGTCGACCCGATCGAGCACGTGGTGCTCCAGATCCGCGATCACGAGTTGACGGCGGCCGTCCGGTAGCCCCTCGTCGATCGCGAGGTGGTGGCCGTCCGGGGAGAGGGCGTAGCTCGCGACGACCATTGGTGGAACAAAGGTGGTGTCCTGCAGTGTGCCGTCCGGTCGTGTCCAGACGAATCGGGCAGAGGCCTCATACCCTCCGGGTGCCCAGACGAGCGTCCCATCCGAGGAAACGTCCATTTGCGCATGCTGCGACACGCTCTCGTGTCGAATTCCAGTCAACACGGCCTGCGGCTGGCCCAGAAACCTCGGCGGCGAGAGCGCGAACGGTGCGGCGAGCAGCGTGCTGTCACGGACGAACGCAATGAATCCCGGCGCGGCGAATTGCGGGGAGCTCGCAGGAATTGCCGCCGTGCTTCCAGTGCCGGCGGGCGGCCGTGGCAAGGTCAGCGGTCGAAGCTCGCCATTCGCTGTGGAGAGGATCTGGAGTCCGCGAGGTCCCGACATGGCAAGCCAATCGAATCGCGTCCCAATCCGATCGATCGACGATCCCAGGAACTCACCGCGACACGCCATTCCTCCCACGGGTCGGGACGGTCCACCCCCGGCAGTGACGACTCGCGGGCAGTCTGCATCGGAAAAGTAGATCTGGTCGTCGTCCAGCCATGCCAGTGACCAGGGATTTTTCGTCGCCGTCACTCTCGTCGAGGTGCCATCGTCGAGCGACACCTTTCGAACTTCGGAATCGGATGCGACGAAGGCGACGAAGCGACCATCGGGAGAAAACGCCGGAAGTCGAGCGTCGTCGGTTCCGCGCAGAGCGGTGGTCGTACCGAGGTCCAGTCGGACGATGGACAGACGCGTGCCGGAACTCGTTGGCGACACGTAGACCAGCTTGCGTCCGTCGCGCGAGATCGCCAGTGACCGCTGCTCGATGCCAAAGTGATCGCGGGCGGCGATCATCGGCGAACTGTCCGGCAACGCGATACTCCAGCGCCTCGGCTCGGGCGTCACTTTGGGTCTTGCCTGGTTGAGAATCGAAGCGGCAATGAGTCCGAGTATCAGTCCGACCGCCAACGCAACGCCCGGAACCCATACTGAGCGCGCGGCCGGTAGGCGCCCACGATCAGTAACGGCGCGCGACCTGGTCTGTTCCGCAGCGTGCAGCGAGGCGGGATCGTTCAGCGCCGCGGTGAACTCACCTGCACTGCCCCAGCGGTCGGCCGGAACTTTTTCCAGCGCGCGGAGGATTGCGGCATCAACGTGCGCCGGCACACTTCGACGCATGTCACTTGGCGCACGCGGCTCGTGCGACATGGTTCGTGCGATCACCGCTTGAGCAGTGGGTCCGGCAAACGGCGGCTCGCCAACGAGCATCTCGTAGACGACGCATCCCAGACTGAAGACATCGCTGCGGGCCGTCAGGTCGCGTTCGCCCATTGCCTGTTCGGGCGACATGTAGGCCGGCGTGCCTACGGAGAGTCCCGTTTCGGTAAGGCGACCGCCCTCCGCGCCGGCTGCCGCCAGCGCGATGCCGAAGTCGGCCACCAGCGCCGAGCCTTCTTGCAACAGGACGTTCTCCGGCTTGATATCGCGGTGAATGACGCCATGGCGATGGGCGTAGTCCAGCGCACCGGCAACGTCGGTCGCGATCCGGAGGGCGTCGGCGACCGGAAGCTGCTTGTCGCGGTTCAGACGTGTGCGCAGCGAGTCGCCTTCCACAACCGGCATGACGTAGAAGACCGTACCCTCAATTTCGCCGGAGTCGTAGAGCGGCAGGATGTGCGGATGCTGCAGGTTGGCGGTGGTACGTATTTCGTGGAGGAATCGCGCCGCGCCGACCAGCCCTGCGAATTCCGGGCGAAGCACCTTGAGTGCTACGTGGCGATCGTGCCGCTGATCGTGGGCCAGATACACCGTGGCCATTCCGCCTGCGCCAAGCTCGCGCTCAATGCGATACCGGCCGGACAAGGCGGCATTGAGCTGTTGAACTTCTTCAGGGTGTTGGTTCAGTTGCACAGCCTGAAACATGGCGCGCCCGGTACGGGACGTCCATGCTATCTCACGGCGTCAGGCAGGCCGCACCGGAGGCCTGGGGGTCCAGCACCTCGAATGACGTGACGGGATGCAGCTCCCACACCGTCGCCCGCCAGTCGTTCGCGTTGGTCGGCGCCGTGTTCTTCGCCTGCGCCCGATGCTCGGCATCGAACATCACCCAGCCACGAAATCGCACGTGATGTCCGCACAGCGCCTTCAATCCCGGCGTGGTCCAGTCTGCGCCTGTCTTTGACATCGCGTCTCGCCACCGCGGAGTGACTTCCACGATGACACGTGCGGTGGCTGCCGCGGACGACTGTTGCGCCACTTCGATGTGCGTATCGCGATACACCGGATCGGTCGCCTTGCAGTTGACGGTCTCTACTCCGCCCACCTTGGCATCGACGACAATGCCTTCGATGACGCCGCCCTTTGTGGCGTCGAAGCGATTGTCGTCGGGCTTAGGCTGAAGAAGATTCGCCAGCGTGAAAGTCGGGTCTATGTCCGCGTCAGCCGGGTCGGTCGCGCGGTTCTTCTGTAGGTTGAGCTGCTGAAGCGCCGAAACGTTTGGCGCATTCGGACTGATCTTGCCCATTATATCACACGCGTGATACGTCCCGGCGGCGACACTTACGGTGCCCGATGACGGGGTCGTCGGTGGAGTGACAACGCTCGGTGGAGTGACAACGCTCGGTGGAGTGTCGCCGCTCGGTGCCGCTGCGCCAGTGAGATAGCGTCCGTAGATCCAGCCAATGGTGCCGTCGCTGGTCTGGACGCGATCGAAGCCGCTCCTCTTCCGCAGCAGTGTCACATCCGTGCCCCCGACAAGGGTCGTTATGACTGCGGAGCGCGTCGAGGGCCCGCGCCGCACGTTCACGTCCTCAGTGGTGGTGAGCTGTTGGGCGTTGGCGGTTGCGATGCCGAAGACGACCAGTGGCATGAGTCGCAGGAGGGAGGCGTTCATTGGAGATCTCCGCGCTGGAGGTCGCGCGTTTTGCGCTGTGGTGCCGCGCGGGAGGTGACTCATAGGTGCGCCCTCATGGCAATGCTGCCATGGACTGCGAAGCGCACGCACGTGTAATTCTCGCGCGCTCGGTCACGGATGTCAACGGCGATTGAATTGCACACTTTACAGGCGCGGCGCCGCTGCTTTGTGACGTCACCAAATGGCAACGCTGCCATGAGGGCGGCGTAGCGCAAGCAAGTGCTATTCTCTCGGTCGCCTCATGGCAACGCTGCCATGAGGGCTGCGTAGCGCAAACAAGCGCTATTCTCTCGGACTCGGCCCCTCGCGATTCCTGCGCTTTCGTAGCACTACCAATCCAGGCGCGAATGCTATGGCACTGAGACTTTTCTAAGCGTCGGTTTGCGCCTCGTGGCTCTTGCGAGCATAATCGCCAGTGCGCGAGGATGGACCATGGGTGGCCTCCCGCCCTCGAGGGGCGTGGCGGGAGTCAGCCAAAGGGAGGAACGTCATGGGGGATCTGCAGGAGGACCTGAAGGATCTCGAGAGGGCGGCCAAGCGGCTTCAAGATGCCAGGGACGCCGAAGCTCAAGCTGAAAAGGACAAGGACAAAAAGGTGGCCGTAGCCGAGGCGGAGGACAAGAAGCTCGCGAGCACTCCTCAGGCACAGTTGGAGGCTCAGCTCAAGAAGACCCTCGATGCGGAAAAGGTCGCCGTCGATTCCTGGAACGCGCTGCGCGCGGCTCAGCGGATGCGCGAAGCGGCACAACAGGAGGTCGCCAAGGCGCTGTTCGAGCTGTACCGGGACATCTTCGCCGTTGGGCCGATGCCGATATTGTAGCGGACAGAGAAGGCTGCCCGGGCGACGCAGCCACCCCACCGTGCGCGTTCTGGAACCTAAGTCAGTGGAGGCGCGGGAATCGAACCACGTACCTCGCCCCCTAACTTCGGCTACTTGCGGCGCGTTGCGACTTGGCGCTGGCCGCCGGCCTCGACGACGAGTCGGTCAATGCTACCAGCGTCACCTTCGAAGGAGATTGAGATCTTGTTGCCCTTGAGGAGGAAACGCGAAGGAGTCTCCGCGACCAGCTCGGTGATTGTCGACTGGCCGGTTTGTTGAAACGCGAGCGCCTTGCCGATGCGGCTCACGACGACCGTCTGCCGCCCAATCTCATAAGTACCGACGTAGCTGTTCAGCAACTTCTCGTCGACTGCAATTCCCTTCTGCTCGGGCCGAGGGACGTACTTCTCGCCGCGTAACAGCTTGAGCGCTGCATACGTGATCTCCGACTGCGCGGGCGGAGTCGCATCCGGAAGGAAATCGGAATTGGTCATGTAATAGAGGCCGACCTTCGCATCGAGGTCGCCGATCAGGAACGCGCGCTGGCCCTGAATCGCGCCGCCATGATGGATCAGCGTGTGACCGCTCACGGTGTCATGAACCATCCAGAACCCGAATCCATAGTCGCCACCAAAGCGCTCCTTGTGCATCTCGCGCACGGACTGTTCTGACAGGATCCGGTTGCCGTGGTAGACACCACCGTTGAGCTGCGCGATGAGGTAGTGCGCCATGTCGTCCGCGGTGAGATAGATGTCACCGGCGGGATAGACATCGAAGTGCACCTGCTCCACCGGCATCGGCTTGCCGAAGTTACCTCCCGCGCTGTACGGCAACGCCATCCTCTCGACCATATCGGGAGATGGATAGACCGGATGCGGCGTCGTCACGCCGAGCGGCTTGAGGATGTTGTCGACGATGTACTTCTCGTACTCGGTGCCGGAGATCTTCTGCACGAGAAGGCCCGCCGTGCCGTAGGCGAAGTTGTTGTATTCCCACTTCGTCTCCGGCGCGCGAACCCACGCGAGGGCAGATGTAAAGCCGTCGAGCGTCTTCGGCAACTTGCGGCTCCAGATCGGTTGCGTCTCCGCGCCGTTCGTGAGGCCGGACCAGTGTGAGAGCAGGTGCGTGAAGGTCACTGGCTTCGAGCTCGAATCCTTCACCTGGCTCTCGCCGAGGTATTTGTTGATCGGATCGTCGAGCTTGAGCTTGCCCTGTTCGGCGAGCTGCATCACCGCGGTTGCGGTGACTGACTTGAATGATGATCCAGTGCTGTAGAGCGTTTCGGTGGTGGCGGGTGTGCGGGTGTGCATGTTGACGTACCCGAACGCCGCCGTCCAGACGACCGAGTCGCCGCGTACCAGCGCGATCGACATCGACGGCACGCCATTGTCGGCGAGCGTCTTTTCGATCAGGCGGGACAGCACCGTTCTTGTCCTCTCTAAATCGAATTGTCCGTTCTGCGCGATCGCGGTGGATGCGGGCAGAGCGAGGAGCGCCATCGCGCTGAGCAGGCGGATGTATCGACGCGTCATTGGGGTTCCGTGGGAAGCGCGGAGCAAGAAGGGGGTGCGGGCCAAACTATGGCGCGGCGCGTCGGCGCTCAAGACGCAGACGACCGCCCGCGCTTCACGTCTACGACGCGCTCCAGGCGAACCTTCCCAGGGCGACGGGCGATGCGGCGGGTGCGGCGCCCTACTCGCCACAGCTCGCCTCATGGCAAAGCTGCCATGAGCGATTCCTGGAACGGGCTGCGCGCGGCAACAGGCGGATGCGCGAGGCGGCTCCTCGCGCTAGAACTTGTTAGCAAAGGTGTGAAATTGCTTAGAATCTGGAGTGACCCCTCGCTGTTGGACAGCGGAAGGGTCAGGATTTAACCGTTGAGATCACACGCTGCTGCTGTTGGGCCTCGAATTCGTCCGGGGGCAGGTACCCGAGGGCGGAGTGGAGGCGTTGGCGATTGTAGGTGTGCTCGAGATACTCCGGAAGGCGCGTGAGCAGATCGTCCATGGTACTGGTATGGGGTCAGCAGCGCCTCCTCGTGCTTGAAGGTCTTCAAGAAGCTTTCGGCGTGGGCGTTGTCGTAGGGATTGCCGGCGCGTGACGTGGAGCCGCGCAAGCCCGCGATGGACAATGCCTCCCGGTAGCGTCGCGATGCGTATTGCCACGGTCCGAGTGGTGAATGCAACCGCGGGCCGGCTGGTGGCTTTCCACGGCCGCATCAAGCGCGGCGAGCGGAAGTCGCGCGTCGAGAACGGGACCGACGGCGTAGCCGACCACCTTGCGTGACCAGGCGTCGAGGACGACGGCGAGAAACACAAAGCGGAGCGCGACGCGCACATAGGTGAGATCCGCGACCCAGAGCTGATCGGGTCCGCTTGGCACGACGCCCGTGCGCAGGTTGGGATAGATGGCCGCGTCTTCGGCGCACCCGTCAGCGAGCACGGTGGGTCGTCTGCGGCGACTGGGCGGAGCGAGGAACGTGCGCATCACGCGCTGAACGCGCTTGTGATTCACACACACGCCACGACGACGCAGTTCCTTCGTCCCTCGACGGTACCCATAGGCTGGGAAGGCTGTGCGCACGGCGGTGATGGCCGCGGCCAACGGCGCATCAGCCTCAGGGGCAGTCGTGGCGGTGGGACGCCGGTAGTAGGTGCTGCGGGGGAACCCGATCATGGCGCAGCCTCGCGCGGCATGACAGCCGCCGGTCCGGAGGTAATCAACGATCGCTCGTTGTTCATCTCGGGGACGCTGATGAGCCCCCTTTTAAGCAGATCGAGCTCCAT
>JANYIN010000113.1 GCA_025362035.1 Gemmatimonadaceae bacterium | reverse complement strand
ACGGCTGGCGCGCTCACGCTCGAGGACGCGGTGAAGGTCTCGTATCACCGCAGCCGCCTGCAGAGCGAGGCCCACCCAGGCAAAATCATCGCGGTGGGTATGGGTCCGCTGGAGCTCGAGCGCATCCTGGCCGACTATGACGGCGAGCTGGATCTCGCAGCGGTGAACAGTCCCGTGTCGTGCACGGTAGCCGGTGGCGCGGACGCGATCGTCGCGTTGTTCGAGCGGCTCGAGCGCGAGCAGGTCTTCGCGCGCATCCTGAGCTTCGCCGTGCCGTATCACAGCGCGAGGATGGAGCCGATTCGCGAAGAGCTCACCTCCGTCCTCTCGGATGTGCGTGGCCGTGCCGCGAGTGTTCCCATCATCTCCACCGTAACCGGCACGTGGGCGGAAGGCACGCTGTTCGGATCGGGCTACTGGTTCGAGAACGTGCGGCGAACGGTGCGGTTTTCCGACGCCATCGGCACGCTGCTGGACGACGGTTATACGACGCTACTCGAGCAGGCCCCGCATCCCGTGCTCGCCGCGTCCATCAACGAGGTCGTGGCGGAGCGGCATACCAAAGCCACCGTGCTCGCATCGCTCCGCCGCAAGGAGGACGAGCGCTCCGCACTCCTGCGAACCCTTGGCCCACTCTACACGATGGGCCGGCCCATCGACTGGAACGGCGTGTTCGGCGAACGGCGGTGCAACGTGAAGCTGCCCGCCTACCCATGGCAGCGCGAGCGCCACTGGTTCGAGCCGACGCGCACGGGAGAGTCCCCCGATGTCGCGCTTTCACCGGACGACGGACGGCACCACCCTCTGCTCGGCAGGCGCGTGCGCGCAGCGCATCCCTTGTGGGAGTCGTCACTCGCGGGCGAGCGTCTCGCGTATCTGGACGATCATCTTATCCAGGGCACGGTGGTGTTTCCCGGCGCCGCCTACGTCGAGATGGCCGTCGAGGCAGCACGCGCGATGCAGCCCGAAAATGCGCCATCCGCGGTCTCGCTGCGTAACGTCGCGTTCAAGCGCGCACTCTTCCTGCCAAGGCGCAACCGGACGCTGGTGCAACTCGCGTTTGACGCCGGAATGCGTTTCGAGGTGAACGGTGCGAGCGTCGATGCCGGGTCTGCCTGGACGCTGCACGCGACCGGAGAACTCGGCTTGGCTGCGGGTGTGGCTGCCGAAAGGATGAACATCGCCGACATCCGCCAGCGCTGCGCGACCGAAGTGTCCCATGACGACTGCTACGCCGCGCTCGCGGAACGCGGCCTGGAATACGGGCCCGCGTTCAAGGGCATCTCGGAGCTGTGGACTGGAGACGAGGAGGCGTTTGGGCGCATTCACTGTCCCGCCGCCGATGGCGTCGCGAGCATCGACGCAAGCGCATACCAATTACACCCGGCGCTACTCGACGCCGCCTTTCAGCTCCTGATCAGCGCCGGTGGCGGCACGCAGGCATCCGACGCCGGCATGACTGACCAGTCGGGCGTCTTTCTCCCCGTACATCTGCGCGAGCTCACCGTGCATGCGCCGGCAGGAGCGAGTTTCTGGGCGCATGCACGCGTCGTCTCGGTGAACGCGGAGTCCGTGGAGGGCGACATCCGTCTCATGGACGAAGACGGCAATGTCATGGCGTCCGCGCTCGGCTTCCGTTGCCAGCGTATCGAGCAGTCGCGAGCGGATCGTGAGACGCTGAACGACTGGCTGTATGAGTATCGCTGGGAGAACCGTCCGCTTGGCGGCTCGGGCGAACGGTCCGTGCTGGCGAGGTCCGCCTCCGATGTCGCGTTGCATGTGCGACCACACGCGGATGCGCTGAGCACCGAGTGGCACTGGCACGAATACTACTCCATCCTGGAGCCGAGATTCACCGAGCTGACTGTCGCTTACATGACGGAGGCGGTCCAGCAGATCTCCGGTGGGACGGCCGCATTCACCTTTGCATCGCTCGCCGTGTCGCCTGAGCGCCAGGCACTCGGCGAACACGTCCTGTCGGTACTGCAAACGCACGGGGTGCTACTGCGCAACGGCGCGGAGTGGAGTTTTTCATCGCATCGAGCAGGGGCGAACGGCGACCAGATGGCGCGTGCCATCGCGAGCGAACATCCCTCATACCAGCTCGATGTCGCGTTGCTCGCACGGTGTGGATCGCAGTTGGCCGACGTCCTGTCCGGGCGCACCAATGCCGGCGCCGTGTTGTTCAGCAGCGACGCGTTCAAGCTGCTGACGCGCTTCTATCGCGAAGCCCCGCCATCACGGTTCTACAACACACTCGCCGCGTCGTCCGTTGCCGAGGCGGTGAGGGGACGCGACGAGACGCGGCCGGTGCGGGTGCTTGAAATCGGCGGCGGTACGGGCGGCACCACGGCGTTCGTCCTGTCGGCGCTCGCGGACACGAAGGCGGAATATCTGTTCACGGACGTGTCGCCGCTGTTCACCGAGCAGGCGAAGGCGCAATTCGGCGAACGGCCCGGGTTCGCATCCCGCACGCTGGACGTCGAGCGCGATCCTGCGACGCAGGGATTCACCCCGCATTCCTTTGATGTGGTGCTCGCGGCGAACGTACTGCACGCAACGCCCTCCCTTGCCGCGAGCCTCGACAACGCGAAACGGCTCCTGGCGCCGGGTGGCGTGCTCGTGCTGATCGAGATCACGCGGCGTCCGATCTGGACCGATCTCATTTTCGGCCTGACCGACGGTTGGTGGAAGTTCCAGGATCGCGATGTCCGCGCGTCGCACCCCTTGCTGCCCGGTGATGCGTGGCGGCACGTACTCGCACGCGCTGGTTTCGAGGATGCGCAGGCCATCTCCGATTCGATTCATGACGGTGAATCGGCGCAGACGGTGCTCGTGGCACGCGCGCCCGCGGCGGTCGAAGAAAGGCTCACCGGAGCGGTCGCGGACGCGGGCCACTGGCTGATTTTCGCCGACCGTGGCGGCAGCGGCGTTGCGCTGTCGAGCCGGCTGATTGCGGCTGGCGCGCGCACGACACTTGTGGAGCCGGGCGATGTATTCCGGCAGCAGGACGACGGTCGCTTCGAGATGCCGGCAGACGACGATGCCGCCGCAGCCCAACTGTTCTCGATGCTCCACGCCACGTCGAGCCCGTTGCGTGGCATCGTGCATCTGTGGGCACTCGACAGCGGCGACCCGGAGTCGGTATCGCCGGACGATCTACTCGAGACGCAGCGCTCGGGATGCGGGAGCGTGCTCGCGATCGTGAAGTCACTTGCCATGAGCAACGCAGCACTTCAGGAGCTGTGGCTCGTCACCGCGGGAGCGCAGCAGGTGGGGCCGGAGGCGCAACTGAACGCCACGCTTCAGGCGCCACTGTGGGGCTTCGGCCGCGTCATCACCAAGGAACATCCCGGGCTGCGCGCGCGCCTCGTCGATCTCGGCTTGATGCGCACGGACGGCGAGATGGACGGACTCGCCCGTGAGTTGCTCGGCGGCGAGTGGGAGGACGAACTCGCCCTGCGCGGAAACGCTCGACACGTGCGGCGGTTGCATCGCGTCAGCATGAATGACGACGCGCTGCGCGAGCCCCGTCGGGCGGCGACCGCCGGCGAGAGCTACCGCGCCACGGTCGAGATTCCCGGGACGCTGGAGTCGCTCATCCTGCGCACGGTGGAGCGGCGCGCACCGGCCGATCATGAAGTGGAGATTGCGGTGCGGGCCGCGGGGTTGAACTTCCGCGACGCGATGATCGCGATGGGACTCCATCCCGAGATGCCAGGCGAGGCGTCGTTCAGCAACGGTCTGCTCGGTCTCGATTGCGCAGGGACCGTCACCGCATGCGGCGCGGGCGTCACCGGTTTTGCCGTGGGCGACGAAGTCATCGGTATCGGGCCCGGCACGTTCGGATCCTATGTGACGACGCCAGCCGCGGTGGTCATCAAGCGCCCGGCGTCGCTGCGCGTCACGGAGGGCGCGGCCATACCGGGCGTTTTCGTGACGGCGCATTACTCGCTGCTCCACTTGGCCGGGCTTCATCGGGGAGAGCGCGTTCTGATTCACTCCGCCACCGGCGGCGTGGGGCTCGCGGCCATTCAGGTGGCGCGGAATGCCGGCGCGGAGATCTTCGCGACCGCAGGCAGCGCGGAGAAGCGCGCGTATCTCGAGGCCCTGGGCATCGAGCACGTGATGGATTCGCGTTCGCTTCGATTCGCCGACGAGATTCTGGAAAAGACCAACGGCGAGGGCGTGGATGTCGTGCTCAACTCCCTGGCCGGCGAGGCGATTGCACGGGGGATCGGCGTGCTGCGGGACCATGGCCGCTTCGTCGAGATCGGAAAGCGCGACATCTACGGGGACAGCCAGATCGGCCTGCTCGCGTTCCGAAAGAATCTGTCCTTCTTTGCGGTGGACGTCGATCGCCTCAGCCTTCACCGGCCGGAGCTCGCGCACGATCTGCTGTGCGAAGTGGGTG
>JANYIN010000099.1 GCA_025362035.1 Gemmatimonadaceae bacterium | reverse complement strand
TCGGCCTCCGCCAGCGTCCGCGTCAGCTGCTCTCCGAAATGCATGCGGTTCCAGAGCCCGGTCAGCGAATCCGTGCGAGCCCGCCGGTCCACCTCGGCAAACTGCCAGGCGAGCTCCAGTGAGCCGGCCACCACCGCGCCCAGTACGGTCAGAGGACGCGCCTCCTCCGCGGTGAGCGCACCGACTTCTTCCGCTTCCAGCACGAGCGCACCCAGGGTCTGGCCATCCTTCGCGATGGGTATGATCGCCACGGACGATGGGTCGCGTATCACCCGTGTGGTCCCGTACAGCGCCTGCGCGGACGCCGCACCGCGCGCGTCCTCCAGCACATGCAGCTTCCCGACTCGGCACACTTCGGCCACTACGCTCGCGCTGTCCAGCGCGGTGGGCGCGCGCAGCCCGGTGCCCTCGGTGGCCAGATGAAGCTCGCCACTCTCGCTGTCGGCGTCCCAGCGCACGAGCACGGCGCCGCGAGCGCCGGAAACTTCGAGCGCGGTTTCGCAGAGCGCGCGCGCAAGACCTTCGCCCGCCCGGTCGCCCTGAAGCCGCTGGACAGCATCGAGGAGCGCCTGGCTCTGCCGCATCTGCCGCCCATGCCGTCTGCGCACGCCAAGCAATTCGTGAAACGTGGCGAGCTGGTGGGCGAGCCGAGGGAGCCACTCCTTCAGCGATTGGCGGTCCAGGGCGAGACCCTTGGAGTTGGTCAGACTGAGTACCCCGAGCAGCGTTTCGTCCAGCTTCACCCACGCGGCGCCCACCTGCAGCAACTCACCCTGCCCTACGATCTGAACGACGCCAGACTCGGCGGACCACTGAATGATGGATCCCCATTCGGGCATGTTGAACATTGCCGGACGTGCCGTGTTCGCCGACCAGACAGATGGCGACACGGAGTCGCGCTCGGGCTTCCATCGCCAGAAGATGGCTTCCTCCGCGCCGACGACGTCGCGAAAGTCCGCAAGGAGCGACGTGAGGAGCGCGCGGTCATGTTCCACGGCCTTTGCCTCGAACACCACGCGCACGTCGCGGCGCAGTGCCTCGGCCCCCACGGCCGAATCGTCTTCGAGTACTGGAAGCGCCACATCGAGTCGTGCGAGCTTCGCGTGCGCCACCGCGAGTGCGCGCCGAGACCGCCGCACTTGCCGAAACGCGTAGCCCACCGCGGCGACGGCGACGAAGGCGAACACGATTGCCGCAACAAACGACATGGGGCGACGGTGCTGCAGGTTCAGACGGCGACGACCGGACGGTTCGTGCTACCGATGCAGGATGCGCGCGGCCGCGACCCCTGCCCCAAATCCATTATCGATGTTGACGACAGTCACTCCGCCGGCGCAACTGTTGAGCATCGTGAGCAGAGGCGCCAGTCCGCCGAACGCCGCGCCGTATCCCACGCTGGTCGGTACCGCGATGACAGGAACGCGAGCCAATCCGCCCACTACCGACGCCAGTGCACCATCCATTCCAGCGACGACCACGATGACGCCCGCAGCGTCGAGCACATCGCGACGCGCCAACACACGATGAATGCCCGCGACACCCACGTCGGTCAGGCGCTCGACACGACACGCCATGGCGTCCGCCGTCACCGCGGCTTCCTCCGCTACAGGCAAATCACTCGTGCCGGCGGTCACGATCAGCACCGAGTCCGCGGCGACGGTCGCGTGTTCCTCGGCGCGCAGGAGCGCTGTCCGCGCCACCGCATTGTATTCCATGCGCGGTAATGCGGCCAGCAGGGCGTCGGCCACCAGCGGATCGATGCGCGTCACGAGTACGCCATCGCCCCGTTCTGCTATATGTGTCGCGATCGCGACGACCTGCTCGGTGGTCTTCCCGGATCCGTACACGACCTCGGGGAATCCCTGCCGCAGCGCGCGGTGATGATCGATGGTGGCGAAGCCAAGGGATTCGGTGGGATCGGCATCGAGCGCGGTGAGGGCGCCGTCCACGGGCAACGAGCCGTCGGCCACGCGGGTGAGCAGGTCGCGCACCCGCTGGCGTCTCACGCGGCGTCCGCCTCGAACTCGCCGCCCGCGTCGCCCGCTGGCTCGTACTCGGCCACGGCAGCGTATCGGTCCGCGTGCTCGAGGTAGTCGGCAAAGATGCCTTCAACCTGTTCAAAGGCCGTGACGGCATAGAGCCGTTTCCGCAGCTCGGCGCTGCCGTGCAGCCCCTTGGCGTACCAGCCCAGGTGCTTCCGGAATTCGATGGCGGCGCCGCGCGGATCGGTCTCGTACGCCACCACCTTGCGAGCATGATCGAGCGCGGTGGCGAACCGCTCCGCGACGCTAGGCGTCTGCCGTTTCGGGCGGCCGGCCAACAGATCCTTCACCTGATTGAAGATCCAGGGCTGCCCGTAGGAACCGCGCGCGATCATGATGCCGGCGCATCCGGTCTGCTCGTGCATGCGCACCGCATCCTCGGCTGTCTTGATGTCGCCGTTGCCAAGAACGGGAATGTCCAGCGCCTGGACCACCGCGGCGATCTCCTCCCATCGGGCACTGCCCGAGTACATCTGCGTGCGGGTACGCGGGTGCAGCGCGAGGACGCGCACTCCGGCATCCTGACACCGGAGACCGATGGTGACGGGATCGCGCATCTCTTCGTTCCAGCCACTGCGAATCTTGCACGTGACGGGCAGGTGCGTGGCGGAGACGACGCTGCGGATCACCTGCTGTACGAGATCCAGATCGCGCAGGCAGCCGGATCCGCCGTTCCGTCGCACGACCTTCTTGACGGGACAGCCGAAGTTGATGTCGATGAACTCGGGCTGGAAGACGTCGGAGACGAACCGGGCAGCCTCGCCCATGGCTTCGGGATCGGCGCCGAAGATCTGCACGCCGATGGG
>JANYIN010000073.1 GCA_025362035.1 Gemmatimonadaceae bacterium | reverse complement strand
CGCCGCCGCCTCGCCCTTCGGGTCCGCGCGCAGAGGATCGTAGCGAATGTCCCGGCTGTCAACGAGCAGGATCGAGTCGTATCGCTGCACGGCCAGCCGCAGTGATTCGAGCGCGTGCTCCCGGTCGCCCAGGCCGAGGTGCAGGAGCGCGAGCCCGCCCTGCGACACTGCCTCGTGCTGCGCTCTCGCGAGCAGCTCGTTCAACAACTCGTTCGCTTCGGCAGGGTGGCCACCCACCGCCAGCGCATGACCGAGAAACGCCACGACGTAGCTGGGCCGCGCACCAAACAGCGCCAGGCACCGTCGCATCTCCGCGATGGCTTCGTCATTCTTGCCCTGCTGCAGGAGAATCCCCCCGGCGATCTCGTGCGCGACTGCGAAGTTCGAGTCCAGGCCGATCGTACGGCGAATGACGGCCTGGGCGGAGGTGAAGTCGCGGGCCGCGGAGTGAACACGCGCCAGGTTGCTGTTGATGATCAACGACAGCGGGTCGGCCTCCCAGGCGCGCTTCATCTCGGTGAGCGCCAAGGCCGAACGTCCCTCGCGAGCAAGCAGGCTGCCATACCACTGGTGCGCCGTGGCGTAGTTCGAATCGAGTGCGATGGCCTTGCCGTAGGCGGCTTCCGCGGCGGCATTGTGCCAGAGCCTGGCCTCACCCACGCCAATGGCGGCGTACGCGCTCGCCTGCGTGCTGTCCAGCGCGAGTGCACGACGCGCCGCAATCGCTGACTGGCGCACCGCGTCCTCCGGGCTCACGTCCGCGTAGTCCGGCAGCACGACGGTGCCGAGGGCCAAGCCGACCCACGCGGCGGCGTACGAGGAGTCCTTCGCAATGGCCTGCTCGAAAAACGAAATCGACTCGCGAATGGTGCGCGACGTCCGGCGGTTCCAGAAATACAGCCCCTGCAGGTACAGGGCATGCGCCTCCGGACTCTCCGTGGCCACCGCCACGAGCTTGGCTTGCTGTCCGCCAACCAACGTGACCCGAAGCTCCGACACAATGGCCTTCGCGATCTCATCCTGCACCGCAAACACGTCCTTGATCTCGCGATCGTACTTGTTGGTCCACAGGCTGAACCCGTCGGACGCGTTCACGAGCTGCGCCGAGATGCGAACACGGTCGCCACTGCGTTGAACGCTGCCCGTGAGCACCACGTCCACGCCGAGGGTCCTGGCAATTTGCGGGAGGTCGAGCCCCTTGCTCTGCACCGCTGCGGCTGAGCCTTGCGCCGACACCCGAAGACCGGACACCTTGCCAAGCGCATCGTTGATCTCCTGGGTGATGCCGTCGCTGAAATACTCGTTCGTCTTGTCGCCGCTCAGGTTGGTGAAGGGCAGAACGGCGATCCGGCGTCCCGGGCCGGCGCCCCGTGACGACACGCCACGCGACCGGCCGTACAGGAAGACCGAAAAGGCGAGAAGCACCAACAGGACGGCTGCGGGCACCAAAACCGAGGGCCGCCGCCACGCCGCACCGCCCGCGACGAAGGCCGTGCTCCCTCCCGTTGGGGTGGTGAGCGCGTCCAGCATGTGCACAACGTCGTCTGCGGTCTGCGGCCGGTCGTCGGGATTCTTTTCCAGGCAGCGCATGACCAGCATCGCCAGCGCTGGAGGAACATCCGGCCGCCGCACGCTCACGGGCTCCGGCGCTTCCGTCACGTGCGCCGCGAGCAACTGCTGCGGCGAGCGCCCGGAAAACGGTGGCGTTCCCGCAATCATCTCGTACGCCAATACCCCCAGCGCGTAGATGTCGGCGCGATGGTCCACGTTGGGGTCCGCGCTCGCCTGTTCCGGGCTCATGTACGCGGGTGTTCCAAGCGCCACGCCGTACGATGTCAGCCCCCCCGTATGGGCCGACGCCTCCCGCTCGCTGGCCGCGGCATCGACGGCCTTCGCGACGCCGAAGTCGGTTACCGATGCCACCCCGCCGGACAGCAGCACATTCTCCGGCTTGATGTCGCGGTGCACGATGCCGTGCTTGTGCGCGTAGGCGAGTGCACTCGTCACTTCGCGGAGAATGCGCACGGTCTCGGCAAATGGCATCGGGCCGAGAGCCAGGCGCGAGCGAAGGGTCTCGTCCGAGACGAATGGCATTGTATAGTAAGCCACTCCATCCACCTCACCGGCAGTAAGCACCGGGACGATGTGCGGATGATGCAGCCTGGCGGCGAGTTGTATCTCCCGCTTGAACCGCTGCACGGACATCACGCCTTCCGTTTCCGCGGGAAGCACCTTCACGACCACCCTGCGGCCAAGCGGCGCTTCTTCGGCGACGAACACACGCGACATGCCGCCGCCGCCGAGCTCCCGCTCCAGCGTATAGTTATCGCCGAGGGTGATCTGGAGCTGATCTCGAAACGTCACGCAATGCTCGGTGTGGCAATTCGGGTCATACAGGTGGCCGGGGCATCACGGAGAGACTGCAGCAATGGCGCGCTCCACTGGCGCCGGATGCGCTACAGAAGAATACGTGGAGGGCGGCGAGCCAGTAAGCGGACCGGGAGGTGAAACCCTCGTTCTCGCGGCAGCATCCCCTACGACAAAACGGCGGGACCTCGCGAGAGGTCCCACCGTTTCGGTACGAAGAGACTCAGTTTTCCTGGCGCAGACCCAAACGTGGACCGACTGCTCAGACCGCGCGACGCCGCCGTGCGACGGCAGCGAGTCCGGCAAGGCCCGTTGCGAGCAGCACGATGCTGGCCGGTTCCGGAGTCGAGGTGAGTTGTCCCTGCACCAAGCCATTGCTGATCATCACACCGTCATAGATGCCGTTGACGGTGGTGGAGCGAAACTCGAGTGTATTGATCCCGGCATTGAAGTTGGCGGCCCCACTGAAGGAGAACGAGTGCAGCGACTGCCACGGGTTGACCGATGGGTAGAGCAGCGTGGTGCCGGGGATGAGGATGCCGTTGAGATAGAGCCCGAGGTTGCTGTCCATGGTGGACCAGTCGCCGCTGATGCTGACCGTGTTGAGGTCGTATCCGGCCAGGTTGAATGTGCGGTCGGTGTACACCGTGGGACCGATCGGCCAACTCGATGAGATGACGCCCGTGGCGTTGATCCATTGCCCGAAGGGCGAGTTCGCGATGATGCCGCAGCCGCACGGCGTGTTGAACGCGTCGCCGAGCACGAACGTCGGCTGGAAGGTGGCGCCGCCGTTGATCGACGTGGTCCAGAACGGGTCGACGGCGCCCGCGGGGAGCGCAACACCGGCGCTAAGCCCGGTGGACAGATTGATGATCTGCGCACGCCCCACCGACGCCGAGCACACCACCGCCAGCGCCGAGAGTCTGAGAACTCTGAATAGCGGTCGTGTCATCGGGGTCGCTCCGGGGCGGGGAGGCCATTCGGAGCAAAGAATGCGCCTTCCGGCGATGCGCCCTCACGCCACTGCCGGGCCGACTCATGTGGCGTCCGTGCCTCGGGGTGTCGCGCCGTCACCGCATTCGCCGGGTGCTCCTCTACCCTACCGGATGGGCGAATAATCGGTGGCCGTCGCGAAGACCGACTCCACCCTGAGCACCCTGAGCCCCGCCGCCTCGGTCGCCGTCCGAACTCGTATCCACTCGGGATCCGTTCCGAATTCCTTCCACGCCCTGGTGGCCGCTTCACGACTCGGGTGAGCCAGCACATAGATGAGCGTCGTCTGCGATGTGGCGCTGTCGAGCGGGGTCCAGTAGCCAATGCTCTCCATTCCATGTCGCGCGAAGATCCGCACCGTGTTGTCGCGGAACCGCTGATTGAGCGCAGGGAGCTGTCCGGGTGATACCGTATAAGTGCGAATCTCGAAGATGCGATCGCGGTTCGTGGCCG
>JANYIN010000070.1 GCA_025362035.1 Gemmatimonadaceae bacterium | reverse complement strand
AGCCGTGGGACGTCGCGCTGCAGGCCATCCTCAGCGCGCAGGGCCTTGCCGCCACCGAGGACGCGAACGGCATCATCATCGTCGACACGCAGGAGCGCATTGCCGGTCGGCAGCAGACGGAGCCGCTCATGACCCGGCTCGTCCGGCTGAACTATCAGCGCGCCACCGCCGTCGGCGATCAGATTCGCACGCGGCTGCTGCAGTGCATTCCGTCAGAGCGCTCCGGCGCCGCTGGTGGAGCGCCGGCCGCCGGCCAGCCGCCCGCTCAACCCACGAGTCCCACGGGCTCCGGCGCCAACGCACCAAGCGGAACCGACGCGTCCAGCTGTCGGGGCCGCGGCAGTGTGTCCGCCGACGAAGTCACCAACAGCATCGCTATTACCGCGCCGGCCAGCGCCATCGACGACCTGGCCGCGTTCGCCGAATCACTCGACCAGCGCCAGCCGCAGGTAAACATCAAGGCCAAGATCGTGCTCGTGAACCGCACGGATCTCGACGCGCTTGGCATCAAGTACGATCTCGGGTCGCCACAGCAGTTCTTCAGCACGATCATCCAGCGCACGGACTCCACGGGCAAGCCGGGCAGTCCCAACGACCCTCCACGCGTCTTCCTCGGCGGCAACACCGTGTCGGCCATCGCGAACGCATCCGGCACGGTGCCGGGCGCCGCGCTTCGCCTCATCTACTCCACCGCGCTGGGGAACTTCGATTTCAGCACGTTTCTCGACGCTTTGCAGGAAGTCTCGCTGCTCGACGTCCAGGCCGAGCCGAGTGTCACGACGCTCAACAACCAGACCGCCACACTCATTTCGGGTGCGCAGGTGCCGTTCGTCCCGCTCGTCAGCAGCGGCGGTACGGGAACCACGCTCACAGGGCCGGTCACGGTCGAACGCATCCAGACCGGTGTCACGCTTATCGTGAAACCGAGCGTCACGAACAACGGCCAGATCATGATGCATCTCGAGGTCACCAACTCGGATGTGAATTTCACGAACAACGGCACCCTGATCGACAACAACAACACCAAGAACGACCTGCTCGTGTCCGATGGACAGACGGTCGTGATCGGCGGGCTCACGCAGACGAGCGTCCGCGTTACGAAAGCGGGCATTCCACTGCTCGTCGACCTGCCGTTCATCGGCCGGTTGTTCGGTTACACGACGAGACAGGAGCAACGGCGCGACCTGCTCATCCTCATCACGCCCCACATCATCGATGACGGGCAGCGGCCTGCCGACGCGGTGCGGCGGTAGCCGCGCCTTGGAGCATACATGAAGTACATGCATCTGTCTTTCAAAACCATGCGACTGTCTTTCCGACGAGCGGCGCTTCTCACCGGCGTGGTCATCGCGGCCTCCAGCTGCGACACCCGGTTGCCGACCCAGGGCGGACTCATCGACGACGTCACGCCGCCCACGGTCAAGCTGTCCCTCTCCACGGGCCCAAGCAGCACCATCGAACTCGGCACGCCCGTCACGCTGACGGTCACCGCCACGGACGACAACGGCGTCTCCAGGATCATGACCACGCAGCGCAACGGCGCCACCGTGCTCGCGGTCGACTCCCTGATCGTCAAGCCGTCCGCACTCACCTCCACGCGCACGGTGCCGCTCGCGCTCGCCGGCTTGGTAAACGGTGACAAGATTACGGTGCGCACCACTGTCACCGACGTCGCCTTCAACACGCACACGGATTCGCTCGTACTCACCATCGCCGATACGGCCGCCCCCGTGGCGCTCGTGTCGTCCACGCGGGGGGGACACAGCGTGAAAGGCGGCGATACGGTGGACGTGCACGTCACCGCCAGTGACAGTTCCGGCATCCAGTACGCCGGCTATCGCCTCCTGCGCATCAACCTGGTGGACAGCACCGTCATCAAGTCCGACAGTACACTCGCACCCGCCGGCCCGTTGCCGCGCGTCTTCGGCCCGCTGTCCTTCACCTTTGTGCTCCCCGACACGTCGCTCGCCGGCAACTACGCCCTCGTCGCCTTTGCCAGGAACGGATCGGGACTCAAGAGCGCCGCGGTCATTCCGGCGCCCATCACCGTCGTCGATAACAAGAAGCCGCTGCTGACATTCCTCACGCCCGCGCTCAACGCCAAGTTGAACATCGGCGATTCGCTTCTGGTCACGGCGCGGTTGCAGGACAACGTGGGCATCAAGTCCGTAAGCTTCTCCGCCGGCAGTCCGCGTGGGAATCCCGGTCTCGGTACGGCGGACACCGTTCCGCGGTTTGCAAGCGTGATCGCGCCGTCGGCCACGACCACGTTCCGCGCCGGGCTCCGCGATACCACCATTCAGCGCTACATCCACGCCCTCACGCCGCTCGACACGCTCACGGATTCGCTCATCGTTGTCGGCGTCCTCTCGGACAACGCGGACAATCGCGATACGGTAATGGTCAAGCTCAAGATGGTGAGCGGCCCCACGGTGACGTTCCTGAGCCCGATACCTGGCGATAGTGCCGCACCGGGGGCGGGCTTGACCGTGAGCCTTCGTGCGGTGCACGCCCTCGGCGTGTCGGTGCTCGGCTTCCGGCTGCAGGGCGATCCTTCCTGGCCTACGCCGCTCGACACTACCCTCAAGCAGACATTCGGCACGGGAAAGAACGTGGCCACCTTCGCGGCCACCATCAAGATTCCCGCCAATGCGACACCCAAGAGCATCATCACCATCACGCCGATCTCTACCGACGTGAATGGCCAGGATGGCTCCTCGTCGCCCTTCCTCATCGCGGTGCGGGCCGGCCTGCCGCCTGGGCCCCGTGTGACGCAGAACCTTGCGCCGCGCGTCGAAACCAATGACTCGGTCCTCGTCACTGCCCTGGGCAACGGCATCACCTTCGTGGGCTTCGAGCTCCATGATGCCACCGGCGCCCTGATTCGGCGCGACAGCGTGGCGGTCGCGGGAGCGCCGTCCACGGCGCTGGTCTCGCTGCCGCTCTCACTGCCCACCACGGCCCAAGGCAAGAAGATTTCCGTCATCTCCTTCGCGTACGACCTGGCCGGACTCGTCGGCTATTCGCTGCGGGCGGGCGCAACGGCGTCGCAGCCGTTACAGAGTTCCGCGGCCGTCGACTCGGCGCTGGTAGTGTACGGACGCACCTTCGTGCTCCCGAGCAATCGCAACGGCACGATCGCCGATCTGACTGTGGACCGGACGCGTGGCAACGTGTTCCTCTCCAATATCAACTTCGGACGCCTGGAGGTCTGGCAGGGCGCGTCCGCGAGCTTCGACGCCAATGGCGTGGTGGTCGGATCGCAGCCCTGGGGAATGACGATGTCCCGCACGGCCCTCAGTGGCGATACCCTGTACGTGGCCAACTCGGGCGGCACCAACCTGAGCCGCGTCTTCGTCGGAGCATCCGCCGCGTCGAACATGCGCGAGGACTTGCCGAACCGCATCCTCACGCGCGCCTCCTATCTGTTCAAGGTCACGGAGATCAGGGACCCGTCAACCCAAAAGATCCGGTTGACTGCCACGCTGCCCATCACCTTCTCCGATCGACCGCAATACGTGCAGCAGAGCGTGAGCGGGCGCCTGTACGTGTCCACCAAGCCCACCATCGCCGCGCCGCAGGGCACGGTGCGCTTCATGGATCCGGCCGCACCGGCTCCAGACGAGCGGTTCATCCTCGACTTCGCCACCATCGGCACTGATCCCAATTCGTACGTCATTGCCAATCTGGACGCGGTATTCGTGACGCCGGCACCGGCCACCAGCACGGCCAGCGACCAGCTCACCCTGTGCGACCACCCGTCGGGAACCACACTGCCCACCATCTGTGTCACCAGTGACTCCGGCGTGGCGGCAACCATCGCGCTGCTGCGGTTCACCGTGCCCACCACCGACGTGGACGCACGCGCCAACCTCGATGTGAACTCGCTCGGTCTCACGGATACCACCTACGCGGCGTCCAGTGGCGACGGCAAGTGGATTTCGTTCGGTGAAGGGAACAAGGCGCCGCTGGCGCGCGCGTTCCTGCTGCAGGATGACGGGTCGGTCAACAACTACTACACGTATGCCTCGCCTGCCATCAACGTGCTCGACCTCATAAACAACGCGTCGGACAAGGTCTTTGGCGTGGCGCTCGACAAGACCGGAAAGACGCTGGGCGTCCACGGCGGGGAAACCTACTTCGCCTCCGTCACGCGGCCGTTCACGCAGCGCCTGCAAGGCAAAAAGACCACATTCGCCACCGGTTCTGGCATCGCCTTCCATCCGAACGCCGACGGTACCACCACCGCGCAGTCCGACCGACTGGCCTTCGTGGCCTCGAACAATGGAACGATCGAGGCGGTGGACATCGCGTATTACGATTTCACTCGCGCCACGCTCGCCACCAAGTTCAACCTGTATGGTCCCCTCAGGTCGTCGCTCCCGTTCCCGGGCGACAACCCGGCGGTGCTCTTCAAGTTGTTCGGGCTGTCGGCCAACGGCCTGGTGATCATCGACGTCACGGCCGCGGACATTCTGCCGGGACCATGATGATTGCGATGGACGCGTAGATCTGAATTGCACTCGGGCCCGGCCACTCGCCGGGCCCGTGTCGTATCGGTGCAGTCCGAGTCCGCACTTTCCGCGGTCCACGCGCCACACGAGCGCGACGATTGGGTTTATTGCGAGTGGCACCAACAACCCGAAATCGACCACGCTCCGGATCCAGGAACATGCTTCGCTTCACCACGGCAGGTGAATCACACGGGCAGGCGCTCGTGAGTGTCCTCGAGGGAATGCCAGCCGGCCTGCCGCTGCTGGCGTCGCACGTGGACTCCGAACTGGCGCGTCGGCAGCAGGGCTATGGCCGCGGACGCCGCATGCAGATCGAAAAGGACGGCGTCGAGTTTCTGTCCGGCGTTCGCGCCGGCGAGACCATCGGCAGTCCGATCTCGATGCTCATTCGCAACCGCGACTGGAAGAACTGGCAGGAGATCATGGATCCGGCTCCCCGCGACACGGACATCGCGGGCGGCCTGCGCCGGCGCGCGGTCACGCGCGTACGGCCGGGACATGCGGACCTCACCGGCATCCTCAAGTATGATCGCGACGACGCGCGCGACATTCTCGAGCGGGCATCCGCGCGCGAGACGACCGCGCGCGTCGCCGCGGGGTCTATCGCTCGGCGGCTGCTCGCCGAACTCGGCATCTCGGTCGGCAGCCATCTCGTGCACCTCGGCGGCGTGGATGCCACGCGTCCCGTACACCTGCCGTCCGACCTGAACACCGCCGCTGACGCATCACCCCTGCGCACCCTCGACCCGCTCGCCGAGCGCGCCATGATCGAGCGCATCGATGCGGCGAAAAAGGAAGGCAACACGCTGGGCGGAATCTGCGAAGTCGTAGTCACCGGCCTGCCGGTGGGCCTGGGCTCGCACGTGTCGTGGGATCGGAAGCTGGACGGTCGATTGGGAGCCGCCATGCTGTCCATTCCGGCGGTGAAGGGCGTGGAGATCGGCATGGGCTTCGGCGCCGCGCGCGTGTCCGGCGCGGAGGTCCACGACGAAATCGCCCTCGCCCCAGGCCGCACCCGCGCCGGCAACGTGAGCCGTCCCACCAACAACGCGGGCGGTCTCGAAGGCGGCATGACCACGGGCGAGCCAGTGGTCATCCGCGTCGCGATGAAGCCGATCAGCACGCTGATGCGGCCGCTCGGTACCATCGACGTCGCGACACGCGAGGCCGCCGCCGCCACGGCGGAGCGAAGTGACGTGACGGCCGTGCCCGCCATGGGCGTGATCGCGGAAGCGATGGCAGCACTCGTGTTCGCCGATGCCGTACTGGAGAAGTTCGGTGGCGATTCGCTCCCGGAAATTCAACGGAACCTCGATGGGTACCTCTCGCACCTCGCAGCCCGTCTCGGCGGCTGATCCCTCGCAGCACCATCTCGTACTCGTGGGCCTCCCGGGCTCCGGCAAGAGCACGGTAGGCGCGAAGCTCGCGCGGCACCTGCGTCGGGGCTTTCTCGACTTCGATGCCGAAATCACGCGCCGTCAGCGGATGTCCATCACCGACATCTTCGCGCAGCACGGCGAGCCGCATTTCCGGGAACTGGAGCACGCCCTCACGCTCGAGGTACGTGACCTTGAAAACATGGTGCTCGCACCGGGAGGCGGGTGGGTCACCCGGCCGGAAACTGTTGCGCTGCTTCGACCGCCGGCCAAGCTGATCTACCTGCGCTTGAGCCCGGTGGCGGCGCTGCGGCGGATGGGTAGCCGAATGGAGGTACGACCCCTGCTTCAACGGCCTGACCCGCGCGGCGAATTGGACAGGTTGCTCGCAGTGCGTCGCGTAGTGTACGAGTCAGCGGACCTGGTAATCGACGTGGAACACCTTTATCCCCAACGAGTTATAGAAAAAATCCTCGTGCACATTCAAGCCTTGACTGATCGGCGCGAGCGTTCGGACCCCGCAGGCGGTTGACGCCCCCACTACCTTAGAGCGAGTATCGCGGGCGCCCGTCGTTCGTCGCACTTCAGCGGCGGAGGGGACGGTACGCCAAGGGCGTCGCTCCGTCAGTCGATCTGGAGCACGATTCCGCTGGCGGAAAGGCTGCAACGATGTCGGCTGGCGCAGATGGTCTTTAGTCTGCGACGACGACCGCATGAGGATCCATGATGATTCGTGTTCTTGGGCCACACGAGCGAGGCCGTTTCGCCCCCGAAGCCTGGGGGCATCTTTTGGCGCTATCAGGCGCCGGAGCGCTCAACCCCGCGGAACTCGAGCAGGTAATCGAACGTGCGATGGTGCAGTTCGACGGACGAATCGCGCTCGATGATCTTCGCTCGATGATGGAAGGCGCGGGATTCGACGATCCGGGCTCCTCGACAGATACCCAGACCGTACACTGAGAATGGCAGCAAAGAAGACCACTAAGCGCGCGACGGCAAAGAAGAGTGCTGGCGCCGCGAAGAAGACGGCCACGAAAAAGACCGCCGGCGCCCGCGCCAAACGCGCCGCCGCCGCGGAGGAGGAATATCCGGAATCGCCGGCTGGAACCACCTCGCTGGTCATCGTCGAGTCACCGGCCAAGGCAAAGACCATCGGCAAGTACCTTGGTCGCGCGTATCGGGTCAAGGCGACCGTCGGTCACATCATGGACCTGCCGGAAAAGAAGCTCGGCATCGACATCGACAACGGTTTCGAGCCCGAACTCGTCCCAATTCCGGGCAAGGAAAAGACGATCGCCGACTTGAAGAGCGCCGCGAAGGCGTCCAAGGAAGTGTTCATCGCAACCGATCCGGACCGCGAGGGCGAAGCCATCGCGTGGCACGTTGCCGAACAGATCAAGCCCAAGCGCGGCCAGCCCGTCATTCCCGTGCGGCGCGTGCTCTTTCACGAGATCACGAAAGACGCCGTGCAGCTCGCCATCCAGCAGGCGGGCAGCATTGACGACAAGAAGGTGGCAGCGCAGCAGGCGCGGCGCGTGCTCGATCGCCTGGTGGGCTACAAGGCCAGCCCCGTCCTCTGGAAGACGGTCAAGAAAGGCATCTCCGCCGGCCGCGTGCAGACGGTGGCCCTGCGGCTCATCGTGGAGCGCGAGCGCGAGATCAAGGCGTTCAATCCCATGGAGTACTGGACGGTAGAAGCGCTCCTGGAAAAGGAGGGACAGCGCTTTACCGCCAAGCTCCACCAGATCGACGGCAAAAAGGCCGAGATCGCCAACGAGAGCGAAGCGTCCCGCATCCTCGGCGACCTGGAAGGCCGCAAGACTTTCGGCGTCACCGAGGTCAAGCGCCGCGAACGCCGCAAGAATCCGTCGGCCCCGTTCACCACGTCCACGCTGCAGCAGGAAGCCGCGAAGAAACTGTCGTTCGGTTCCAAGCGCACCATGCGCGTAGCGCAGGACCTGTACGAAGGCATCGAGATCGGACCGGAAGGCGCGGTCGGTCTCATTACGTACATGCGCACGGATTCCACCCGTGTGGCCGAAAGCGCGGCCACCCAGGCGCGCGAGTATCTGCGCACGCTCTTCGGCAAGGAGTTCCTTGCCGACAAGGTGCAGTTGTATGGCGACGGCAAGGCGAAGAACACGCAGGACGCGCACGAGAGCGTCCGTCCCACGGATCCTACGCGCCGCCCGGACGACATCCGCAAGTATTTGAGCCCGGATCAGTACAAGCTCTATCAGCTGGTCTGGCAGCGCTTCATGGGATCGCAGATGGCCCCCGCGGTGTTCGACACCACCACCGTGGACTTCGACATTCCGGCAAAGGAGCAGCCGCAGATCGGGCGCCGCAGCTACCTGTTCCGCTCCACGGGCAGCATCATCAAGTTCCAGGGCTTCCTGGCGCTCTATCGCGAAGCGCGCGAAGAGGGCGACTCCAAGGCGCTCGAGGACGAGAACGAGCTACCCGTCATCGACGTCGGCGAGAACGTGCCCGTGGTGTCCATCACGCCGGTGCAGCACTTCACCGAGCCGCCGCCGCGATTCTCCGAAGCCAGTCTCGTCAAGGAGCTCGAACGGCTCGGCATCGGGCGTCCGTCCACGTACGCCAGCATCATCAGCGTGCTGGCTGACCGGCGGTACGTTCTGCTCGAGCAACGCCGCTTCTTTCCCACGGAGCTGGGCGACCAGGTAGAGCGCGTGATGGTCAAGCAGTTCCCCGACATCTTCAATGTCGATTTCACCTCCGGCATGGAGCTGGAACTCGACAAGGTTGAAGAGGGAGAGATGGGCTGGCGCGTGGTGCTCGCCGATTTCTGGGGCCCGTTCGACAAGTCCCTCAAAGACATCAAGTTCCCCGCGCTCATTGCGGAAGCACACGATCTGTCCGGCCTGGCCAACGAGCGGTGTCCGGACTGCGGGGGTCATCTGGAACCTCGTGCCGGGTTCTTTGGGCCGTTCCTCGCCTGCGAGCACCACCCGAAGACCTGCAAGTACACACGCCCCATGAAGGGTGAAAAGGCGAAGCCGAAGATGACGGACATCCCATGTCATCTATGCGGTCAGCCGATGGTGGTGCGCGTGGGCCGAAGCGGAGAGTTCCTTGGCTGCAGCACGTTTCCAAAGTGTCGCGGCACACGGTCCATGCCCACAGGTGTTTTCTGCCCCAAGGATGGAGGCGAGCTGGTCGAGCGCCGATCCAAGAAGCGCGGCACGGCGTTCTACGCCTGCTCCAACGAATCCTGCGACTTCGTCGCCTGGAACAAGCCTATCTCCGAGGAGTGCCCCGACTGCCACTTCGTCGGCGCGGAAATGAAGTTCACCAAGACGCGCGGCGATTTCAGGAAGTGCCTCAAGTGCGGCAACGAGTGGGACGTCCCCGCACCTGCCGAACCCCTGGACGCCGTGCTGGCCGGGTGATGGCAGTCGTCCGCTAGATTCCGGCATGCCCCACATCAGCACCACCGCGCCGGTACACGTCGTCGGCGGCGGACTTGCCGGAAGCGAGGCGGCGTGGCAGTTGGCCGAGCGCGGACACGATGTCGTGATTCACGAGATGCGTCCCGCGCTCGGCACCGAAGCGCACAAGACGGACCGTCTGGCCGAGTTGGTGTGCTCCAACACCTTCAAGAGCACGGAAACCAGCAACGCGCACGGGCTCCTCAAGGCAGAGATGCGCCTGCTCGGTTCCATGATTCTCGAGTGCGCCGACCAGGCGCGCATCCCCGGTGGCAGCGCGCTGACAGTGGATCGCGACGCTTTCTCCACTGCGGTGCATCACCGCGTCGGCGCTCATCCTCGCATCGTCGTCGAGCGCGGGGAAGTCTGCAGCCTGCCGTCGCCCGGCATCGTGGCCACGGGACCCCTCACCTCCAGCGCACTAGCGAACACCATCTGCCAGCAGCTCGGTGTCCAGTCGTTGGCATTCTACGACGCCATCGCGCCCATTGTCGCCTACGACTCCATCAACCACGACGTCGTATTTCGGGCATCGCGGTACGGGAAGGAAACCATGGAGGGCGAAGGCGATGGAGCGTACCTGAACTGTCCCATGACGCGCGAACAGTACGAGTCTTTTCTCGACGCGCTCACGCTCGCGGATCAGGCCGCGGCGCACCAGTTCGACTCGGTGCCGTACTTCGATGGGTGCATGCCCGCGGAAGAAATCGCGCGACGCGGGCGCGAGTCACTGCGATTCGGGCCCATGAAGCCCGTGGGCCTCACCGACCCGCGCACCGGACGCGAAGCGTATGCCATCGTGCAGCTGCGCATGGAAGACCGTGGAGGGCGCATGTGGAATCTCGTCGGCTTCCAGACCCGGCTCCGGTATCCGGAGCAACAGCGTGTGTTCCGCATGATCCCCGGCCTCGAGAACGCCGAGTTCCTGCGATTCGGCTCCATTCATCGCAACACGTATCTCAATGCGCCGGCGGCGCTGTCTCCGCACTTGGCCGTTAAGGACGCGCCCACCACACTGTTCGCCGGCCAGCTTACGGGCGTTGAGGGCTACACCGAAAGCACCGCCACCGGGCTGCTGGCAGCCATCAATCTCTCGCGCCTGATGTCCGGCCGCGGACCCGCCCTGCCGCCAGCCACCACCATGCTCGGCGCCCTGTACCGCTATCTGCGCGAAGCCGACCCGCGTCATTTCCAGCCCATGAACGCCAACTTCGGGCTCGTCGACGAACTCGGCGTGCGCGTCAAGGACAAGCGCGCAAAAAAAGAACAGCTCGCGGCGCGCGCGCTCGAACACATGACGCTCTGGCGCGATGCACTCTGACGTCGAGGAGTACCTGCGCCACCTGGCCAAGGAGCGGGACGTCTCACCGAATACGGTCATCGCGTACGACCGCGATCTGCGCGCCTTCGTCGAATTCCTCGGCGACTACTATGGCACGGAGGCGTGGACGTGGGGCGAGGTGGACCGGCTGGCCATGCGCGGGTTCCTCGCGAGTCTGTCCCGCCGCGGCGTTGGAAAGCGCACGATGTCACGCACACTGTCCGGCGTGCGGAGCTTCTATCGCTGGATGCACCGCAACGAGATGGTCGAGACCAACCCGGCCAAAGCGGTCGGCGCTCCCAAACTGGAGAAGTACCTCCCCGGCTATCTGGATCGCGCGCAGATCGACCTGCTCTTTCAGATGGCCGAAACGCGGGCCATGGAAGGGAAGTTCATCGACGTCCGCAACCTGGCCGTGCTGGAGCTGTTCTACTCCACCGGCATGCGGTTGTCGGAGTTGCAGGGGCTCAGCCGCGGCGACCTGGATCTCGTGAGCCAGCAGGTAAAGGTGCGCGGAAAGGGCCGCAAACAGCGCATCATCCCCGTGGGCGACCATGCGATGCTGGCGCTGCGGAACTATGAATCCCGGCGGGACGAGATGCTGCAGGCACTCGCAGGCAAGGGCGACCGGTCGGCGTATTTCCTGGCTCGTACGGGAGCCCGCATCGGTGTGCGCATGGTGCAGAAGCTCGTGTCGGCCTTCCTCTCGGAAATCGACGAGGATGCGGGGCTGTCCGTGCACTCGCTGCGCCACACCTTCGCCACGCATCTGCTGGACAACGGCGCCGACCTGCGCGCCGTGCAGGAGCTGCTCGGGCATGCGTCCATCTCCACCACCCAGATCTACACCCATACCAGCGTGGAGCGGCTCAAGCAGGTTTACCAGAACGCACACCCCCGGGCATGAAGATCGCTTTAGCGTAGTTGACCAGTTCCGGAGTGTTCGGTGCGATTCGAAACGATACCATTGGTTCTCGGTGTACTTGTCGGTCTGGTCGGGCTGGCCATCCTCGCGGACGCCTGGCTGCCCGAGGAGTTGACGTTCATGGGGGAGCGTCGGCGCCAGGAGCGGACCGAGCGCAGTCTGACCGGCGAGGCCTGTATCGGACTGGCCGTCCTCTGCATAGCGGCAGCGCTCATTGGTCGCGACAGCTGGCCGTACGAGACGGTCGCCGTCATGGCAGGGACCGCGCTCTTCATCATCGGCGCGGTGCTGAACCGGCACTTCCTCCGGGAGCGCATCGTGAACCGCGGCAAGCTGCGTCGAGGGGGGGCCCCGCCGCCGCCGCGCGAGCCCCGAAAAGACCGCATCAGGTAGCCGCGCGTCGCGCTGCATGTCGCGTTACACGCGGCTAACTTCCACGCCATGTCGGAACTCCCGCAAATTCGCGCCACGACCATTCTGGCCGTGCGGCGCGGTGACAAAGTGGCATTGGGTGGCGACGGCCAGGTAACGGTCGGCGACACCGTCATGAAGGCAAAAGCCAACAAGGTACGCGCCATCGGCGACGGCAAGCTCCTGGCCGGTTTCGCCGGTTCGGCCGCCGACGCGCTCACCCTGTTCGAGAAGTTCGAGGAAAAGCTGCAGCGCTATCCTGGAAACGTGCCGCGTGCCGCCGTTGAGCTCGCCAAGGACTGGCGCAGCGATCGCGTCCTGCGCCGGCTCGAGGCACTGCTCGTGGTGGCCAGCGCGTCGCACGGGTACATCATCTCTGGCACCGGCGAACTCATCGAACCCGACGACGGCATTCTCGCCATTGGGTCGGGTGGCGCCTACGCGCTGGCCGCGGCGCGCGCCCTCGCGGCCAACACCGAGCTGGGCGCCGCCGACATCGTGAGGCGCAGCCTCACCATCGCCGGCGAAATCTGCGTCTACACCAATACGAACATCACCGTGCTGGAGGCGAGCTGAGATGTCGTCTCCCCGCACGCAGCAGGCGCTCGCGCGCCTGGCGGACCTGACGCCGCGCCACATCGTGGCTGAGCTCGACCGCTACATCGTTGGCCAAGCAGACGCGAAGAAGGCCGTGGCCATCGCGCTCAGAAACCGGTGGCGCCGGCAGCAGGCGCCCGAGTCCATTCGCGACGAGATCTCGCCCAACAACATCATTCTCATCGGCCCCACCGGCGTGGGGAAGACGGAAATCGCGCGCCGCCTGGCCAAGCTCACCGGCGCGCCCTTCATCAAGGTCGAGGCGTCCAAGTTCACCGAAGTGGGCTACGTCGGCCGCGACGTGGAAGGTATGATCCGCGACCTGGTGGACAGCGCCATCGAGATGGTGCGGCAGGAGCGCGAAAGCGAAGTGGAGGATCTCGCCAACGAGCGCGTGGACGCGCGGCTGCTCGACCTGTTGCTCCCGCCACCGGCTCCGGACGCCAAGGCCGCAGACGGCTCCGCGAAGCAAGTGCCCGAAGCCACACTGGCGTCGGCCGGCGACGTGGGCGGCGTGTTCGTGGTGTCCGCCGCGGGCGACGTGAAGCAGGAATCCAGCGACGGCGCGAACGACCGCTACAAGCGCACGCGCGACAAACTCAAGCAGCTGCTGCTCGACGGACAGTTGGACCAGCGCGAAGTGGAGATCGAGGTCGTGCCAGGCTCGAGTCCGATGTTCGACATGTTCGCGTCGCAGGGCGCGCCGGAGAACATGGAGAACTTCACCGAGATGCTGCGAGAGATGATGCCGCAGCGGAAAAAGAAGCGCACGCTGAAGGTCAGCGAAGCGCGGCGCATACTGATGGAGCAGGAGTTCGACAAGCTCGTGGACATGGAGGACGTCACCGCCGACGCCCTCGAACGTGTGGAGACGCTGGGCATCGTCTTCCTCGACGAGATCGACAAGATCGCCGGCGAGAAGAGCCAGATGGGCGGACCGGATGTCTCTCGCGAAGGGGTGCAGCGCGATCTGCTGCCCATCGTGGAAGGCTCCAACGTGCAAACCAAGTACGGGATGGTGAAAACCGATCACATCCTGTTCGTGGCCGCCGGCGCCTTCCACGTGTCTAAGCCGTCGGATCTCATCCCGGAACTGCAGGGCCGGTTTCCCATTCGCGTCGAGCTCAAGCCGCTCACCGAGGCGGACTTCGTGCGCATCATGACGGAGCCGGAGAACGCGCTCACAAAGCAGTATGCGGCGCTGGTGACGGCCGACGGCGCGTCGCTGGAATTCACCGCCGATGGCATCGCCGAGGTGGCAAAGACCGCCGCCACGGTGAACTCGCGCATGGAGAACATCGGTGCCCGCCGGTTGCACACCGTCATGACCACGCTGCTGGAGGAAACGCTGTTCGAGCTTCCCGATGGCGGTGCGAAGCAGATCGTCGTCAACGCCGATATGGTGCGCGAGAAGCTCAAGGCCATCGTGGAGGACGAGGACCTGCGGAAGTACATCCTCTAGCCGCCGGCAGCGTCTTGCTCGCGGGTTCGGCCGCGCGTTAGCTTGCCTGCTCCAGTGACCCATCCTCGGACATCGATGACCTCGTCCTCGCACCGCGACTTTCTCGCGATTCCGGATTTCTCGTCCCAAGAGCTCGTCGCGCTCTTCGATCTGGCCGAACGGATGCGTCGGCGCGAGTACGCCGCGCGGCCGCTCGCGGGCAAGACGCTCGCCATGATCTTCATGAAGGCCTCTACCCGGACGCGCGTATCGTTCGAGGTGGGCACCTCACAGCTGGGCGGGCACGCGCTCTTCCTCTCGCCGCGCGACGTACAGCTGGGGCGCGGTGAGCCGATTGCCGACACGGCCCGCGTACTCTCGCGCTACGTGGACGGCATCATGATCCGCACCTTCGCGCATCAGGATGTCGAGGAGCTCGCGCGGTACTCGGGCGTTCCCGTCATCAACGGCCTCACCGACCTGCTGCATCCCTGCCAGATCCTTGCCGACCTGCTCACGGTCCGCCAGCACCTCGGCACATATCAGGGGAAAAAGGTCACGTGGATCGGTGACGGCAACAACATGGCGAACTCCTGGATCAACGCCGCCTGGCGCCTCGGCTTCGAGCTGTCCATCGCGTGCCCCGAAGGCTACGAGCCTGCCGATCATCTCCTGGCGCGCGCGCAGGAGCACGCAAAGATCACCATCGTGCGCGATCCGAAGGAAGCCATCCACGGGGCGCACGTCGTGAACACCGACGTGTGGGCCAGCATGGGCCAGGAGGACGAGCAGAAGAAGCGCGAAAAGGACTTCGCCGGCTACACGGTGAACAAGGCCATGATGTCGCTCGCGGACAAGGACGCCATCTTTCTGCATTGCCTGCCCGCACACCGCGGCGAAGAAGTGTCCGCAGACGTGATCGACGGCCCCCAGAGCAGAGTGTGGGACGAGGCAGAGAATCGCCTGCACATCCAGAAGGCCATCATGGCGGTGTTGATGGGCGGCGAGGTGCTGTCGTGAGCGTTCCCACCGAAAAATCCGTCGCGCCCAACTTCACCGCCATGCTCGACGACGGCAGCACGCTGGAGCTCAAGTCCCTGCGCGGCAATCCCGTGGTGCTCTTCTTCTATCCCAAAGACGACACCCCTGGCTGAACCATCGAGGCGTCCGGCTTCCAGGACGCTCTCCCTCAGTTCGAGGGAATCGACGCGACGGTGATTGGCGTGAGCCCGGACACGGCACGCAAGCACGCAAAGTTCAAGGCCAAACACGGGTTCACTTATGCCCTCGTTGCCGACACCGACCACGTGGTGTCCGAGCTCTATGGCGTATGGGCGGAAAAGGCGTTCATGGGCCGCACCTACATGGGCGTCAATCGCACCACCTTCGTCATCGACGCATTGGGGCGCATCGCGCGCGTGTTCGAAAAGGTGAAGATCGTGGGCCACGCGGACGAGGTGGTCCAGGCGGTCCGCGCGCTCGCAAGGAAGTAGCCGCCAAACCCGGACCGGTTGTCATGAGCGTCGCCAAACCGCTGGTCGCGTTTCAGGGAGAGAGTGGTGCGTTCAGCGAAAAGGCGGCCGAGCAGCTCGTGCCGGGGCCCATAACGCTGGTGCCGTGTCCCACGTTCGACGCGGCCGTGCGAATGGTGGTGAATGGCCTGGCCGACTTCGCCGCCATCCCCACGCACAACATCACGGCTGGCCCGGTGCATGCCGCGCTGGACGCCATCGCGCCGTTCGGTTCCCTTGAACAGGTGGGCGAACACGTGCTCCTGGTGCGCCTCGCGCTGCTCGGCATTCGCGGCGCGTCGGTGAATGACATCCGCGAAGCGCTCAGCCACGAGATGGCACTCAAGCAGTGCACGCGCTTTCTCCAGGCGCATCCGCTCATTCGCCCCATCGAAGCACACGATACCGCCGGCGCGGCGCGGCTCGTCGCCATCCGGCGCGATCCCACCGTGGCGGCCATCGCCGCGCCCTGGGCCGCGAAGCACTACGGGCTGGAAATCCTCGCGGATGGGCTGGAAGATCGGCCCGACAACGCCACGACCTTCGTGTTGCTGCGCCGCCGCCGGTCTATCGCGACGCCGGAGCAGCCCGCTCCAGAAAGCTGACCAGCGCGTTCACGAAGGCCTGCTGTCGCTCCAGGTGCGCCACATGGTCGGAGTGCGACAGCACCACCCACGCGCGGTCCATCGACGCCAGGCGTGACATGAACTCCGGCACGTTCGCCGACTTGGCCACGGGATCGCGCTCGCCGTTGATGGCCAGCGTGGGCGTATGGATGGCCGCTACGTCGATCGCGCCGAACTGCTCCTCGTGCCGCCAGTCGGCGCGAACGGGATCGCGCATCGTGGCGTCTCGCATATACGCCTCCTTCACGCCGCTCGGCGTGGAATCGGGCGAGATGAAGTCCTCTGCCGCGGCGATCTGGGTAGTGTTCGCGCGGGGCGGCGCCGGCGGCTCGGGAACGGTGTCGCGCCTGGCCGACACACTGTACGCCAGCCCGTACACGATCAGCGACGAGAGCTTCTCGGGCTGCCGCGTAGCCAGCAGCAGCGCCGTCATCGAACCGCGCGAATAGCCGAACAGCGCCGGCCGGCGGCCATGCGGCG
>JANYIN010000027.1 GCA_025362035.1 Gemmatimonadaceae bacterium | reverse complement strand
ACGGAGCGAATCCAGCCCGCCCACCGCGGTGGCGTAGTGCGACGACACAGCCCGGGGCTGCATCGAATTCGACGATGGACCGCTGGCGATCCGCCACAACATGCCCACGCCCGCTACGACCAACACGGCGGCGGCCGCTCGGAAGCGCGCATCGAGCCAACGGCGGCGGTAGGAATCGAGCGAAAAGGCCGAAGGATGAGATGGCAACGCGGCACTCGACGCGGCGCCAAAGCGCAACTTGACCGCGGCCAGCGCGTGCTCCACCTCCTCCGGCGACGGCGGCACCACGGCCGACGCAGCGAACTGCTCCGTTAGCGCAGCCACGAGCGCGGCGCTTGCCGGATCCGCGTCGATCCACCGCTTGACCGCCAGATTGTCCTTGGGCGAGCCTTCGCCGGCCACAAAGCGCGCCAGCGCTTCCCAGTCGGAATCGTCGGAGGAATTGCCCACACCAATCTGTTCGGCCATGCTACTCAGACACCCCTGGGTCCGCCTACCCCATGCGGAACGGAAACACCCGCACCGCCATGCGTCCAGACGGTGTGCCGCATTACATTATTTCTCCACGCAAGCTCGACCGACCAACGATACCGCACACGTGGACGAATCGGAACTCCTGTCGCGGCTGCGTGACGGTAACGAGGGCGCCTTCGACTCCATCTTCCGGGAGCAATATCCCGGACTGGTCGTCGTGGCCACACGGCTGCTCGGCGAGCGGTCGCTCGCGGAGGAGATCGCGCAGGATGTGCTGTTGGAGTTGTGGCGGCGTCGCGACACGCTTGTGCTCACCGGTCCGGTTCGCGCCTACCTGCAGCAGGCAACGCGCAACCGGGCGCTCAATCGCCTCCGTCAGGCGCGCACGGCGCAACGGGGTGAAGCCTATGTTCGCGGACCGGGCGAAGCGCCACCCACCGACTCGCGCGCGCTGTCCACCGAACTCGCCGTTGCCGTGGTCCGGGCGGTTGCCGCATTGTCCCAGCCGCAGCGCGAAGTGTTCGAGATGAACCGCCAGCGCGGACTCACTTACGGTGAAATCGCCGCGCTGCTCGGCATCTCGGTCAAGAGCGTCGAGGCGCGGATGGGGCGGGCCCTGAAGCAGCTTCGCGATCAGCTCGCACCGTGGCTGCTTACGTAGGGTTCCGTCTGGGTCAGGTGTCTCGAATCATGATCGCACGCATGTTGCCTAGCATTCGCCCGAGTCGCAGGGGTCCCTCAGAATGAACGAGTCATCCATCACGCCGTGCTCCGGCCAGTGCCGTGTGACGGCCCAGAGCGCCACCGTCGGCTCCGGCATCGGCCGCAGAACCTTTCTGGCCCAGAGCGCCATGCTGGCTGCCATTACCGCGCTCGCTGCATGTGGCGCCTCTCCCGCGGATTCCCTGACCGGACCGACGCTGAGCAGTGGAACGACCGTCCAGCTGTCCTCGTATCCGGCGCTGGCGTCGGTGGGCGGCATCGCGCTCGTCACAATCGCCGCCAGTCCGTTCGCGATCGTGCGCACCGGTGTCAGCACGTTCGTGGCGCTCTCACGCGTTTGCCCGCACCAAGGCTCAATCGTGGATCAGAGTGGCAGTGGATTCCTGTGCCCGAACCACGGGGCGCAGTTCAACGCGTCCGGCTCCTGGATAGGCGGCCAACCCACGGGCAACCTGCGCTCCTACGCCACCGTATACGACGCGAAGGCTGGAACCGTGACTATTTCCTGAGAACCGCTTGCACCGCGTTACGAGTATTCGCGGGCCTAGAAGGGAGAGAAGTGGAACGAAACCCCGGCCGCGTCGCGGACCACGGTAGCTCGAAGCGAGGGCTTGAGAAACGTCCGATCAATCCTGTTGTCCGGGTGATCGCGGCTGTACATCACCACCTTCTGACCCGCCAGCACGCCCAGGAACATGCCCATGGCAATGTCGCTCGCCCAATGTTCGTCGAGATACATGCGGCCGAGTGCCGGCAGCACGGCGGCGCTGTAAAGCATCGGGGTGTAGAGGCGTCGATGAGGGGTCTCGCGAAAGCGCATTTCCTGCGCGAGCGCGCTCGCCACCGCCATGCTGGCCATAGCGTGCATCGAGGGGAAAGAGCGGTAGTTGAAGCTGGTGAATCCATGCAGGAACTGAAAGTCGTAAGGGTCGGCGTCGCGCCGTTGCCCCTGCTCGTCGACGACGTATGGGCGCGCGCGACCAAGCGCGCCGCGAACGACTTGAATGACCAGGGCGGCTGACGCCACGGACTCGGTGGTGTGCAGGGCCACAGTCGCCCCCTCGTCGTCATGGCGCAGCCGCTCGATTCCCCACACCGTGCTCCCGGCGATCATCAGCACCGTTTCCGTGGCCAGACTGGCGCGCTTTGCCGCTCTCGTGAAACCACCATGGCGCGCCTGCATCGCCGAGTCCGTGAAGGCGCTGGCAATGGGAGTGTCATACCGGCTGATCAGCGCGGACAGCACCGTGGCGCCGGACAGCAGAGCGATGTCTCGCGTGTTCAGCACCGCCCCGGATGCCGGCGGCGTAATCGTGGCGGCCGTTTGCGCCGTGGCCTTGGTGGAGACGAGCAGTATGAACAGGGCTGCCGCGGAACGACCGCGGATTCGGGCCATGCCTGGACGTGGCTTATGCATTCAGTTTCAGATGCGAGGAATTCTGCCGCGGCCCTCCAGACGACCGACGGTCCACCACCCCACCCAGCAGTGCGATGATGAGAGCGATCAGCAGCCCGGCGGCCCAGCCGCCGAGCACGTCGGTCGTCCAGTGCAGGTCGAGGTAAACACGGCTCGCGCCCACGAGCAAGGGGACGACTATCCCAACTACCGCGGCAGACGCGCCGCCGATCTCTCCCTCTTTTCGGAACGCATAGGCTAGCGTGAGGCACACCGCCGCAGAGGTCGTCGCATGGGCAGAGGGAAAGGAACTCGTCCCCTCCAGCAGGCCAGCCAAGGAGGGACGCGGCCGCCCAACCAGCCGCTTGATGCCAAGATAGGTGACCACAGCCGCAGCAGGGGCAAGCAGGATGATCGACGCGGACTGCCACCGGCCGCGACGCCATAGCAATAGGGCGCCAATCGCTCCGTATCCTGCCATGGGAGTTACGGAGCAGACAGCCGAGATCCAGTAGAACACCAAGTAGATTCCATGCGACTGGTGCGCCAGTACCCAAGCGCGGACGAGCCGGTCGAATTGGGTCGCATCGAGTAGCATGGGCAAAGACAACGCAGGATTTGGGCGCAAGCGCGCGGTACAGGTGATGCACTGCCTGGACGGCTGAACAAAGAATGACCACCGTCCCGCACGGAGGATGAACGTGGGGCCTCACCGGACCGCGCCGTGCCGCCTTGTGCTGGCAGGGCTTACCTCGCTCCTGGGCGCGGCGTCGTGCGCGCGCGAACCGGAGCCAAGACGCACCGTGGCGCCGCCCGACGTCGGCGCCCCGGCCCCGCCGTCAGCGTCACTCTCCAGGTTCAGCGTACCGCTCGAGTACGATTTCTCCGCGGTGCTCGGCGTGGTGGAGAAGAACGTACCGGTGAAGTTCGGCTCCCTGGACAGCGTCCGAGTCATAGGCACTGATACCCGGAAGCACTACGCGTTCGAGGCGACGCGTGGAAAGTTCACCGCGTTTGCCGAGGGGAATCTGCTGCATCTCCGCTCCACATTGGAATACAGTGCGCGAGGCTACTACAAGCCCGTCATTGGCCCCACCATTGGCGCGGGCTGCGGAGACGCGACGCAGCGGCCGCGCATCGTTGTGGAGCTGGCGACACCGATCAGCCTCACCCCCGACTGGCATCTCCAGTCACACGCCCGCGTCGTGCGCGTTGAACCAGCCAGCGCCGAGCCGCGGGATCACTGCGACGTCAGCATCCTGCACCATGACGTGACCGGCCGTGTCGTGGACGCGGCGCGCGCCGGACTCGAAGGACAGCTGGCGAACATCGATCACAAGGTGGGCGCGGTGGATCTCACGGCGCACGTGACCGAGTGGTGGGGCGCGCTGGCCAGACCCATCAAGCTGACCGACGGCGTCTGGCTGCTCCTCGGGCCGGAACGCCTTCGCGCGGGACGAGTTCGGGGACGCAGCAAGATTCTCACGGTGCCCGTGAGCCTCGACGCCCGCCCCCGGATCGTGACCGGTTCATCGGAGCCCGTGGACGCGGTGCCCCCCTTGCCGGCCCTGGCCCGGGATACGTCGTCCGATGGATTCCACGTGGTCCTGGATGGCCTCGTGGACTACGCGACGGCCACGCGCGCGATGAACATGGCGGCGGGACAGAAGTCCGTGTCGCAAGCGGGCCATGTGATCATCCTGAAGACCTTCACGGTGCTGCCGGACACCGGTGGACGCCTTGCCGTGACGCTGGTGTTCGGCGGAGACGCCTCCGGCGTGCTCCGCCTCGTCGGCACGCCGCGATACGATCACGTGCATGACGTCGTGACGGTCCCGGATCTGGACTTCGACGTGCACTCCAACAGCAAGCTCCTCCAGACCTACTCGTGGCTCAAGTCGAGCGCGCTGCGTGACGAGTTCCGAGAGAAGGCGCACATCCCCGTCCAACCCGCACTCGCCCGCGGCCGCGCGCTGTTGCTCGATGGGCTCAATCGAAAGATCGGGGATGCGGTCACGCTGTCGGCTACGGTGGATTCCGTGAGCGTGCGCGGACTGTTCGTCACGCGCGACGGCGTGCTCGTACGCGCCGACGCAACGGGCCATGCCGGGGTATCGGTGCGCCAGCAATGACGGCCCACGACGTGGCAAGCAGATTGACGAGCGGTGTCGAACGAATAGAGCACACGTGCTTACGGTCGGCGCCGTGCGGCGACTGCCGCGGCCGTATCACGAGCCGGGCGTATACGCATAGAGCCCGAACAGGCTCCCCACGAAGCCCCCGGCGACCTTGGTGCTGAGAATCGTGCCGTCCGCATCGCCCAGCAACAGCCTCCACTGGCCGGCCTGCGTTCCGTAGTAGAAATCGTACCTCGCGCCCCGAGCGCTAATCCTGAGAAACACGGGAGCGTTTTCTCCCGTGGTCAGCACCGCCGACGCCGCCACGCCGAGGTCCCCCGGTGCCGGCGGCCCGGCGTGCTTCTCCACCTCAACAACGGTCCGGCCATCCACCCGCGCCACGGCCAGGAAGTAATAGAATTCGTCGTTCTGAAACGCCACGAGGCCCGCCTTGTCGCCCTCCTTCGCCGGCGCATAGCTCATCTCGGTGGACACCGACGCATTCGTATTCTGTTGCCGCCGCCCGAGAAAGGATGGCTGGCCCCCAGGTGCGAAATCCACGGACCGCGCGCGTAGCATCAGCGATTTGCTCGCCCCGCCAACTTCGTACCACTTTTCCGTCGGCGTGCGAATGAACAGCCACTGGCTGGACAGGCGACCGGCGTTGAAATCGTCTCGATACCGCACGTTGCCGCCGTAGGGTCCCGAGGTCGCCGGCGAGGCCGGAAGCGTCGGCCGCTTGTGTACGTACGACACCCGTTCGTCTCCCGACGTGATCACTGGCCAGCCGTTCTCCCAGCGCACCGGCAGCAGGAACGTCTCGCGCCCGGTGTTGTACATGTCGCCATCGTAGGGTCGCGTTCCCAGGAACACTGCCCACCACTCGCCATGTTGGGTTTGCACGAAATCAGCGTGACCTGTCGACGTCACCGGGAACGCGCGCGTCGGGTCGAGATGCCGCTGAGTGAGACTTGGATTCACCGGGCCAGCCACGTACGGACCCCACACGAAATCGCTGCGAAAGACTACTTCGGAATGCTGGTCGCCCGTGCCGCCCTCGGCGCAGATCAGAAAGTAGTGGCCGTCCTTCTTGAAGATGTGCGGCCCCTCGATCCAGATGGGCTTCGTGGACAGATCCACGCCGCCATTCACGATCAGCTTTCGTGGCCCGACCATCTGCTGCGACGCGACGTCGAACTCCTGCAGCCAGATCGCTCGATGACCATCCCACTGTGGAGCGTCGATCGTTTCGCCATGGTTCACGACGTACGCCTTGCCGTCGTCATCGAAATAGAAGGACGGGTCGATCCCGTCCACGGAGGGGAGCCAGTTGGGTTCGGACCACGGGCCGGCCGGATTGGTGGCGGTGACGAAGAAGCTTCCTCCCTTGTCCACCAGCGTGGTGATCATGTAGAACGTGCCGGCGTGGTACCGAATGGTCGGCGCGTAGATGCCGCGCGAGATGTCCGCGCCCGCCAGATTCAACTGAGACGGACGATCCAGTACGTTCCCGATCTGGGTCCAGTGCACGAGGTCCCCGCTATGGAAGATCGGCACGCCGGGGAAGTACGCGAACGTCGAGTTGACGAGATAGTAGTCGTCGCCGACACGGACGATGCTGGGATCCGGATAGAAACCGGCCAGCACCGGATTGACGTAGTCGTCCGGGCCGGTCGCGCGTTCCTTGAAGACGCTATCGTTGCCCTCGTATGCGAACCAATGAAAACGCGGATCGGGCGTCGCGGGGCTCACCGGGCTGCCGCCGATCGCACATGCCGCCACCAACGCCAGACCGCCCAGCAGGACGAGCTGCCGGATCCCCTTCATCGACGTGGCCACGCTAACTGGCCAACCCCGCCATCAGTCGCAACACGCTGTCCTGCGTGGCCTTCGCGCGCGGCAACTCGCCGACCAGTCGGCCCTCCCGCAGCACCAGCACGCGCTCCGCGAGCGTCAACACTTCCGGCAGCTCGCTCGAAATGACCAGAATCGCCGTACCTTGCGCCGCCAATTCGCCGATCAGGGCGTGGATCTCTGCCTTGGCGCCCACATCCACGCCGCGCGTGGGTTCATCGAGGATGAGAATGCTCGGACGCGCCGCCAGCCACTTGGCGAGCACGACCTTCTGCTGGTTTCCCCCTGACAGCCCGGCTACCACCGCGTCCATGCTCGGCGCGCGCACGCGCAGCCGATCGAAGAGACTCCGCACCGCCCGGCGCTCCCGCGCGCGAAAGATCCAGCTGAAGCGCGACAGACGGTTCAGAGTCGGCAACGACGCATTGTGCAGCGCGCTGTCGGACAGGACGAGTCCCTGCTTTTTCCGATCCTCAGGCACCAGGCCGATGCCGAACTGCATCGCCTGCTGCGGACTGCCGATGCGCGCACCGGAGCCACGAATGAAAATCCGGCCTGCTGTTACGTGCTCCAGTCCAAAGAGCGCACACGCCACCTCCGAGCGGCCCGCGCCCTGGAGCCCGGCCAGACCAACCACCTCGCCTGCCCGCAGCGTCAATGAGACGTCCTGGAAGTGTCCGGGACACGTCAGATGCTCGGCGCGGAGTACCTCGTCGCCGACTAATGCCGGCCCATGCGTGGGGAAATACTCCGCGAGTGGTCGTCCGATCATCATCTCCACGAGTTGGGACTCCGTGAGATCATGCACAGCCCGCGTCGCGACGAGCGCGCCGTCCCGCAGCACGCTCACGGTGTCGCACAGCGCAAAAATTTCCGGCATCCGGTGCGACACGTAGATGCACGTAACGCCGCGCGCTTTGAGGCGGCGGATCAGCGCATACAACCGCTCGGCCTCCACTTGGCTCAGGCTGCTCGTGGGTTCGTCGAACACGATGATGCGCGCACCCCCACCCACCGCCGCCGCGATCTGTACCATCTGCCGGTGGCCGATCGCCAGGTCGCCGAACCGACCATTCACGTCCAGAATCGTGCCCGTCTCGGTGAGTAGCGCCGTGGCGTGGCGGCGCGTCTCCACTCCGTCCACCAGCCCCCGTCGCGTGGGCAGGCGGCCAAGGCAGAGATTCTCCGCGACCGAGAGGTTGTCGCAGAACGCCAACTCCTGATGCACCATTGCCACGCCAGCGGCAAGCGCCTCGCGTGGGCTGGTGAAGTGCACCGCGCGACCGAACACGAATAGCGCGCCGGCGTCAGCCGACTGGATGCCGGCCAGCAGCTTGCCCAGTGTGCTCTTCCCCGCTCCGTTCTCGCCACAGAGCGCATGGCAGGAACCCGCCGCGATCTCCAGCGACACGTCGCGCAGCGCCTGCACACCCGGAAAGCGCTTGCTGACATGCTCGAGCCGCGCGGCAATTTCGCGCGTCGGGCCCTCCCCCCGGAGCACCGACATTCGCGGCTACTTGGGAAGCTTGAGGTAGTCGGGGTTCACGTTCGTGAATCCCCACGTTTGAAGCTGACGCGCGTATTCGCCGAGGTTCGCCTTCGTGACGCGCACGAGTTCCATGGGCATGATCTTCGTAACCGGGTCCTTCTTGTCGTGGATCTTGTCATAGAGCGTTTTCACCCCCACCGATCCCCACAGATACACCGACTGCGCGAGCAGCACCGGCACCACGCCTTTCTCCACATACGCGAGCTGCTCTGGCAGCGCGTCCACCGACGCTACCTTCTGCCTTGCCGGATTCAGGTCGGTGAGCAACGTCTGGGTGAAGAGCGGCCACCCGCCGATGAATGCCCAGCCCGTGATATCGGGGTACGCGTTGTTCACGCGGATCACTTCGGCGGCGGCGTCCTGCGGCGTCTCGATATGGTTGAACACGCCGACGATGCCGATACCGGGGTATTTCGCTGCTTCTTCCTTTGCACCCTTCACGCGGTTCTGGAGATTCGGCGCGTTCTGGTTTCCGGCGAGAATGGCCACGCGGCCCTTGCCGTCCATGAGCTTGACCAGTTCGGCCATCGTGCTCGCGCCGGTCTTCGCGTCGTCCACGCCGTAGAACGCGAACCGCTTTGATGCCGGTGCGTCGCTGTCGAACATCATCACCGGCACGCCGCGATCAACCGCGTCATTGATGGCGCCCGTGAGCTTGCTGGCGTCGGACGCTGAGAGGAGGATGCCTGCGTCGCCGTCGTTCACCGCCTGACGGACGCGTTGCGCCTGCACCTCGGCGTCTTCGGCGGGCGGTGTCAGCCACGCGATCTCCACCGGCACCTTGGTGCTGTCGGAAAGCTGCTTCGCGACCGCTTCCGCACCCGTGCGCGCAGCCAGGAACACCGGGTTCGTGGAGCTCTTGCCGATCACGGCGATCACGATCTTGCCCCCGCCTGCGGTCGCACTCGACGACGGCTTCGCGTCGGCTCCGCTCTTGCTGCATCCCGCCAACCACGCGCCGATCACCGCTAGCGTTGCCATATCGCGTGCGACTCGCATGCTCATCTCACTAACCTGGGAAAGGGTTCAAGCCGAAGTGCGAACGTTGTCGGCGGCCCGACTGAGTTGCCGGGCCGTCGCGCGCGTGCTCCATTGATCCACCACGACCGCGATGATGATTGCGCACCCGATCACGATCCATTCGTAGTTCTGGTCGAAGTGCAGGGTGCGGATGGACTGCCGAATCAATACAATCAGCAGTGCGCCGAGCATCGCACCGATCGCGCTGCCCTTGCCGCCCAGCAGGCTGGCGCCGCCCACCACGGCCGATGCAATGACGTAAAGTTCATAGCCCTGCGCGTCGCCAGACGAAGCGGATCCGTAAAAGCCCGCGCCGAGAAACGCCGCGATGCCCGCCGTGAGCCCGGACGCGGCGAACACGCCAATCTGGATGCGCGCCAGCGACAGTCCGGCAAATCGGCTCGCTTCCAGACTGCCGCCGAACGCGAAGATGTGGCGACCCATCACGGTGCGTGTCAGGTAGATCGCACCGAGTACCGTGAGCAGGAACATGAACAGCATCGGCACGGGGTAGAGACCTCCGCGTAGACCGAGCGATGCCTTGGTGAATGCCGTCAATGCCGTGGGTAGTGTGATGCTCTCCGCCTTGGTCGCCACGAAGGCGACGCCGCGTAACACCCACATCGTGCCCAGGGTGATGATGAAGGGGTGCACGCGCAGTCCGACCACGAGCGCGCCGTTCAACAGACCGCACAGCAGACCCACACCGGCACAGGTCGCGAAGCCGACGCCCACGGTGGTTATGTCGCTCATCGGTCCGAGCTTGCGCAGCAGCAGCGCCACCGCAACACCCGACAGAGCGTAGATCGAACCCACGGACAGATCGATGCCCCCGGAGATGATCACGAAGGTGGCGCCGATGGCCATGATCGCAAAGAAGCTCGCGTCCGTGGCCGTCTGTACGATGGTGTTGGGATTCCAGAAGTTGTTGATTGTCGCGCCCGTTGCGCGATCGGGATGCGATCCGGCCAGCACCACCAGCGCGATGGTGACGAGGACCAGCACGAGGACCAACCCGCTTTCCTGCGAGCCGACGATTCGTCGGATGAAGTGATGCATTCGGTCTGGCTTCTCCGCGACGCTACTGGGTCACGGAGAGTAGATCGGGGCGGGCCGCCCGGTAAGTGGCGCGGAACCGTTCATATGGTTCCGCATAGCTCAGGTGCGCGGCTGGAGCCGGATGATCCAGTGGCGCGCGGCTGAGCGTGGTCCGCGCCGCGGCGACCACGTTGGGGAACGCCTTCACCCCCACAGCCGCGAGCAGCGCGGCGCCAAACGCCGGACCCTCTTCGCGATTTACCGTCGTGACCGGCAGTCCGAACACCTCACACTGCAGCTGCCGCAGGAACGGACTCTTCGCCCCGCCGCCCGTCAGCAGCACATGGCTCGGCGTCAACCCGAGCTCCTGGAGAATCGTCAGCGAATCCCGCATCGCGAAGGCAACGCCCTCGAGGACGGCGCGCGTCATGTGCGCGCGGGTATGCGCCAGGCTGAGCCCCACGAACGCACCGCGCGCCGTGGCGTCCCGATGTGGCGTCCGCTCGCCCTGCAGGTACGGCAGGAACGTCACCCCCGCCGCGCCTGCGGCCACCGATGCAGCCTCGCTATCGAGTGTGCGGGCCGCCTCGGTCGGATCGGCAATTTCGCGGGCGCACTGGTCTCGATACCACGCAAAGGCGCCGCCCGCCGAGAGCACCACGCCCATCATGTACCACACACCGGGCACCACGTGGCAAAAGGTGTGCGCTCGGAGCGCGGGGTCCACGCGCGGCTCCCCC
>JANYIN010000010.1 GCA_025362035.1 Gemmatimonadaceae bacterium | reverse complement strand
CGGTCGTCGCAGCCGCAACGCCTGGCTCGACCTGCGCGATGAACTTCGCGACGCCTCCCTCTCGCTCCGCCAACGCACCCTGAAGCGCTCGCGAGCGCGCGCACGCAGCCGCGAGCTCGCTGAAGAGTCCCGCGGATAAGGGCCGCGTCGATCGACTGCGGCTGGCCCGATTCAGTTGACGTCCTTGATCTCCTCGGCCGCCTCAGCCTTGTGGTGCTTGTCGTTGTAGTCTGTCGCCACTCCCTTGATCACGAGGTTGTACTGCTCGCGCGCCTTCTCCTTGTTGTCCCGCGCCACGTACACGCGCGCGAGATCGAGATGATGGACCAGCACTCCCGGGTCGAACGAAACGGACGCTTCCATGTACCGCTGCGCATCCTCCCACTTGGCCGAATCGAAGGTCGTGCCGCCCAGTACCCTGACCGCCAGGAATCGGACGAATCCGTTCAACCGCAGCACGTTGTAGTTCCACATGCCCATCACGTGAAGCGCGGCGGGATCGTTCGGATTGATCGCGAGCGCTTCGAGTGCCTGGGCGCGGACCTCACTTGCGTACTTCACCTGGTCTCGCTTTCCTAGCGAGAGGGCCTTGCGACCCAGCGCGCGCGCGAGCTGAGAGTGCCCCTCGGCATCTCGAGGGTTCACCTCCACCGCACGCCTGGCATATTGTTCCGCCAGCGAATACAACCTGTTGCGCTCCTGTTCGTCCACCGCGTACAGCCCCACGTCCACGGCTGCGCGGGATGCCTTGCAGAGCGCATCGTACGCCTTGGGGTCGATCTTGATGGCTTCCTCGTAATGCCGCAGTGCGGAGGGGGCGTCCATCGCGATGTGGTCACGGTCGCCCATGGCGGTGTGCTCGCCGGCGGATTGCGCGAAGAGGCCGGACGGTGCTATGGAAAGGGCGAGCGTGGCCGTGAACGCGGCGCAGCGACGCGATGTCGCCCGAGAGATGAGCATACTGACTCCATGTGCGGGTAACGGTCGAACGCCGCGCCGGCGCGAGGGGATCGGGCCGGCGGGCGTGCGGCGAACGAGACGGTCTTCATGGCGCCGCCGATGTGTGAATACCCCAGAGACAGGTCAATGCTCGCACTCAGACTCATCGAACGCAAACGCGACGGCGGGCGCATAGAACCCGGCGAATGGCGCGCGTTCGCGAACGCCTACGCCACCGGTCACGTCCCCGACTATCAGATGGCGGCGTTTCTCATGGCATGCTTCATCCGCGGCCTGGATCGCGGCGAGACGAGCGCACTCACCGAGGCGATGTTGCGGAGCGGCAGCGCACTCGACCTCGCGTACCTGCATCGGCCGCGCATCGACAAGCACTCCACCGGCGGCGTCGGGGACAAGGTATCGCTCGTGCTTGCCCCGCTGATCGCGTCGCTTGGCGTCGCGGTGCCGATGATGTCTGGACGTGGGCTCGGCCACACCGGCGGAACGCTCGACAAACTCGAGGCGATTCCCGGTTTCGAGTCGACGATCACGCTGGAAGCGGCGCGGCGGCTCCTCGAGACCTCGAACTGCGCGCTGTTCGGCCAGACAGCGGAAATCGCGCCGGCCGACCGGAGAATGTACGCCCTGCGCGACGCGACCGGTACAGTCGAATCCATCCCGCTCATCGCGGCGAGCATCATGAGCAAGAAGCTGGCGGAGGGACTGACCGGACTCGTGCTGGACGTGAAGCGCGGCTCAGGCGCGTTCCTGCCCGATCTCGCGCGCGGACTGGAGCTGGCTCGCACCATGATCGATCTGGGCGCGGACTACGCGTGTCCGGTCGTCGCCCTCATCACCGCGATGGACCGGCCGCTGGGGCGTGCCTGCGGCAACGCGCTGGAGACGGAAGAGGCCATTCACGCGCTACGGGGCGAAGGGCCCGCCGATCTCATGGAGGTCACCTACGCGCTCGGCGCGGAGATGCTCGTGTTGGCGAACGTCGCGAAGGACCGCGAGGAAGCCCGCGAGCTCATGGAGCGCGCCATCGGCACGGGTCGCGCCGCCGAGCACTTTCAGCGCATCATCGAAGGGCAGGGAGGCAACCCTGCCGTGGTCGACGATCCGTCCATCATGCCGCAGGCGGCCGAAGTGGAGATCTTCGCGGCGCCGCGGCGCGGATTCATCGCACGTGTCGAACCGCGCACCATCGGTCGCGGCATCGCCGCCCTTGGCGGCGGGCGCGTCACGATGGACGACGTGCTCGATCTGTCGGTGGGCTTCGTCATCACCGCGCGGCCCGGCGACTGGGCGGAGGAGGGTGAGCCGCTGGCAACGATATTTGCCCGCGACCGTGCGGGCGTCTCCAGCGGCCGTGCCACGCTCCGTTCCGCCATCACCCTGGCCGACGAGGCCGATCCGCCGCTCCCTCTGGTATCGCATCGGGTGAGCGCCAGCGGGATCGAGGTGCTTGCTGTGTCGTAGTGCTTGCGGCACGGGTCGAATGATCGCTAGGATGGTCGGGCGCGGGAATCAATTTCAAACTCGGAGACCATGCATGCCTCCCAGGATCGCAAAACTGGCCGGCCTCGGCGCCTTTGGCGCGTGTGGCGGAATCGTCGCGGTGTTCGCCCTCTTCGTCTACGGCACGAGCGGCTCCGGCTCGCCCGGGCTCGATGCGCCGGAGCGGTTCCTCGCGCAGTTCGCCGTGGGCGGGGTGCTCCTGGCGCTCCTGGGCGTGCACCTCGTGCTGGCGCGTCGCCTGTTGGCGCTGTCGCGCGGCGTTCCGGAACGGGCCTAGCGCAGACATCTGTCGCGACCGCGCGCGCGTGATCACGTTCGTCGTCCCCCCTTTCTGGCGTACATGACATCTTCTCTTTGCCGCGTCGCGCCCGCCGCGATCGTGCTCGCCGCGCTCGCGCTCGTGTTTCCCGGAACTCCCATGCGCGCGCAACAATCGCTCGCGCCTACTCCGCATCCCGTGGACTGGGACGCGCTTCAGCGCGAGAGCGTGCAGGTGCTGCGCGACTACATCCGCGTGAACACGACGAACCCGCCCGGCAACGAAATCGAGGCGGCGCGCTTTCTCAAACGCGTGCTCGACCGCGAAGGCATCGACGCCCGGATCCTCGACACCACCGAGCTCGGCGCCGGGCACGCCAACCTGTACGCGCGGCTGAAGGGGAACGGATCGCGCCGGGCCATCGCCCTCGTCCATCACATGGACGTGGTGCCGGCGGTGGCGACCTACTGGACCAGCGGACCGTTCGACGCGGAGCTGAAGGATGGATACATCTATGGACGCGGCACGCTCGACATGAAGGGCCAGGGCATTGCCCATCTCATGGCGATGATCGCGCTCAAGCGCGCCGGTGCGCCGCTCACGCGCGACATCGTCTTCATCGCGAACACCAACGAAGAGAACGGTGGTACCGGCGCCGCGATGTTCACCAAGCGGCACGCCGACCTGCTCTCCGATGTAGAGTACCTGTTCACCGAAGGGGGCGACAATCCCGTCGTCGACGGCGTGACGCGCTACTACGGTGTTGGCGTGGAGGAAAAGCGGCCGTATCCGCTGCGGCTCGTGGCGCATGGCGTGCCGTCACACGGCTCTCGTCCCACAAAGCAGAATCCGGTGGTGAAGCTCGTCGCCGCACTCGACCGGATTGCGCACTACGAAACGCCGCTGCATGTGGTGCCGGGCGTGGCGCGATACTTCGCGGCGCTGTCCCAGAGCTACGCGGGGCAGCAACGCGCCTGGCTCGCCGACGTGGGCGCGGCCATCGACGACCCGGCAGCGCGGGTGTGGCTCACGAACGACGTATACTGGAACGCCATCCTGCGGAACACGATCTCGATGACGATGCTCACCGGCTCGAACAAGAACAACGTTATTCCGCCTGAGGCCTCGGCCCACCTGGATATTCGCCTCCTGCCTGACCAGGACCCGGCGGAGTTTCTTGCCCAAATCACGCGCATCGTCGCGGACACGTCGGTGAGCGTCCTGGCGCAGACCACCGCCAAGGTTCGCATGGACAATTCCATCGACACCGATCTTTATCGGGCCATCGAACGCGCGACGCACGATCGCGATCCGGGGGCGCTCGTGACCACACCGATGTTCACCGCTGCCACCGATCGGCCGTCCTATCGTGCGCTTGGGATCATCACGTACGGATTCGATCCGTTCCGCGTCGAGAGCGCCGACATGCAGAAGGGCATGCACGGCAACGATGAGCGTATCTCGATCCAGAACATGGGGTGGGGCGTGCACTACCTGTTCGACGTGCTCCGCTACGCGCAGTAGCGACGTGTGATACGCGTTACTGCGCGCTGCGGCACGCGCGATCGGCGCAATCAGTTCTTCAGATACGCCTGGGTGTAGCCATTCACGATCTCCGTGAGCACGGAGCCGCTCAGCGACGCCTGATACGTGAGGCCGGATGACTGGTCGGTGAGGGTTACCGCTGATCCGTTGACACTCGTGAAGTAGCCGCTTCGCGAGCTCGATTGCGCGTTGCTGTACGTGGATACGTCCACGTACGTACCATCGGTGTTCAGCGTCAGCATGTCGTTCGTGAGCGTGATGCCGCTCGTAAACGTATACGGAAGATTGTAGCCGTCGATCGACCGGAGCGAGTACGTCCCGTTGAGCGATACAGATGGGCTCGTGGCGTCGTTGGCGCAGCCGGCCACGAACGCGAGGGCGAGCCCGAGCAGAGCAGCGCGACGCATGTGTCGTTCTCCTAAGTGCGGTAAGATGACAATAGGAATCTCGCCCTCCACACCTGGCAACTCCCAAACCACACGGCGGCCCGCCGAATGGCAGGGGAACGCGCCCACCGAATGAAAAAGGGGGACATCCGCGGCCTTGGCCGTCCTCTTTTCCAGACGGACTCCACGAGGCGGGCGCAGACGAAACGACGGGGACACCAGCTCGGTACCCCCGTCGTCAGTCAGCCAGAACGGTGAGCCATGCACAGACGCATCGGCGTCGGAAGGACTGCACCAGATCGTCGATACCTACTCTCGGTGCACCACCATGTCGGGGCAAGAGTTTTTCTGGAAGCTCGTGTGCAGTTTCTCTGGAAACAGCATTTGGGATCACGGATAGGATGGCGAGCCAGCTACTCAACTGCCCGCCATTCTGCTTCCGATTGGTCTTCGCCGCTTCGTTTCACCGACTTCCCGTTGTTCTGGCACGAAATCGGGGTTACCGGGCGCCAAACGTATCAGGTGTCGGATGTGTAGTTTAGTCCGGTGAGGTCCAACTCGTTGCACCGCGCGTCCGTGGCGCTCGCGTCCGGATGACGTCGATGGGGTGAGGGCCTGATTCCGGAATCCTGCATCGAGGCGCGAAAAGATGAGAGTAACGATGGTTGCCGGCGCCGCGTTGACGATGTCGGTCATCGCGACGCTGTACGCGAAAGAGGCGTGCGCACAGAAGGGCGTGATGCTGATGAATCGCATTGGGCCCACATCCTCGGTCCTCTATGTGTCGAATGCCGACGGCACCGGGGAGCATCCGCTGCTGAACACGCCCGGTCTCGACTATCACGCATCGTGGTCCGCAGATCGCCAATGGGTCGTCTTCACGTCGGAACGCGACGGCCTCGGACAGGCGAATATTTTTCGCGTGCATCCCGATGGATCTGGCCTCGAGCGCCTTACCGACGATCCCGCGCTTGACGATCAAGCGGTGCTTTCGCCTGAGGGAGGGCGCATGGCATTCGTCTCCACGCGTGGGACGCACCGCGCCAACGTGTGGATCCTGGACATCGCATCGAAGCGGCTGACGAATCTCACCATGCTGCCGGGCATTCAGGGCGATACGACGAAGCCCGATGCGTTCCTGCGGCCCGCGTGGTCGCCGGATGGCCGATGGATAGCATTCTCCTCCGACCGCAACACCGAGTGGCTGGGACATGGCCACGGCTCCGGTTGGGAACATGTGCAGGAGCTCGGCATCTACATCGTTCGCCCGGACGGCACTGGCCTTCGCAAGCTGTCTACGGCGGGCATTTGTGCGGGCAGTCCGAAGTGGTCGGCGGATGGAAAGCGGATCACGTTCTACGAGCTCCCGGTCGAGCAGACGTGGGATGCGCGGCTGCGCCCCGGCATCGGGCCCGGCGCGACGTCGCAGATCGTGTCGGTGAACGTGGCCACGGGCGAGCGCAAGGAGGAGACGTCCGGTCCGGGGCTCAAGGTCGAGCCGCAGTTCGTGGGCGCCTCGACGATAGGCTATCTCGTCAAGGGGGGCGCGAACCAGGGTCTCGCCTACAGCGACGGGCGCGCCACAGTCAAGCGCGCGTTACGCTCACCGTCATGGACATTGGACGGAAGCGCTGTCGTGTACGAGAAGCTCGACTTCAAGCCACAGGCGCAGAACACACCGCTGTATAGCTGGAGCGCGGACTACGAGTATCGCTACACCGACGTCTTCCCCACGATTGCGAACGACGGCAAGCTCGTCGTAACGGAGAAGGCCGTCTCCGATGGGGCCATCTCGATCATGGACGCCGACGGCTCGAACAAGCAGCGCATCTACACGGCGGGAAGTGGAGCCGCGTTCGCTCCGGCCTGGTCGCCGAACGGTGAGTGGATTGCGTTCGGCATTGGCGGTTACCTCCAGGCGCGTCGCACCAAGCCGGCGACGATCATGCTCGTCCGTCGCGACGGTACGGGGGGGCGGGAGCTGACGCCCGACTCCCTCAACGCGGGTTTCCCGAGCTGGTCGCCCGATGGCAAGCGCATCGTGTATCGGTACTGGGGTGCAACGGAGGGCCTGCGCATCATGGATGTTGCGACGGGCGCCGTACAGGTTCTCACGACCGAGTATGACAACATGCCATTCTGGTCCCCGGATGGGTCACTCATTGCGTTCACCCGCAAGCACGACGGGAACAACTTCGACATCTACACGATTCGCCCCGACGGCTCCGGACTGCGTCAGCTGACGACGACGCCTGCCAATGACGCGCACGCCGTCTGGACCGCGGACAGCAAGTTCCTCATGTGGAGCAGTGGTATCTACGGGTTCAAGGATGAGGCGGCGCTCTACGACAACACGTTCCAGCCGTACGGCGGCATCTTCGTCATGAATGCCGACGGTTCGAACAAGCGGCAGTTGACGGATAGCCCATGGGAAGACAGCATGCCCCGATATGTGAAGCAGGCAGGTAAAACCCCATAAAGGGGCGCGACCTGAATAGCAGGGTAATCTCCCGGCGCGCGCGCTTCGGCGACGGGTAGGGTCAAGGCCCGAGTGGCACTTCTTCGACGTAGCGAAGCCAGCCTCGAAGTGCCATGGCCACCAGCCATCGGCGGCGAAAGCATGCCGACGACATGACGTGTAAGCAAGCACGATCTGCAACTGTGAGAATGACTGACGCACCTTTCGGTTACACGATAGTTCCGCCGATTCGACCCTAGTCGAGGCCCGTTCCGCAAGACGACGAGCGCAGACGACAAAGCTGTCGGCGACCGGCGCAGCTGACGTCATCTCACGTAGAATGCACGAGGGGCAATCACCATGCGTGATGGCCCCTCGTCGTTCAGTCGCTCCAACTGCCAAGATGTCAGGCAACCCCGATTTCCAAAAGAACTGCACACCTTGTCCAGTCTTATTGTCGACCCGACAACCACCAGTTCAGATGTCGAGGTTGGAAGCGAACCTGGCGTTCTCCTCGATGAAGATGCGGCGCGGCTCCACCTCGTCGCCCATCAACTTGCGGAACGTCTCGTCCGCGAGGAACGCGTCGTCCACGTTCACCTTGAGCAGCGTGCGCGTGTTCGGGTCCATCGTCGTATCGAAGAGCTGGTCGGCGTTCATCTCGCCGAGACCCTTGTAACGCTGCACGTTGAGTCCGGTCTTGCCGTCCGGGGACAGCCGCTTGGCGATCTCGTCGCGCTCCTTCAAGTCGAAGGCGTAGTACGCCTCCTTGCCCTTGGCCACGCGGAACAGCGGCGGCTGGGCGATATAGACGTAACCCGCTTCGATCAGCTCGGGCATCTGCCGATAGAAGAAGGTGAGTAGCAGCGTGCGGATGTGCGCGCCATCGACGTCCGCGTCGGTCATGATGATGACCTTGTGGTAGCGCGCCTTCTCGATGGTGAACTCGTCCTTGATGCCGGTGCCGAGCGCCGTGATGATCGTGCGGATTTCTTCGTTGGAGAGCACCTTGTCGATTCGCGCCTTCTCGACGTTGATGATCTTGCCGCGCAAGGGAAGGATCGCCTGGAATTCGCGCTTGCGTCCCTGCTTGGCCGAGCCGCCGGCCGAGTCGCCCTCCACGAGGTAGATCTCGCAGAGCGCGGGGTCGGTGAGGGAACAGTCGGCCAGCTTGCCCGGCAGGTTGCCCACGTCCAGCGCGCTCTTGCGACGAGTGAGATCACGCGCCTTCCGCGCCGCTTCGCGCGCCCGGGCCGCCGACATCGCCTTGTCGATCACGATGTTCGCGGTCCGCGGATGCTCTTCGAGGTAGGCAGCGAGCCACTCGTTGGCGACGGTCTTGACGGCGGACTCCACTTCAGAATTGCCGAGCTTCGTCTTGGTCTGCCCTTCGAACTGCGGCTCCTTCACCTTCACCGACAGGACGGCGACGAGTCCTTCGCGCACGTCGTCGCCGCTCAGCACGGTCTCCTTGTCCTTCTTGGACAGCGACGACTTCTGGATGTACTGGTTGATCACGCGCGTGAGCGCGCTCTTGAACCCCGTAAGATGGGTGCCGCCTTCGTGCGTGTTGATGTTGTTCACGAACGAAAAGACGGTATCGTTGTAGCCGTCGTTGTACTGCATCGCGAGCTCGATCCCCACGTCGTCCTTCGTGGTGTCGAGATAGATGACCTCGGGGTGCAACGGCTTGCGCGCGGTGTTGAGATGCTGGACGAACTCCCGCAGGCCGTTCTTGGCCAGGAACACTTCGTCCTTTTCCTGCTCCGACCGTTCGTCCTTGAGCGTGATGGTCACGCCCTTGTTCAGGAACGAGAGTTCGCGAAGCCGAGACGCCAGTGTCGCGTAGGAGTACACGAGCTCCGTGAAGATCAGGTGGTCGGGCTTGAACCAGACCTTCGTACCGGTCGTGCGCTTGGGCGTCTCGGCCAGGATCTTGAGCTTCGTGTTCGTGTCGCCACGCACGAAGTCCATGAAGTACTCCTTGCCGTCGCGGCGAACCCACACCTTCAGGTGCTCGGAAAGCGCGTTCACGACCGACACGCCCACGCCGTGCAGTCCGCCCGACACCTTGTACGAATCCTTGTCGAATTTTCCTCCGGCGTGCAGCACCGTCATCGCCAGCTCCACGCCCGGAATCTTCTCGATCGGATGGATGTCCACGGGAATGCCGCGGCCGTTGTCCTCCACGGTGATGGAATTGTCGGCGTGAATGATCACGCTCACTTTGTCGGCGAATCCGGCGAGTGCTTCGTCGATGGAGTTGTCGACGACCTCGTACACGAGGTGGTGCAACCCGCGCTCCGACGTGGACCCGATGTACATGCCCGGACGCTTGCGAACTGCCTCCAGGCCTTTGAGCACGGTGATCTGTCCCGCCCCGTACTCGCTCGCCGCGGGCTTGTCGTTCATCTTGGTCATGAACTCACTTGAAAATGTGCCGGAAAGTCACGCGAACAAACGCCGAATCTGCGCACCGCCCACAGACGGCTGAATGTAACGCGTCGAGTGCGGAAACGCAACGGTTTTGTTCGGCGCTAACACGTTTATCCAGAACGACTTACGGCACCGGAAAAGCCGATGCATCACCACCCCGCGCGCCGCCGCCGGAATCCCCCTCAACCCTGACGAATCAGCCACCGGATTTTCTTCACGGGGGCGCGGCCTGGCTTGGCATTCAGCGCCATCAGGAGCTCCGGTTCCATCATCGACAATTCCATCATCCACGCGTTGGTGGTCACGTGCACGAACAGCGTGCCGTCCGCGGCGATGGACTGGGGGTCGGTCACCTTGGCAATCTGGGGGCCCACCAGTGCGCCCCACTCCGGGATGATGCCCGCTTGCTCGACGCGCCGGGCGATTCCCGCCTTCTGCAGCACGCCCGCCAACACGTCACCAATCGCCGCAGGTTTCTTCTTCGCCGGGCTCATGCTGCACCCATGCGCGCCGGAGGCTCCACACCGGTGAGCACCGCGCCGTCGGCAATGCGCCACCGCATCAGTTGCGACAGCGCCGGCGGGATGTCGCTCTCGCGCGGGACGGACAGCACGATCTGTCCCATGGCATTTTCGCGCAACAAGTCGAGAATGCGTGCGGAGCGCCGTACGTCCAGCTCCGCGAATGGATCGTCCAGGAGGAACAGCGGCGTGACGTCGAGTCGCGCGCGCAGTGTCTCACCTTCGATCATCCGGAGCGCAATCGCCCCCGTGCGCTGCTGGCCGGCGGATCCAAAGGAGCGGAGCTCGCGCCCATCCAACAGCAGCGAAACGTCATCACGATGGGGCCCGGTGTGCGTGAGGCAGCGCCGCACATCCAGCGGGCGGCGTTGCTCGAGACTGCGCGCCAACTCGCGTGCCACCGCCTCCAGATCATGCGACGCTGGCGTCAGAGAAGTCGCATAGCGCAAGGAGGCCGCCGTCCGTTCGCCGATGGCGGCGCACAACGACGCGAAGCGCGGCGCCGCCGCCCCCGCCCACCGCACACGCTCCAACCAGAGCACCGCGCCATGTTCCGCCAGCGGCGCCTCCCACACCACAATCCGCTGTTCGGCCTTCCTGTCCGCCGCCCGGCTCACCTCGCGTAACGCCGCATTGCGCTGGGCCAGCGCATGCCGGTAGCGCTGCAACGCATGCAGATAGCGACGTGATGACAGCGCGAGCAGGATGTCGAGATAACGCCGGCGGGCGTTGGGCGCGCCGGCCACGAGCTCCACATCCGCAGGCGAAAACAGCACACACGGCAGCGCTCCGAGCGCGTCGCTCAAGCGCTGAGGCTCAGAACCGTCCAGCTTCACGCGCTTGCGCTTGCCCTGTGGCTCGAACCCCACCGAGAGGTCGTGGTGCGGCCCGCCCTCGGTTCGAGCCCCGATGTGAAATCCGGGTTGACCAAACCGCACGACGTCCACGTCGCGCGCGCCGCGCACGGAGCGCAGCAGATGCAGGTAGTAAATCGCCTCGAGCAGGTTCGACTTCCCCTGTCCATTCTCGCCGATCACGACGACGCCCGCCGCGGGAAAGGTCAGGTCGATGCGCGACAAATTGCGGAAG
>JANYIN010000195.1 GCA_025362035.1 Gemmatimonadaceae bacterium | reverse complement strand
CCATTTATTTTCGTCCACCATGGCGGGCGGGTAAAGCCGGAACGTGAGATTGTCGCGTCGCAGCTTCCAGATTTTCGCCACGATCGCCTGGAGGATCGCCGCGAGGCACACCGCTTCTTCCACGCGCGTGCAGATGTCGCAGACGCGGAACTCCAGCGTCGGATAGAGATGATGAGGACGCGCGTCCCACCAGATCTTCGAGCCGTCCGGCACGCATCCCGTTGCCACCAGCGTGTGCAGCAGTTCCTCGTACTCGCCGTACGAGGCGAGAATCGGGGGGACGCCGGTGCGCGGAAAATTCCGAAAGATGATGCTCCGGTAGGACTTCAATCCCGTCCGTCGTCCCTGCCAGAAGGGCGAGCTGGTGGACAGTGCCAGGACGTGCGGCAGCAAGTACCGGGAGACATTCATCGCCTCGATCATGAAGTTGCGATCTTCGATGCCGATGTGGATATGGGTGCCGAAGATGAGCAGCTGCTGCGCCAGATCCTGGAGATCGTGTCGGACCCCCATGTAGCGCTCCATCGGCGTGATCTCCTGCTTCGACCACAGGGAAAACGGATGCGTTCCCGCCGCGGCAATCACCAGCCCGCTGTCGGCGGCGAGGTCCATCACCATGCCGCGCAACCGAACCAGTTCCTCGCGAACCTCCTGCGGCGTGCGGCACACCTTACTGCCGATCTCGACCATCGACTGGTGCAGTTCGGGCTTCAATTCGGCCACCAGCAAAGAGTCGCCCGAGAGAATCTCGGTGATGTAAGACTTGAGCTCGCGCGTCTCCGGATCGATGATCTGGTATTCCTCCTCGATGCCGATCGTCAGCGACGGGGCTTTCATGCGGGGCCTCGGGATCTCATCGCTTCTGAGCGATGAAGGTAGGAGTCTGCGTGCCGGTGCCGGCGGTCACATTCAGCAGCGCGGCCGTCGCAAGGCGCGAGAGGCATCCGTCGACGTGATCGCCGTTCGCGACATACGGGGCCGTATCCACCATGCGATCTGTGAACTGGACCTTTCCATCGACCAAGGAGGGAAAGGCCTCCCTGGGCAGGGCGATGCGGCGCTGGACGACGTAGGGCTCGCGCAGCGCCGTGGCGATGGCCGTCGCCCACGCGGTGTCGTCCACCTCCCAGCCAAGCACGATGCCCTTGCCGCCGTAGTCGTCGTTTGGCTTGAGTACCAGCTGTTCGCGATGTTCCGCGATGAACGGCACGAGGTCCACCGTCGTGCCGTCATGGGTGGTCGCCCGCTCGCGCACCACGCGCGTCCAGGGAATGGACAGCCGGATGGCCTCCCTCTCCTCGTCGTCGAAGAGGTGCGCGTTCATTTCGTCGTGCAGCACCGCGAGGCTCGCCTTCTTGTGCAGGATCTTGCATGCCGGCGGATTGACCATGCACACCGCGCCGTCGCGGAACGCGCGCAAAATGGGCTGATCCAGACCGCCGCGTTCCACCAGTTCATGCAGCAGGACTCGTTTGTAGATCAGTTCGATCCGGCCGGAGGGTCCGCTCAGCACGCCATTGGCGTACGTGACGTCCGCCGGATCGACGATCGTGCAGGGCACCCCCTGGCGGACGAAGTAGTCCTGGAAGAGCAGGAATTCGCTCTGCGTAGGTACGTCCGCCCAGTCGACGATCGTGACGTGAGGCCGATCGCGGCGCCCCGACCACTGTTCGTAAGCGTCGAGCAGCGCGTGCAGCACGTTGTGACGCGCGGGTAGCGGCTGCACGTCGTATGTGCGCAGATATGCGCGCATGATCGGCAATCCGTAGAACACTTCCGTGAGCACGTCGTTGTAGCCGCCGCCGGCCGGCGTCTCGGCGTTGTATTCCGTGAAGCGCAACCCGCCGGTGTCCGTGACGAAGAACGCGTCGAGGCGGGACACCGGACTCGCGTCGCGAAAGCCGGTGGGCACGTGCACGAGCCGGTGTTCCCAGTCCAGCAGTCCGAACTGGTCCAGCACCGCTGGATCCGCCAGCGCCGCGCGATGCGCCGTGCGAAAGGCGCGCAGCACCACCGCGCCGCGCCGCTGAAGGAAGCGGTACTGCGCGGGCGAGAAAAATCGCGGCCGCAGCACGGTACAGAGCGCGCGGTCCCCGAAAAAGAGGCCGCGCAACCGGAGCTGGTCGTCGAGTTGCCGCTGCGTCTCGCCGCCGATGTCGTCGTCGAGCAGTGAGTGATAATGATCGATGCCGACCCCCAGCATCAGACGCTCCCGGAATGGAGCGTCATGCCGCGCCTTCCCGTCGGCCGAGCATGAACTCCCCAGCGGATAACGCCCGCTTGGCCGTGTTTTCGTGCGCCAGCCGAATGACGAGGTTGGTCATCCCCTCGAGCACCCATTGGAAGTAGGGCGGCGTGAGGGAATTGATGTCCATGTCGGGCGCGGGGTTCATGAAGTCGATCGCGTACGGAATGCCGTCGCGCACGGCGAACTCCAGCGAGCACATGTCGTAGCCAAGCGCGCGCATGAGCGTCAGACTGTCCGCGATGATGCGGGCCTCGAGCGCGGGAGCGAGATGTCCCTCCTCCACCACGTACCGCCGCGCGCGGGGGTCGTACTTCATCGGGAGCACGTCACGCTGGCCGAGCGCCATGCAGCGAATGAACTGATCCCACTCGATGAACTCCTGCACGATCATCGTGAGCAGTCCCGACTCGTTGTAGTTCTGGATGAGATCGTCCAGTGTCTTGCAGACATACACGTCGCGCCAGCCGCCGCCGTGCGCATCCTTGAGGATGCAGGGCAGCCCGACGTAGTCGATGATGCCATGCCAATCGATCGGATACTTCAGATTCCGCAGGCTCTCGTCGTGCTTGATCCCGGGAATGTAGTCCTTGTTGGGGAGCGCCATCGTCTTCGGACTGGCGACGCCGAGCTTCGTGGCCAGGGACGCGTCGAAGAGCTTGTCGTCGGCGGACCACATGAACGGATTGTTCACCACCGTCACTCCCTCGAGCACGGCGTGCTTCAGGTACGTGCGATAGTAGCCGACTTCGTGGGAGATGCGATCGACGATCACGGCATACGGATTCGCTTCGTCCATGGACGTCCCGCCAAGCTTGACGTATTCCACGGAAACGCCCGCGTCGCGTAACGCCACCGCTTCGATGAGGGCGGGGGGAAAGGACCACTCCCGACCAACGAGGAGACCGACTTTGAGCATACGCGGATTCCGGTTTCTGGAGGATTCGACTCGTGCGGTGCAACGGAGCTCACTTGGCACTACCTGGAACAGCGTCCATCGGCGACGGGCACGCCCCGCCTGGCGCGTCAGTCCGACCCGCCGATATACGTCCGGATCATCCGTTGCCAGTACGGCCAATCGTGTGACCAGCCGTCCCAGATACGCAGCGCGTTGCCGATGCCCTTCGACCACAGACGTCCCGAGAAGTACTCGCTATTCCCACGCATCGCATCCTCATGCCCGATGGCCATGATGATGTCCATGCGTCGCATGGCCTCGAGCCGATTCCATTCGTGCTCGTGCACGACGAACTCGGCAGGGTTGAACGGATACACGTGTTCGTCGGTGTAGCCATCCGTTACTTCCCGAATGTCGTAGATGCCGCTCATGCCGATCACCCGGCCCACCAGGGCCGGGTAGCGGAGCGCAAAGCTCATGGCTTGATAGGCGCCGAAGCTCGCCCCGGTCGTGATGAGAAACGGATTGCCGTTGCGCGATTCCGTGAACGGAATCACTTCTTCCCGCAGGTAGCCATCGTAGCGAGCATGATACCGCGCCCGGTCGCCCGGGTGCTTCCACTTGGCGTACCAGCTGTCGGCGTCCACGCTGTCCACGCAGTACATCTGTATCCAGCCACGCTCGAGATGCTCCGAGAGCGCGCTCGTCATCTCGCGGTCCTCCCACTCGAAGAACTTGCCCATGGAGCTGGGAAACACGAGCACGCGCGCACCGGCGTGCCCAAAGACCAGTAGGTCCATGTCGCGCTCCAGGCGCGGACTAAACCAGCGGACGTGCTCACGATGCATGCGACGGCAAATCAGAGTGGAAAGAGAAACTTCAGCACGTCCTGCATTCTGGCGGCCCAGCTACGTTCGTTGTGTTCGCCGCCAGGAACCTCCAAGTATGACAGATCGTCGCCAATCGTCCACCCTTTGGCAACCAGGGCATCGCGCAGGGATCTCACGTCGTCCACCGTTCCCTCTCCTTCGGAAGTGCCGGCGTCCAGCCAGATGCGCCATGGCGCCTTTCGTCTAAGTGCCTTCACCTCCCGAATGATCACGCGATCGTCCCACCAGAGGGACGGGGAGAGCACCGCAAGCCGGCTGAAGACGTGTGGGTACCGCAGGCCCAGGTGCAGTGTGAGCAGGCCGCCCAGCGACGAGCCCCCCAACCCCGTGTGCGGCGCCGTGGACAGGGTCCGGTACCGCCGGTCTATGAACGGCTTCAACTCCTCGACCATCATGCGGCCATATTCGTTTGCGTGTCCGCCGCGCCCGGTGTGCGGTTGTATCGTCGGCGTGTATTCGTCCACTCGGCCCGCGCCCGCATTATACACACCGACAATGATGAGCGGGGCGAGTGCGCCCGCCGCGATGAGCGACTGCGCGGATTCGTCCACCTGCCACTCCTCCGCGAACGACGTGGCGCGGTCGAACACGTTCTGCCCATCGTGCAGGTAGAGCACCGGATAACGCCGCGCCGCCGTGGGATCGTAACCGGGCGGCAGGTAGACGACCAGCGTGCGATCGTGGCTGAGAAAGCGGGAATGGAACCGCTCGTGCACGCGGACGTCGCCAGTGATGGTGTGTGCCACCGGATCCACGGCGTCGGGCGCACCCGGCTGGGGCACGCGGTCCGGCCTGTCTGCAGCGTCCGTCACGGCGTGATGGCGCGGCGCCGTTCAGCAGGTGGCCGCTGAACCGGCCATCTGCGGGTCGCGCGACGGACCTTCCACGAATCCGCCGGGATTCCGCGCCATGTCGGCCCGGTAGAGCGATTGCAGCCGCGCCAGATCGCTTCGCACGTCGCCCGTGGTCCACATCGGTGAACCGATCCCGATCTCGTGGCGACTCCAGTCGAACCACACGGGCACGATCGGCACGCCCGCGGCGTGCGCGATGTGATAGAATCCGGTACGCCACTGCTGCACCGGCTTGCGTGTCCCCTCCGGCGCCAGCGCCAGCAGAAATTGTCGCTCGGCGCGCACGATGCCGGCCATCTCCGCCACTACCCCCTCAGGGGCATCCCGTCGGACGGGACGCCCGTCGAGCGCGCGCAGCAACCAGCCGAACGGACCGTGAAAGAGCGTGTCCTTGCCGAACCAGTGGATCCGCAGATCCAGCGCGAACATTGCGAACACGCCGACCGGAAAGTCCCAGTTGGAGGTGTGGGGCGCCACGACAATCACGAATTTGGGCAGCTCGGGCAACGAGCCATCGATGCGCCAACGCCAGAGACGAAGCGTCGCGCGACCGATCATCTGCAACCAGGGGCGACCGCGGCGTGGTGCTCCGACGAGCGTGGAGGAACTCATGCCACACGCGCGGTCATTCCGCCGCGATGCATTCGATTTCCACGCGCCCATTGAGCGCGAGACCGCTGGTGCCCATGGCGGAGCGCGCGGGTCGCCGGGCCGGGTCGAAGAAGGTGACGTATACCTCGTTCATTGACGCCCATTCCTTCATGTCCGCGAGAAAGACGGTGCACTTCACCACGCGTTCCATCGCCAATCCGTGGCGCTGCAACACGGCGCGAATGTTCTCTAGCGCCTGACGCGTTTCCGCTTGAATGCCGCCGGCGACGACCGTTCCGCTATTGTCGGTGCCGAGTTGTCCCGCCAGAAAGAGGAACCCGTTCGCGCTCACGGCCGGAGAGAACGGCCGCGCGGGACCGGGCGGGGCCGGACTGAACGTCGGCGCCCCATGGCTCGGCGCGCACGAGCAGACGACCAGTGCGACGAGCAGGCTGGACGTGAATCGCATGAACCGCACTCCTGGAGACGGGGCAACGTGAGACGGGATCGCTGGTCTGGCCCGAGCAATATGCGCGTCGCGCCCACGGCGTGAAACCGTCGCGCACTCGCCCACCGCGGCTCAGCGCGCGTGCCTCGCGTCCGGCGGCGACATCCGATCGACGCGTGGTTGCTGCTCGAGCTGCGCACGCGTCTGTCCCGCCCATTCGTAGGCGCGCTGGATGTACGTGTCGATGGTCGGGGATTCATCGGGGCGCAACACGGCGTCCACCGTGATGGGCCATTTGGGCGGCCACCACGCCGGCACGGTTGCCTGGGCATCGCGAACTCGACGCACGCCGCGAAACTGTCGTCCCGCGCGTTTGAGGAGATCCCGCGGTGCCACGCGCCCGTCCAGCGCGTCCGCCAGGAGATCACGCCACATCTGCAGCGCGGCCTCGTTGTACCCGCGCGGGTGCTGCAGGAAGTAGCACGCCACCGTGAGATGATGCACGGCGCCGAACGCCGCCGGGCGCTCATTCTCGAAGGCGAGCAGGGCCTCGAAGCACGCGCGGCACGTCACACCCCCACTGTGAAGGGCTCCGCACTCGTCACATCGCGCCGCTGAATGCTCCATGTATCTCGCCTCGGGCTGACCGCGTGCAGCCCTAACCTGCGCGCTGGTCGCCCACTCGTCCAGACGACGACCTACTCTCCTTCGTCCGCCGCCACCTGAACTTCATCCCCCTCTTCACCGGCCTCACCCTCACCGCGCTTCCGCAGGAGGCGTTCCTCGCGCTTGGCGTCCTTCTTCTTCTTCCGATCCTGTTCTTTCTTGCGCTTTTCGAAGTCGTAGTTTGGTTTTTTTGCCAACGCTCAGTGCCTTGATTGAAGTCGCCGGCGGGGTACGGTGCCGAACCGCGCGGATGGGGCCCCCAACGGTGATACGAGGAAGGATAGCCCTGAATTACCCTTCTCGCTGGACCAGTTCAGGAAACCGCAGCGGCAGGTCTGGACGCGCGGCCGTCGTGCATCGCGACGAACTTACATCCAGAAACCCCAGTGCGCGGTCCGGATGACATACAGAGACAGCGCCAGATTCGTGACCGCGTGAACGAGGATCAAGTCGCCCAGTGAACGCGTGCGCACCATCCACCAGTTGTAGATGACGCCGCATAACAACCCGACTTCCCAGAACGACCCGTGTTCGGACCCGAACAACACGGCGGTCGCCCAGAACGCGAACGGTGTGTACTGCCCCAGTGGAATGCGCTCGAACCGCGTGTCTTGAAGCCACCGCGGAAGCCAGCCGCGCCAGAACAGCTCCTCGAGGACCGGTACGAGCAACGCCGCGCGCGACGTGCGAAGCACCAGCATCAGCGGCGTGAGAGCCGCGGGAGGAATGGACGTCATGACGTGTCCGGTCACCGCGTTCTGAAAGACCACGCTGTCGCGCCACCCCGGCATCAACGCGTCCGGGGCGATCCACATGGCGAAGACAGCGACGCCCAGCACCACACTCGTCTTCCAGTACGGTGCACCACGCGGCAGGAGCGTGCGCGAGAACGCGACGATCGCGGCAACGAGGACGATGTCGCGCAGAAGCTCCTTTTCGGGATTGGCGAGCGGCAGGTATCGGTCCACCGATAGCCAAAGCAGGAACACCACGAACGGACCGACCCACGCCAGCGTGGACGCGGTGGCGGTCGTCCGTGTACGCGCGTCGCCCGCCGTCATGCGATCATGCAGCCGAAAAATCCCGGAGTAGCGCGCGTCCTTCGGGCCATGCACCGTAGCCGGAGGCGGCGTTGATGTGCCCCGCGGCACCGATGTTCACGAACTCGCTATGCCATGCTGCTGCGAACGACCGCGCTCGCTCCACCGTCACGTACTCGTCGTTCTCGCTCGCCACCACGATGCTCCGGAATGGCAATGGTTGCATCGGAACCGGCGCAAAGCCGGTTGGACCGACGGGGTAGTTGGCGCCCTCGGTGTCGGACGGTGCCACCAGAAATGCGCCGCGTACCCTCGCAAGCAACCCCGCCGTCGTCGCACCCGCCCAGTGGGCGACCAGTACACAGGCGGTGCTGTGTCCCACGATGACCACCTCACCGCTTGCACGGCGCACGGCGCGATCGAGATTCTGCACCCAGTCGTCTCGACGCGGTGATTCCCATGCGTCCTGGTGCACCCGGACGCAGCTCGGGTCCAGGCGCTCCCAATGCGACTGCCAATGATCGGGGCCGGAATTCCACAGGCCCGGCAGAACGAGTGTGGTGACGGTCATGATCGCGAACTAAGCCACCGCACTTTTTCACGCAAGGCATTCGCCAGTCGCGGTGAGGCCTTGCCGTTTTTTGGCGGCTAAATGTGGACGCGTGCGGCGATCGAAACGCTCACCACGGGCGACTGGGCCGATCACTACAGCCAGATGGCAATCTATCTGCGCCTCAACGGCCAGCTGCCACCCACGGCAAAGAAACCATGAATGCGTCGGCGCTCATCGCGCGAGGAGCGCCAGCGACTTTCCGACCGTCTGCGCAACGCCCCACATCAGCGGCACGCCCACGACAATCCACGCCCATGCCAGTGCGAGTGGGCCACGGCCTTCACCGTCCGCCTCGTGTCCTTCCATCCTGCCTCCGGTGCTATGTACCCTGCGTTCGCGTCGCGCCTGGCGGACGGACGAACAGGTTCGCGACAAAGCCGAGAAGCAGTAGTGCGGCCATCACGTACATCGTGACGCTGTACGCCTCCGCCTTGGGCACCCCGTTCGCGATACGATACTCGCGCGTGTAGTTCACGAGGACTGGACCGAGCACCCCCGCGGTGGACCACGCCGTGAGCAGGCGGCCGTGGATCGCACCCACCTGATTCGTGCCGAACATGTCGCGCAGATAGGCGGGAATCGTCGCGAACCCGCCGCCGTACATGGACAGAATCACAACGTAGCCAAACACGAACAGCGGAATACTGCCCATGCGGCCAATCGTCGGAATGGACGAATAGAGCACGGCGCCGAGCGCAAAGAACGTGGCGTACGTGGCACGGCGTCCGATGTAGTCGGACAGTGAGGACCACACGAAGCGGCCACCCATGTTAGCGAGACTCAGCAGGCCCACGAACCCGGACGCGGCGCCCACCAATATGCGCCCTGGAAACATCTCCTGGATCATCGCCGACGCCTGGCCGAGCACACCGATTCCCGCTGTGACGTTCATGCAGAGCATGGTCCAGAGCAGCCAGAACTGCGGCGTGCGCACCGCGACGCTCACGCTCACGTCCGTCGGCGCGAGGCGACGTGCACCGCCCGACGCGGACGACCCGGACGCGAGTGGCGGGGTCCAGCCCGGAGCTGGCAGCCGCACGGTCATGACGCCGAACATCATGTACACGAGATAGATCACCCCGAGCGTCGCAAACGTCTCGGCCACACCCGTGGACGATGCGGTGCGATAGTGCTCCATCAGTCGCACGGAAAGCGGTGACGCGATCATCGCGCCGCCGCCAAAGCCCATGATCGCCAGCCCGGTGGCCATGCCCGGCCGGTCGGGGAACCACTTGATCAGGGTGGACACGGGCGAGATGTATCCGATGCCCAGCCCGATGCCGCCCAGTACGCCGTAGCCCAGCAGCAGCAGCCAGAATTGATGAAGGGCGACTCCCACCGCGCCGACGAAGAACCCGCCCCCGAAACAGAGCGCGGACGCGAACATCGCTCGTCGTGGCCCCACGCGCTCCAGCCAACTGCCAAAAACGGCGGCGGACAGTCCGAGAAACACGATGGCGACGCTGAACACCCAGCCAATCGTGCTGAGGGCCCAGTCGGATGGCGCCGATGAGGTGATGCCCACGGAACGCGACAGCGGAATGCTGAACACGCTGAAAGCGTACGCCTGCCCGATGGCCAGATGAATCGCCAGCGCGGCGGGCGGCACGCGCCAGCGGTTGAAGCCCGCCGGCGCAATGGTATGCTGACGGTCGAGAAACTCGAACATGCCCGCTACGCCTCCGGTTCGCCGTAGTCGGTGGCCGGTTCCGCTGGAGTGTCGAGAATCTCGCGGGCAATCGCCACGTCACGCTCGAGGACGATCAGACGGACCGGGAATATCAAAGCCAGGCTCGGAAAGGCACCCCCGGCAGTGTCCGCCGACACATCCGCCGGGATGCCGTTCGCCTCGAGCGCGGCGGCATCCATCCGCGCTTCGATCTCGCTTCCGTATGTCCGCAGCACCGTGGTTGGTTCGTTACGCATCGGGCGTCATGGTCAGACTCGCGATCAGCCACTTGCCGTTCGGCTGGAATCGCCAGGTCGCATGAAAGCGCCCGTGGTACTCCTGTGCGGGACGGCCCTTCGGACCCGCCTTCTGTTGGTAGCGTCCCTCTTGCTGTGCGCTCCGTTCGTTCAGAACGACGCTGTCCACATCCAGCTGCACTGATTCCACCGTCGTGGACTGCACGAGCGGCGAGAGAAACCTGGCGATGGCGTCGCGGCCCTTGAGCGGTGCCATGCCCGGAAGTACGAGCTCGCCGTCGGTCGTGTATGCGGCCACCACCGAATCGACGGCCGCGTCCTTCAACAGCGTCGCATAGTGTTTGGTGGCCTCAGCCAGAAGGGTGAGCGGCTCCGGCGCCGGCGCAACGGGACCACTGGATGAGCGGCAGGCGGCAAGCAGGAGTGCGGCGATCCATGTACGACGAAGCATTCGTGATCCTTTGGAGTTGTTGGGCGCGTTGGCCACGACCCGAGCATCGAGTCTACTATGTGGACGGCATTCTCCGCAGGTAGGCCCGGCATCCGCGGCCCAAAATGGCGCCCTCGACCATGCACGTGTACGCCCGGATCTGGCAGCCGAAGGGACAGCGGCGACGAGTTCGCCATTGACGAACGTGTGGTTTGGGTCGATTCTCTCTTCTGCCGGAGTTCGCCACCGCCCTGTCTGTGGGTATCCTTTCGCTCCTTCCCATGCGTCTCCGCCTGCGCGCGGCTGGATTTCTTGCGCTCGCCTTCGTGGCGATCACGTGCACCGAATCCACCACAGGTCCCCGTTCGGCATCCACCGGATCCGGTGTTCCCGGTCGTGTTGCGCTCGCGCCGCAGTTCACACCGGCGGCCGCGCGCGCGTACCAGGTCCTGTCGGCGAGCGGCACTGCGATTACCGACGTGCACATCCACCTGACGGCGGCGGATGGCAGCACGCGAGACACCGTCATCGCGTTTCCGGCCGGCAAGGATACGCTCCAGATTGAGATTTCGGTGCCGGCGTCGCAGAACGACCAGCCCTTCACCGCGCTACTCGAGCTCCGCGCGTCCGACGGTACGGTGCTCTTCTCGGGCACCCAAGTCGTCCTGGCGCGAGCGGCCAATCTTCCGCCGCTGGCGCCACCGGTCGTCACCATCACCTACTCCGGCCCGGGCAAGAGAACCAGGACGGTCGCGCTAGCGCCGCCGGATACCACGGTGGTCGGTAGCCCTACGCTCGCGTACTCGGCCACGGCAATCGATTCCTCGAACGCGGCCGTGCAGAACTTGCTGGTCCAGTGGGCGTCGAGTGATTCGACGGTGGCGGTGTTGACGCAAACCGGAAAAGCGTCGGCCTCGGTCCGCGCCACCGGCAAACGAGGCGTCGCGATACTGAGCGCCAGCACACCCACGGGGATCGTCGGCAGCTCGAAACTCACCGTCGTGCCGCCAGCCACGCATCTGGTACTCATCAGCGGGGGCAGTCAGACTGGGGTGGCGGGGAGCGTCCTGCCGCAGCCTGTTGTGATCGAGGTACAGGCGGCCGACAACCTCCCCGTGCCGGGAACGTCCATCACGTTCAGTGCGGTGAGTGCGGGCGGAATCGTCGGCCAGGCCACCGCCGTTGCCGACAACCTGGGGCGCGCCAGCACCACGGTCACGCTGGGCAAGACGGGAGGCGCATATCAGTACGCCGCCAGCGCGGTCGCGCTTCCGCCCCTGTCGATCGCTGAGACAGCCACGCCGGCTCCTCCGATTGCATTGACGCTCGTTTCTGGAGACGGTCAGACGGATTCGACCGGCCGGACGCTTGCGCTGCCGCTGGTGGTGAAGGCGACGGACACGTTCGGCGGTGCCGTGGCGGGAGCCATTGTCACCTGGACTCGCACCAGCGGTAGTGGCGCCCTCGGAGCGGTGACCACCACCAGCGCGCCCGACGGCACGACGAGTACGACGTACACGCTCGGCGGAGTGGTGGGAACTGACAGTGTGACGGCCACCCTGGCAGGCGTGAGCGGAGCCGCCGGCACCGTCACGTTCACACTGCATACCGTCAATCGGGGCGCGGCGACCATCACCGTCGTGTCGGGCGCCGGCCAGTCGGGAGCACCCGGCTCCGTGCTGCCGAACCCACTCATTGTCCTTCTCTCCGACGGGAACGGCAATCCGATACCGAACCAGTTGGTGACGTTCGCCGCCTCCGCCAACGGCGCGACGTTCCTCCCGGCATCCGTAGCGACCGGTGCCAATGGTCGAGCGTCCTCGGTGGTGACGTTGGGCGTTACCGCGGGCACGGTGACGATCACCATTGCCGCGGGCGCACTCACCGCGGCCACCTCGGCATCCATCGTCGCGAGCACGCCGGCATCGATCACGAAGATTGCCGGTGACCAGCAAACCGCCACCGTCGCCACGGCGGTGAGCGTCGCGCCCAGCGTCGTCCTGAAGGATGCGGGCCGCAACCCGGTGTCGAATGTTCAGGTGACGTGGGCCGTGAGCGGCGGCGGCGGCAGCGCCACCGGCCTCAGTTCGACGACCAATGCGCAAGGCATCGCCACGGTGGGTTCATGGACGCTTGGGAACGCGTCCGGGCAGAATGCGCTGACGGCAACGGCCGCTGGGTCGCTGAGCGCGGTCTTCACGGCCACGGGCGTGGCCGGCACCGGGTCGGCACTCGCGTTCCTTACACCGCCATCCGCGACGGCCGCAAACGCAATCGCGCTCGGCCAGCAGCCAATCGTTCAACTCAAGGATGTCCTCGGCAATCCCGTCAACACGGCGGGGGTCGTGGTCGGTGCGACGGTCACGAACGGCACGGGCACCCTCGCCGGGAGTACCGCAACGACGAACGCCAGCGGCGTCGCCACGTTCAGCGGACTGACGCTCACGGGCCTCGTCGGCAGCTTCACGTTGTCATTCACGGCGCCCGGCTACTCCGCGCTCGCCTCTGGTCCAATCGTGTTGAGCGCTGGCACGGCGCTCAACCTCAACGGGCAGGCCGGTGCAAACCAGACGGCGACCGTGTTCACGGCGGTGCCGATTCCGCCGGCGGTGATCGTCACGGACATGTCGGGCAATCCCGTGGCGGGCACCGTGGTGACATTCAACGCCGTCACCGCGGGATCGCAGATTGCCAACGCATCCACGAGCGGCACGACGCTGACGGTTACGACCAACGCTTTGGGAATCGCCGCGCTCGCGTCGTGGACGCTTGGCACCGTCGCGCAGCAGTACGCGCTCACCGCAACAGCCGCCGGGCTAGTGGGCAGTCCGTACACGATTACGGCGAACGGTGTGGCGGGCAACGGGACTCTGCTGGCGTTGGCGACGCCGCCGTCGCCAACTGCGTCGAGCGGCGTTGCGCTTGCCGTGCAGCCGGTGGTGCAACTCAAGGACGCGCAGGGTAACAACGTCACGACCGCCAGCGTGGTGATTACCGCAACGGTGGCCAGCGGCACAGGAACACTGACCAACGCCACGGCGACAACAATTGCCGGTGGCATTGCCACGTTCAGCGGACTCGCCATCAGCGGTACGGCAGGGAGCTTCACACTCTCGTTCACGTCGCCTGGCTACACGCCGGTCACTTCCGGCGCGATTGTCCTTGGCGCCGGCGCGGCGAGTACGATGGCGCTGAATGGTGGCAACAATCAATCGACCACGGCGGCGACCGCTGTGCCCATCGCCCCCTCCGTGAAGGTGTCCGACGCCAGCGGCAACGGTGTGGCGGGGACGGTGGTGACCTTCACGACTACGGCGGGAGCTCAGGTCGCGAACGGGTCCACCTCGGGAACCACCGTCACGGTGACGACCAATGCGTCGGGCATTGCCGCACTGGCGTCGTGGACCCTCGGGCCGGTGGCGCAGAGCTACACCATGACCGCGTCGGCTGGCGGTGTGTCCGGCAGTCCGGTCACCTTCTCCGGAACGGCCATCGCCGGCGCGGCGTCGAAGTT
>JANYIN010000183.1 GCA_025362035.1 Gemmatimonadaceae bacterium | reverse complement strand
CGGCTCACGCCGGCCCATCGTTTTTTGGGATACCCCAATCTGCAACTAGGCCGCGGCGCTCGGCCATGCACCCGCGTGCCGCAACCGCAGCCCGGCAGCCTGCCGCATCCTTGAAGCAATTCGCTTAGATTTCCGCGCTTGCGCCGGTCGCCGACCGGTCGTCGTCGCTCCGAGGATCCATGCTTCGTAACACGCTACTCTATCTCTCCAGCCAGCCGCGCGTCTTCAAGTTCGTGCGCAACAACAGTCTGGCCAAACAATTTGCCAGCCGATTCGTGGCCGGGGAGACGGTAACGGAGGCGTTGGCCGCGGTCCGAGAACTGAACGCCAGAGGCATCACCGCCTCGCTCGACCTGCTCGGCGAAAGCGTGTACACGGAGACGGAAGCCCGTGCGGCGCGCGACGAATATCTGCAACTGCTCGACCGCATCCGGGAGGCGAGACTGGATGCGAACGTCTCGGTCAAGCTCACGGCAATGGGACTCGACATCGATCATGAGCTATGCGTCTCGATCATGCAGGACATTCTGACGCGGGCGCAACAGTACGACACCTTCGTGCGCATCGACATGGAAGCGAGTTCGTATACGGACCTCACCATCAAGCTCTTCGAGGACCGGCTCTATCCCCCCTACAAGGCGAACGTCGGCATCGTACTGCAGAGTTACCTGTACCGCACCTTTGCGGATGTCCAGCACATGAATGCGCTGCAGGCGCGTGTGCGCATCTGCAAGGGCGCGTACAAGGAGCCCCCATCGGTTGCGTATCCGGACAAGAAGGACGTGGACGCGAACTACGTGAAGTGCATGAACGAGTTGATGCTCAAGGGCCACTACCCCGGCATCGCGACGCACGATCCAGCCATCATCCTGGAGGCGAAGCGCTGGGCCGACGAACAGCACATCGCCCGTGATCGGTTCGAGTTTCAGATGCTGTACGGTGTGCGACGCGACCTTCAGGACAAGCTGGTGAAGGAGGGCTATCGCGTGCGATGCTACGTTCCGTTCGGAACACAGTGGTATCCGTATCTCATGCGCCGGCTCGCGGAGCGCCCGGCCAACGTGGTGTTCATCACGGGAAACGTCATTCGAGAGGCGTTGCACGGTAACGCGTAGCGATCGGCCCATGCCAGGGCAACATCTACCCGCCGACCATTCGCGTGGCGACGCCAACACGATCGGGGGCTACGTCGCCGTCCACAAACGGCCCGCCGCATTCGAGGGCATCGACGGCGTGTCGTACAGTGTCGAGATCGTCACCGCGCCCACTGGCCACGAGGAACGGCCATGGGGCGCGTATCTCCTTTTCGTGCAATGGTCCCGCGTCGGCGCGACGAGCGCGGAGGGCCATCTCGAGACCGACTACCTCGCGGAGTCGGATACGGAGGAAGACGCACGTGCCATCGTCGGTGCACTGGCATTGAGCCAGGTCCGGGGCGTACTGCACGCACTCGTCGCGGAGCGCGCCGGCGGGGCGCCGCCGCGCCGCTGGTTCGACGTGCTGCACGATGATGGCGACGTGAGCGACGACGCATGACAGACGCGCACTCGGAGGTGGGCGTCGTCCTGAGCGGTACGGGTGGCATCTGGCGGGTGCGTCGCGACGATCACGAGATTGTCGATGCATCGCTCCGAGGCCGGGTGAAGAAGGCGAATTCCGGTCGGCGCGCGGATGGATCGTTGCGTCGCGACACCATTTCGTCCGCGGCATCCACTCTCAAACTCGCGGTCGGCGACCGCGTGAGACTGGACCGGGACGAGGCCGACGGCGCCACCGCGATTGCCGAGATATTGCCCCGCCGCTCGCGACTGGCGCGACGCGCGCCTGGCGGCGGTCATGGTGAACGCGTCGTCGCGGCGAATGTCGATCAGGTGGTCGTGGTCTTTGCCGCGGCCAATCCCGAGCCTCATCCGCGCATGTTGGACCGGTTTCTCGTGATCGCCGAGGCGAACGATCTCCGGGCACGCATCGTCATCAACAAGGTCGAACTGGTTGGCGGCGTGGACGTGGCGCGATCGCAGTGGGAATTGTACGAACGCATTGGGTATCCGGTGCACTACACCAGCGTGAAGCAGCGGCTCGGTCTCGCGCCGCTGCACGATGCGCTCGCCGGTGTCGTCAGCGCGCTCACGGGCCCCTCCGGCGTAGGAAAGTCATCGTTGCTCAACGCGATGTTCGATGGGCTCGATCTCCGCGTGGGCGAAATCAGCGAGTCGGTGAACAAGGGGCGACACACCACGGTCGGGGCGTATCTTCACCCGTTGCCCGGCGCCGATGGTGGATACGTGGCCGACACGCCGGGGCTGCGCGAGGTCGGCATGTGGGCGCTGTCGCCAACGGAGCTCGACCAATGCTTCCCCGAGCTGCGTCCATTTCTCGACGGCTGCAGGTTCGGCGACTGTCGTCACAGCGTGGAGCCGGGATGCGCGGTGCGCGAGGCGGTGGAGCGGGGCGAGGTGAATCAGGCGCGGTACGAAAGCTTCATCAAACTGCGCGACGAGCTCGAGGGAAATCCACCGAGCTGGTAGGCGCGCTTACCAGCTGCCTCGCTCTCCCGCCACTTCGATGACCCTGGCGATGCGCTCGGCGGCGTGGCGCCAGTTGAGTTGCACCGCGTTCTGCGCCAGATCCGCGTGCCCGTCCTCGATGGCGTCGATGATGGCATCGTGCTCCGCGACCGACGCCTTGAGATCGCTGGTCAGCATGCTGATGTACATCCTGATATAGCGCTCGGCCTGAGGCTTCACGCTGTCGTGCAACGCAATGAGCCGTGGTCCTGAACACGCCTCGACGATCTTGCGGTGAAGGCGCTCGTCGGCCTCATACAGCCGTCCGTGATCGATGGGCGCGGCACGGCCTGTCTTGTAGAAGTCGGCGTTGAGTACCTTGAGCTCCTTGCCAAGCCCGCGTCGAGTGGCTGGCGGAAGCCCAGCCGCCCACCGTGCGCCGAGCCCTTCCAGCTCGCCGACGATGTTGAGCAGCTCGTGCACGTCCGCGCGTGTAAGGGGCGCCACGGTGAGTCGCGCCTGCTGGGCTCCTGGGGCCCCGACCACGAAGCCTTCTTGCTGCAGCCGTTGCAACGCCTCGCGAACCGGCGTGCGACTCACGCCCAGGCGCGAGGCCACCTCGGTTTCCACGACGCGACTCCCCGGCGCGAGCAGACCCTGAACGATCAGCTCGCGCAGGCGCTGATACACCTGCTCCGGACGTGATCCATGGGGCGCGTCGGCCGCGGCCGAATCTGCGCCGCTGCGGGTCGCGCGCGCGCCTCGCGTTGAAACCGGGCGGGAAGATGTCGACGAAGTGCGCGCGGGCATGGTATCCGTGTGGGCGGTATACGTGAATATAGGGACCTCGCGCCGTTCATGCTCAGGTAGCGCCATGCGGAGGAGCGTGTAAATGGTCGCTTTCGCTCTGGCCGCAAATCTCGCATGATTCTGACATGACCGACTACCAACATCTCCGCACGGAGACGTCTCCCGATGGCGTCCGCACCCTGACGCTCGACCGCGCCCACCGATTGAACGCGGTGAACAGCGCACTCGCGGCGTCGCTCACCATGGCGCTCCACGACAGCGCTGCCGCTGACGACGTGCGCGTGGTCGTGATCGTTGGCGCGGGGCGCGCGTTCTGCGCGGGCCTCGATCTCTCCGAACCGCCAAGGCTTCCATCCACCACGCGAGTGGAGCGGCTGGATCCGTATGCGTGGGTGGGCGCGTGGGTGCAAGCCGTGGCGGCGTGCGAGAAGCCGGTGATCGCGGCGGTGAACGGGCCCGCTGCCGGCGCGGGACTCGGACTCGCCCTCGCCTGCGACATCCGTCTCGTGGCGGCGTCGGCGAAACTGACCGCGGGTTACGTGAATCGAGGCCTCAGCCCGGATGCCGGCGTGAGCTATTTTCTTCCACGCCACGTGGGCCTGGCGCGTGCGTCGGAAATTCTGCTGAGCGGTCGTGAGGTGGACGCAAGCGAGGCCGAGCGGATTGGACTTGCCGCGCGCGTGCTGCCGGACGACGAGTTTGCCGTGGCTGTTGCGGCGTACGCGTCCACCATGGCACGGGGAGCGCCCGTCGCCCAGGCACTCACGAAACGTCTGCTCCTGCGGACGTTCGACCGATCACTCGACGAAGCGCTTCGCGACGAACTCGCGCAGATCAAAGTCTGCTTCGCCACCACCGACGTCGGTGAGGCGATCGCGGCCTTCATGGAGAAGCGTACGCCGACTTTTACCGGGCGATAGTCCTAAACGGCACGTCCTACCGCGAGTACCGTCCACGTGCTGTCCGTGGGTTGCGCGGCGACGCTGTCGAAGGCGCTGAGATCGAGCAGCTTCAACCCGGCGTCCTCGAAAAACAGCGCGAGCTCCTGCGGGAAGAAGAATCGCATACTATGCGTCTCCTTCATGTCGGCCACCACTTCCTTGCCGCGGAGTCGCCACACCCGGTAGCTCACGTCGGCGCGATGCGCGAAGCTGTCGAGGTGCGTGCGCACGGACCGAATCACCTGGCCATCCGGCGTGTCCACGACCTTGGTTCGCTCGCTGGGCCGCACCGCGAGCACGGCCGGTCCGTACCACACGTCACAGATGAAAAGGGCACCCGGGCGCAGGTGCGCGCGGACAGTACGCAGCGAGGCGCGCACTGCGTCGTTCGTGACCTGATACCCGAGCACCGCAAACATCATCAGCGCCGCGTCGAACGGCGATCCGCCAAGCCGCACCGAGGTGACGTCCCCTTCAACGAAGCTGGGCTGCGCGGCGAGTTCATCGAGCGATTGCTCCGCCTTCACGCGCGCGATGGCAAGCATCCCGGGCGCACGATCGACTCCGGTGACTTCGTACCCGCGTCGCGCGAGCCTTATGGCGTGCTGTCCGGTGCCGCATCCAAGATCGAGGATC
>JANYIN010000148.1 GCA_025362035.1 Gemmatimonadaceae bacterium | reverse complement strand
CATCGGCACGCCGACGTGGAGCGTCACTTCCACCGACGTCGTCACGGTGAGCGGATCCGGCGCGGTGACCGCAATTGCACCGGGCCGGACGATGCTGCTTGCCGCGGTCGGTGGCCGACAGGGGCAGACCCCGGTAACCGTCGTCGATGTGCCCGTCTCGCGCGTTCTGATCACGCCGGGCGAGGTCCGCGTCACGCGGGGAGCGAGCGTCCAACTCGTCGCGACGGCGCTGGACTTCAGTGGCAGAACGCTGGCGGACCGCCCTGTCACGTGGACCAGCTCCGACGCATCCACGGCCACGGTGAATGGAAGCGGTCTGATAACCGCCATCGCGCCTGGGACGGTCAATATCGTCGCCAAGTCCGAAGCGGCGACGACATCGGCCGTGGTGACGGTGACATCCATGCCGGACTCCGTGGCGGTGGTGACGGTGAACCCGCCGTCGCCCCTCCTGGTGGTGGGTGACAGCGTCCAACTCGCCGCCACTCTCCTGGACGCCGGCGGACATCTGCTGCTTGGACGAACGGTGACGTGGGCGGTCAGCGTCGTGACGGGAACACGAGTCGCCACCGTCAGCACGTCGGGGCAGGTGAAGGCGCTGTCGCCCGGAACGGTGGTGATCGATGCGTTCGGCGAAGGGCAGCACGGCACCGTGACGATCGTCGTGAAAGACGATGCGGATCCGGGGATTGTCGTGAGCTTCGCGTCGCCGGCGGCGGGCGCGCTGGTGGGCGACACGCTCGGCGTCTATGTGGGCGTGCAGTCGGCCAATCCGCTGATGAGCGTTGTGGCCACCGTGGGTCCACTTACCGTGCCGCTCAAGTTGACGCACGTGGGCGCCCTTGGCGGCGCCATCCTGTGGTTTGGGATCTTCGATCTGACGGACCTTCCGACCGGGCGGTATCAGCTTCTCGTCACTGCCGCGGACAGCCGAGGCGCGCACGGAGTGGGCACCACCCAGTTCCAGCGTGATACGCGCGTGGGCAAGGGGGGATCGGCCCCGCCAGCGCCCCACATGAAATGACGCGGCGGACGCGAACTACGGCGCCGGGCGGTTTCGAAGAAAGTCCAGCGCCACGCTCGCCATGAGCCGCACGCCGATGGGCAGTGCACGATCGTCGCCCTGGAACAAGGGCGAGTGATTCACGGCGCCGCGCGCGTCAACGCCAGGCGGCGTCACGCCGAGGTTGAAGAACATGCCGGGCGCACGCTCGGCGAAGCGTGAAAAGTCCTCGCCGGCGGCGCTCGGCCTGCTCACGCTGAAATTCTCGGCGCCCGCCACGCGCTTGAGCGTCGGGATCATGCGTTCCGTAAGTAGCGTGTCGTTGCGGGAGATGTCGTAGCCGTTGACGATCGTGACGCCCGCCGTCGCACCGGCGCTGTGCGCGATCGCCTCCGCCGTCCGCGTGATGCGCTCCTGAATGGCCACTCGCATTGCCGCGTCGTACGTCCGCAGCGTACCGATCATGACGACGCTGTCCGGGATGATGTTCTCCCGCAGGCCACCGTTGAAGGCACCCACCGTGAGCACGGCAGGGGCGGTGGTCAGGTCCACTTGCCGACTGATGATCGTCTGCAATGCCAACACGATCTGCGAACCGATCACGATCGGGTCGATGCCATTGGACGGAAACGCCCCATGCGTCTGGCGGCCGTGCACGATGACCTTCCACGCATCGGCTGCGGCGGTGATGCCGCCGACGCTCGTGCTCACGTGACCCACGGCACCAGGCCCCACGTGCAGACCGAACACCGCGTCCACTCTGGGATTGTCCATCACGCCGGCGGCGATCATCGGGCCGGCGCCTCCCACCGGAGGACTCTCTTCAGCCGGCTGGAAGAAGAACTTGATCGTGCCCGGAACCTGCGCTCGCATGCCGGACAGCACTTCGGCCGCACCCATCAGCATTGCCGTGTGCATGTCATGTCCGCACGCATGCATCACGCCCACGTCCTGTCCATTGTACGTCGTGCGGACGATGGATTTGTAGGGCACATCCACCTGCTCGACCACCGGGAGCGCGTCCATGTCCGCGCGCAAGGCGACCACGCCGCCCGGTCTTCCCCCGTGCAGGATGCCCACGACGCCATTGCCACCCACTCCCGTTTGGACTTCCAGCCCGAGCGATCGCAAGTGATCGGCGACGAGCTTTGCCGTGCGCGTTTCCTGGAAGGAGAGCTCCGGATGCGAATGGATGTCGTGTCTCCACGACGTCACCTTGTCGGCGATGGTCGTGGATCGGCGATCGATCTCCGCCTGGACATCGTCCGCGCGCTGAGCGCGGAGTGGACACGCGGCAAACAACAACATGAGACCGACACAGCGTGCGTGCACGTGAACTCCGGTGAGATGGCTCCATCGAGGTCGTCTCGTGACAAATACGTCTCGACACGGCTTGCGGCAATAGCGGAACACGTCGAGACTCGTGTAGCATCGGCGCGGCGGTACTACCGACAGAGTGAGGCCCAGATTTGCCCGAAGCGGATCCAAGCAGACACCTTCGAATCTTCACCGCCCTGGCACTGCTTGCCCTGGGGTGTGCGTCGCCGGACCCCGTGGACACACCCTGGCATGCGGCGGTGGGTTATCGGTGGCGCGCCCTCGCGCTGCGACGCAACGGACATGCGGGCTTCACGCAGCTGACGTCCGGGACTACGGGTCTGGTGCATCGCAACGACGTGGACGACGAGCACGCGTTGGCGAATCGGAACCTGCTCATCGGCGCCGGAGTGGCGCTCGGTGACATCGATGGCGATGGAAGGCCGGATGTCTTTCTCGCGTCGGTGGAGCGACCGGCGGCGCTGTACCACAACGACGGAAACTTTCATTTCACCGACGTCACCGCGTCGAGCGGCATCGATACCAGAGGGTTGGCCACGACGGGGGCTGTTTTCGTCGACGTCGATGGCGACGGCAGTCTGGATCTGATCGTCGGCACGTTGGGGGGACCGCTCAAGCTCTGGCTGAACGACGGAAAGGGACACTTCACCGATGCCACCGCCACGAGCGGCCTCACTGGCGGGTACGCGGCCACGACTCTCACGCTGGCCGACGTGGACGGCAACGGGACGCTCGACCTGTACGTCGCCACGTACAAGAAGCGCAACGCGCTCGACGCCTTCCCGCCCCAGGCGCGCGCGTTCGACCAGGTGGTGAAAAAGATCGACGGCACGTACAGCGTGGTCGATCCATGGAAATCGGAGTACCGCATCGAGGAGCGTCCCGACCTTGGCGGCATCGTACGCTCCCAGCGGGCCGAAGTCGATCTGTTCTTCCTCAACGATGGGCATGGCCATTTCACGCGCGTGCCGATCACCGGGCCGCGCTTCACCGATGAAGACGGCAAACCGGTGGTC
>JANYIN010000141.1 GCA_025362035.1 Gemmatimonadaceae bacterium | reverse complement strand
AGCGGCCGGCAGGGTTCAGGACTGGCCCGTATCGACACGCGGGCCAAGGAGGATGTATGAGGACGCACGTAACCGCAGTTGAGACGGCGCGCCCGACGACAGAACGGGGCCCCGCCTTGCGCCAGGCGGTCACGGAGTGCTACTGCGGGTTCGGTCCCGCCTGCCCGCTCTGGCGACAGATGACGCCCGAGGAGCGTACGGCATGCTCGAGTGACAAAAGGGCGTATTCGCAGCTGCTCTGGAAGACTGGCATGAGCTGAGTCCCGTTTGACCGCATGTCCATCTCGCATCGTGCTGGAGCGACGCCGGTGGTCTCCAAAGGGCGGCGCTCCAGATCGTGTTCCATTGTGCCATGAACCCCAACGGCTCACGACCGAGCCGTTCCAGAGAAGTACCTTTATCTCCGCACGGCGATGATGACCATGGCGCGCGTGAAACCCATGGCAACCCGCTGCGGGAATGGATTTGATCACGATGTCGAAACGCTCCCTTCCCCACGCCGCGCCGCGACCAGGACGCCGATCCCTACCAGGTTCATCACGACGATCACGAGTATGATTTTGAACGCGAAAACCGACACGCTTTCCACCTTGATGATCGGAAACACCGACAGCGCAATGTACAGCACGGTCATCAACAGCCCCGACAACGACGCCAGCTTCAGCCACAGCTCCGGTTTCGGCGCCACGCTACGCAGGCCAATCAGCGGGATCGCGAACATCACCACGTATGTGAGCGCGTAAAACATTCCGCTCGCGTTGAACAGCAGCTGAAATGCCTCGGCCTGCCCGACACCGACGAGGCTCAACAGCGCGATCGCGAACGAGCTTGCGCCCACGATTGCAATCGAGTTCACCGGCGTCTGGTACTTGCCGTGCAACCGGCTGAACCACGCAGGCAACATGCGGTCCCACCCCGCGACCATCGGCAGGCGCGCCACCGCCGTGAAGCTCACGCTCGCCTGCGCCACGCGCATCACCAGCGTCATCAGGATCGCAATCGTGACGAGTGGCCCGGCAATGCCGAACGGGCCGAAGCCGACGCGGAGTACCTGCGGCAATGGCCCGATGAGATCGATGTCGTTCGTCGGCACATACGCAACGACGGTGCTCGTGCCGAGGACAAACATGAGCGCGATGATCGGCGCCGCAATCAGCACCGATCGGCCGACTGATCGCGACGGTGCCCTGGTTTCACCTGCAAGAATGGCGATGTATTCGAATCCACCCAGCGCACCGAATCCCAGCTTGCCGAGAATGTTCAGGTTGTACAGCGAGACCGACGGAATGCTGGTTCGCAATGGATGGTACTCCTTGAGCGTTCCGGTCAGCAGGCCGAGCACGGGCAGCAGAAGGAGTGCGCTGAAGATGATGATCATGAAGATGCCGCCCGTGTTGTGTACCCATTTACCCACGGACAGCCCGATCGTGGACGTCACGACCATGAGCGACAGGATGACGGCAGTACACAGCGCCACGAACCAGGTGCTCGTCGTCATCCAGGCCGCGCTCGGTCCCAGCCCGTACGACAAGTACGTCACGCACGCGATGCCGATCTCCGACGTGAAGACGATGACGTAGAGCCAGAGGTTCCACGCGAGCATGAAGCCGATGGTCTGATTGAATCCAAGCTTCGCCCACTGGTACAGCCCACCCTCCAGCGGCATCAGCTTGTTGAGGTACATTACGACGGCTGCCGACGGCAAGTAGAACAGCACGAGGGCGAGCAACCAAAAAATGACGTGTGACGGCCCGAGCTTTCCGGCGACTCCGATCCACGTCAGTCCGACGATGAAGAGGATCTGCGTGAGCGTGAGGTCGCGAACGCCAAGTTCCTTCTTCAAGGACGCGCTGTGTGCCGCGACGCGCGCCTCGGCTGTCGCGAGCTCACGGGACGGCGTGTCGCCGCTGGATTCGGTGGTCACGCGCCCACTCCGCCCGGTATTTCCCACCAGCGCCACGCTGCCGCCGCCTCGGCATTCGCCATCACGTCCCTCCGTCGATGGAGAGCACCTGGCCCGTGATCCAGTTGGCGTACTCCGAGGCGAAGAAGAGCACGCCGAAGGCAATGTCCGCAGGCGTACCCAACCGCCTGAGCGCGATGCGCTCGACGAGCGCCCGCTGGCCCTCAGCGCCATACGATTCCCATTGGCGCTCGGTGGTGGCGTTCGAGCGCACGAATCCCGGAGCGATGTTGTTCACCGTGATGCCCCACGGTCCCAACTCGTGCGCGAGCTGCCGCGTGAGGCCAATCTGCGCCGCCTTCGCAGACGCGTACGCCTGAATGCCCGTGAGGCTGATCCTCAGTCCGGCGCCGCTCGATATGTTGATGATTCGTCCGCCGCGCGCCGCCTTCATGCCGGGCGCAACTGCCTGCGAGCAGTAGAAGGCGCCCGTGACATTGACGTCGAAGATGCTGTGCCACTGTTCCGGCGTCACTTCTTCGAGTGGACGTCCCACCTGACCCAGGACACCACCAGCGTTGTTGACGAGAATGTCCACGCGTCCCGTGGCCGCGGACGCTTCGGCGACGCACGCCTCCACGGCGCCATGGTCGCGCACGTCGACGACGCGCGCGGGACACGTGCCGCCGATCGCCGAGCACTGCCGAGACGTCTCGATGAGTTCTTCCTCGATCACATCGCAGGCCCACACGCTCGCACCACGCTCGGCCAGGGCGAGACTGATTGCGCGCCCGAACCCGTGTGCTGCTCCTGTGACGAGGGCGGTCTTGCCGCTGAATTCCAGGTTCATTCGTCGACGGTGTTGGCGGGAGTTCCGGCGAGCGCCTCCAACGTATTCAATGATTGAGCTCGGTCGCCATGCTCGATTTCGTGAATCAATTCGATGAGACGGGCGGTGAGCGGCGTAGGAATACCCGCGTCTGCTCCGAGGGTCACGACGATTCCGAGTTGGGCGTCGACCTCGGTGGGCCGCTTCCGAACGGCGAGGTCGCGCCAGATGCCACTGTGGGTTTTGGCCGAGCGGCGGTTGTGGGCCACGAGTGCGTCGAGCGAAGCCCCCGCGGCTCCCCCCGCGGCACTCGGCAGGTACGACCGTGGGTCGAAGCCGTCGAACGCCTCGGGCGTGACGCCGTTAGCAGCGGCCACGGCAAGTACTTCCCGTGCCAGCGCGACGAGCAGGCCGCGATACCGCGGCATCGCCAGCACATCGGCGATTGATTCGTTGGTGAGCGCCGTGGCGAACAACATCGCGCCGTAGGCTTCCTTAGCCCACAGGTAGCCCCAGATATTCGGCGTGGCGATCGCGTGTTCGTCGAAGTCGCGCCACGCGTCGCGGATCGCGATCACCCGCGGCGTCACTTGTCGCTGCTGTGCGCCCATCGCCTCGCCGACCACCACGGCGCCTCGGCCGCCATAGTGAACAACACCCGGCTCCAGATAGTCGGCGCCAAAATTCACGAATGCGCCGACCGTCCGCTCGGCGCCGACGACCTCTCCGATGGCGAGTTCGTTGAGGCCGTTCTGGACCGAGATCACACAACCCGTCGGGCTCAGATGCGGGAGCAACGCGCGGACCGCGGATTCTGTGTGGTGCGCCTTGGTCGCGAGCATGACTGTCTCCCACTCGCCGCGCACCGTTGCGGGCGTGAAGGCCGGCACGCGCACGGTGAACTCGGAGATCGGGCGCGTGATCCTCAGGCCGTCGCGATCGATGGCCGCCACATGCTCATCGACGCTGTCGACCATGGTGACGTCGTGGCCCGCGCGCGCGAGGTACGCGCCCATGGTTCCCCCAATGGCGCCGGCGCCCCAGATGAGAAAACGCATCGTCGTCTATCCGGCGAATGACGGCGCCACTAGCTCGCGCTGCCCCACGAGCCGGTGAGCAATGTCCGCGTCTCCTCGACCGCGACGGCCCACAGCGCGAGCATGTCCTCGTCGGGCCGTTGATACAACCCGCCGTAGTTTCCGTCGCCGAGGTAGCTTCGCAGGGCGACCGGATCGAGTGCGCGCACCCGCGCGAGATCCACCATGGGCCGTTGCTTTGGTGGGACTTCGACGCCGGGCAGTCGCGTCCACGGAAAGTTCTCCATCCATGAACCGTGTGACGCGACGGGATCGATCGCCTGCACCTTGGCCCACGTGTTCGGTGCGTTCCACCAGTTGTGGAAGAGCACGCGACAGTCCGGGTGATCGGCAACCCACTCGGGGACGAACTGCTGCACAGCGCTGTTGCCGCCGTGGCCGTTGACGATCAGGATGCGACGAAAGCCACTGTGCGCCATGCTGTCGAGGATGTCGCGCACCACGTGCAGGTGCGTTTCCACACGGAGGGAGATGGACCCGGGAAACTCGCGAAAGTACGGCGTCACGCCGTACGGAAGCACCGGGAATACCGGGATGCCGAGCGGTTCGGCGGCCTCCGCGGCAACGCGCTCGGGCAAGATGCAATCGACAACGAGCCGCAGGAAGCTATGCTGCTCCGTGCTGCCAAGTGGCAGAACGGCCCGGTCGTCGTGTCGCAGGAACTCTTCGACCTGCATCCAGTTCAAATCGCCAATGCGCACGTCGGTTCTCGTTTCGTGGGAGGCAGGACGGCAACATACAGGCTGGCGGGCACGGAGGGGAGAAGCCGGTAGAGTGCCCCACGCTGGCGTATGTGCTTGCCGTCGTCTACTCTCGGTGCGGGCTCATACCCAACGTCCTCCATTTCCTCCAGCACATGCCGACTCTACGTCGTCCGTTCAGCACCCAATCGCGCGCCCTAGCCTTCGCCGCCATCGCTGCCCTTGGACTGGCTGGTGCCTGTCGACGCGACGCCTCGCCGACCCTGGTGGGCGACTGGGACGTCTACGTGGCCCTTGGATCCACGGCGCGCGACGGATTCGAAGGGTGGCGGCGAATGGGCTTCGCTCATTTCACCGCTACTGATTCCGGTGTTGCGGGCGCGATTCGTCGGCGCACGGGCGAAACGCTCCTCGATGTCTCGCATCTCACGACGACCGCCGATACGATCTCGCTCGGCAGCGCGGGGACGCACTCGCTCAAGGCCACCTGGCACGGAGATACACTCACCGGCGTGCTGCTTGCGAACGGCAAGCCTGAAGGACGACGCATGCGCCTCGTCCGACGCTCCGCGCCCTCCGTTGCGGAGACATACTATCCACTCTGGCCAGGCGCCGTCTCGGATTCACAGTACGCCATTACCGAGGATACGGCCGTTTTCATGAAAACGCGCGACGGGGCCCGCCTCGTAAGCTACGTCGCGCGGCCCGTTGGCACTGGTCCGTTTGGCGTCGTGATGCAGCGCACGCCGTACACGCGCATCTTGCATGCTGCCGGTCGCTATTGGGCGGCCCGAGGCTACATCTTCGTCGCGCAGCACGTCCGCGGACGCGACGTCTCGGACGGCGCTGACTTTGGCGACTACAGCACGGACGTCACCGACGGCTACGACGCGGTCGAATGGGCGGCAGGACTTCCCGGCGCGAACGGCCATGTCGGGCTGATCGGCCACTCGGACGAAGGTCGGCTGGCGTGGTACGCCGCCGCGAGCGCACCCCCGCATCTAGCCGCCATCGCCCCTTCCGCGGCCAGCGCGGATCCATGGCGCATCGCACCGTACGAAGACATGGTGCTGTCGCCCATCAACGTTGCGTGGGCGTGCCTGATGCGCGCGCGGACGCTGCAGGACATCAGTGATCTCGACATCGGCGCCGCGATCACCCATCTGCCGCTCATCGATCTGCCGCAGAAGCTCGGATGCGGCAGTGTCCCGCTGTGGGATCGGTGGCTCGCGCATCCCGTGCTCGACGCGTATTGGCGCGCGCACGCGGTCACGACGACCATCGCGAAGGTCCGCGCGCCAGTGCTGCAGATCTCCGGATGGTACGACGACTCACGCGGCCCGATCGACTACACGGACGCCCTCCAGAGAGTGCCCGGGCATCCCTTCCTTCGACTGGTGATGGGACCAGGCGCGCACAAAGGCGTCGATTACGTGGCCGGCGAGTTTGGTCCGCAATCGCGAGTGGACACTCGGCGACTCCAACTGCGATGGTTCGATCACTACCTGCTCGGGAAGAACAACGGCGTAGACACCGAACCTCAAGTGGACATATTCGTTTTGGGGGACAACACATGGCGGAAGGAGCGCACGTGGCCGCTCGCGCGGGCGCTGCCCACCAAGTGGTACGTGAGTTCGAATGGAAAGGCGAACACCAGCGCCGGCGATGGCGTCCTCGACACCCTCCCACCGTCCGCAGCAGCCGCTGACACATTCACGTACGATCCCGCGCACCCAACGCCATTCCTGATCGATTCACGCGAACTCGAAACGTCCCTCAACGAGGATTTCACGGCGCTCAACGCATCGCGCCGCGACGCGCTGGTGTTCACGTCGAAGCCGCTTACGACGCCCATCGAGGTCACTGGGCCGATGTCCGCCACACTGTGGGCGTCTACCGATGCCAAGGACACCGACTGGAACGTCATGCTCCTTGACGTGTTTCCTGACGGGCATGCCGAGCGGGTGCAGGACGGGATTATGCGCGCGCGATTCCGGAAGGGCTTCGACAAGGAAGTGCCGCTCACGCCGGGCAGTGTGGAGCGATACGACATGGACATGTGGTTCACGTCGCGTGTGTTCGCGCCCGGGCATCGGCTCAGGGTGACCGTGTCATCGGCGCTGTTCCCCAAGTACGACCGGAACCTCAACACCGGAGGGAACAATGAAAGGGACAGCACATTCGTCGTGGCGCACCAGCGGCTCATGCACGACGTCGCGCATCCATCGCACGTGGTGCTGCCGATGATCCCGCGGTAGGAGTGTCCGGGCGCGCCGGTGTTTGACGAGGCGTGATGAATGCCACACTTTCAAGCGCTTTCTGCTACGAGCGAGCAGCCGGAACCCCGCAACCAGGAGGCGCAATGACGCCCGACAACTTTTCGCGCCGTGAATTTCTGGGAATCAGCGCTGCAGCAGGGTCACTCGCGGCAACGACCATACTGCTGGCGCCCGAACCGCTGCTGGCCGCTCGGCGACCGGTCGCCCCCAGTGACCGGGTCCGCTTCGGCATCATCGGTGTGGGGATGCAGGGATCGGGGCTCCTCGCCGATTCGATAAAGCTGGAGGGGGTGGAGTGTGCCGCGGCGTGCGATCTCTACGACGGACGGCACGTTCTGGCACGCGAAATCGTGCGACCCGATCTCCCTGTTACACGACGCTACCAGGACCTGCTCGCCGACAAGAACATCGATTGCATCGTCGCCGCGGTTCCCGATCACTGGCACAAACAGGTCGTGGTGGACGCCGTGAGTGCCGGCAAGGACATCTACTGCGAGAAGCCGATGTCCCACAGCGCCGCGGACGGAGTGGCGATGGTCGCCGCGGCGAAGAAGAGTGGGCGCATCGTGCAGATCGGTTCACAGCGCGTCAGCTCGCTCATCTGCGGCAAGGCCAGAGAGATGATCGCCAGCGGCATGCTCGGCGATCTGATGCTCGTGGAAGGGTGGAACGGACGCAACGAACCCAACGGGGCATGGCAGTATCCACCACCCTTCGATCTGTCGCCGAACAATCTGGATTGGGACACCTGGCAGGGGGACGTTCCTCGGCGCGCGTTCGACCCGGTGGTTTTCGCACGCTGGCGCTGCTTCAGGGAATACGGCACGGGCGTGGCCGGCGACCTCCTGGTGCATCTGATCAGCGGCATGATGGTCATGCTGGGGATCAACGAGCCGCCGACGCAGGCATCGGCCGTTGGGGGTATCCGTCACTGGAAAGACGGCCGCAACATGCCCGACGTCCACGCGTGCCTCTACAGCTATGGTGACGTGCCGGTGTACATGCGGCTCAACCTCGCCACCAGCATGCCGGAGACGTACCGGTTTCAGGGATCGAAGGGGCTCCTGGAAGTCACCGGGAGTGGACTGCACTTCACACCGCAAACCGGCACGGATTCCTCACCGAGCTACTACACCGCTAGTTTCCCGCGCGCGATGCGCGAGGAGTACATGCGGAAGTGGCACGAGGACAACGACGCGCGGGTAGCCCGCGAAGCGACGTCGGAATCGATCTCGTATCGGAGCGGAGATTACGACGACTTGCGACCGCATCTCTCGAACTTCTTCAACGCGGTACGGTCTCGCACGCCCGTGGTGGAGGACGCCGTCTTCGGTCACAACGCGGCCCTGGCCTGCCACATGGCCAACGAGTCGTATTTCAGAAAGACCGCCGTCCATTGGGACGAGACGTCCAAGGGCATCAGGGGCTGACGCTTTCACGGCGCGCGTCGATCGGCATTCGCTGGCACCGGTACGCCGAAGGGGCACCCCGAGAAACTCGAGATGCCCCTTCAGCGGAGCGCTCTGAAAGCGTATCGGTTACGGGAAGTGGATAGCGCAGGAGCTCGTCTTGTTGCTCCACAGCGGCTGCACCGGGAACGTGCCGGTGCTGAACGTGACGTTCGCTGTTCCGCTGGTCCAGGCACACTTGTCGCCGTTCTCCGCGCCGCTCGAATCGAGCCATCCCCCGTTGGGGAACTGGTCGGAGATCGTCTCGCCGATTTCATGACCGGACACGATCGTGATGCCCGCCTTCGGGCCGAGGCCGTTGAAGTTCGCGCCGCAGCTGGCGCCGGCATCGGTCATGTACGGCAGGTTGGTATACGCAACGTTGCCAGCGCTCGAGGACTGGGAACTATGGTAGGCGCAATACTGCGTTCCGAATCCGGAAGAGCTGTTGTGCGTCGCCGTAGCGATCACGTACTGCACGCTGGCGTTCTTCGACGACGTGGTGTTGCCGAAGTGCGCCGCGGCGCGCAGCGCTTCCGCGGCGATCGCACTCTGCCCCGGACGGGAGGGCGCCTTGTTGGCGTTATCGATCCAGACGCCGGCCAGCATGCTGCGCTGGTTACCAGCGAAGTTCGCCACGCACAGGGACGTTCCGGACGGAATGCCTTGGCAATACTGCGTCACACTGTTCAGCCACGCACTGCCGCCAATGCCCGAGGTGAAGTTCTGCAGGATCGCGCGCTCACCCGACGGATCATTGTTGTTCCACTGCGAGCCCCAGATCACCAGGTAGATCTTTGGCGCGGTTTCCACGCCGATACCGCCTACTCCCCCATGGTAGTACAGGTTGCCGCCGGCCCCCGCCCTTAGCGTTGACGCCTCCGCGGCTGCTCGTTCGACAGTCTTGTAGATCACGGCTTCCTGCAGCACCTCGAATCCCTGCGAACGATCCAGCGACACGGCGTTGGGCGGCGTCGGCACAGACTTCTGATCGGACTGCGGAGCCGTGAGCGTGGAATTCCTGTCCTGGCACGCGGACGCGACCAGCAGTACTGCGACGGCGACAGCGTATCTTGCGCGACTTCTCATTCGGAACCTCCGAAACTGCGGAAGAGTGGGGAGCGAGGCACCCGTGGCCGCGCCCAGCTAAAGTCACACTTTCTGTCGGCGAGCGCAAATGGCGGTGCGAAGGGCGTGGCACAAGGGTACTGTCGACTTCGTTCCGGAGCCGCCAATCTGCTATGGGCGCGGTTGTCAGGCACTTCCAACGGTATCCAGTTGGCGCGCACCGGCGTGCGCCCCGTATTGTTCGCGTCACTCCTCCCCCATGCCTGCTCCATCCCCGTCCATGCCGTTTCACGATCGAGCCACGTTCCCGCGCGGATTTCGCTGCGCCAGCATCAATGTCGGACTCAAGCCGGTCGAGCGCGATCTCTCGATCTTCGAGAGCGAGGTAGATGCGGCCGCGGCGGCCGTGTTCACCCGCAACCACTTTCCGGGCGCGCCCATTATTCTCGGTCGCGAGACCATCAGGGCCGGTTGCCTGCGCGCCATCGTGGTGAACAGCAAATGCAGCAACGTGGCCACCGGGCCGCAGGGGCTTGCGAACGCCCGCCGCATGGCCGCGGCGGCCGCGGCGGCGCTGAACACCACGAGCGACAAGGTGCTCGTCAGCTCCACCGGCGTGATCGGCGTGCAACTGGCGATCGAGAAAATCGAACATGGGCTTCGCGGCATCGCCGCCCACTTCGGGGACGACCCCTTGGTGGGAGCCGCTGGCATCATGACAACCGACACCTACCCCAAGGCCCACTCCGCCTCGGCGGGTGCGGCGACCATCACGTGGGTGGCCAAAGGGTCTGGCATGATCGAGCCGAACATGGCGACCATGCTCGCGTACGTCTTCACGGACGCCGCCATCGACGCCCGCGCGCTCGACCGCATGCTTCGTGTCGCCGTGGACGCGTCATTCAACATGCTCTCGGTGGATACCGACACGAGCACGTCGGACACCTGCGCCATCCTCGCCAACGGGCTGGCCGGTCCGGTGGACGAAGAGGAGTTTCAGCGCGTGCTCACCGAAGGGTGCGTGCTGATGACCGAGAAGCTTGCACGAGACGGCGAGGGCGCCATGCATCTGCTGCGGGTGCGGGTGCGCGAAGCTCTGAACGACGTCGAAGCACGCCGGATTGCGAAGAGCGTCGTGAACTCTCCGTTGATCAAGACCATGGTGCACGGCGCCGATCCCAATGTCGGCCGCATTCTCATGGCCGTCGGGAAGTGCACCGACTGCACCATCGCTCCCGCGCGCGCTGACGCGTGGATCAATGGGTTCGCCGTGGTGCGCGGCGGTGCACGGCTGGATTTCGACGAGGGCGCGGTGCGCACAGCCCTCGCCGACGAAGTGGTGGAACTCGTGGTAGCGCTCGGAGTGGGGAGTTCCTCCGCCACCGCGTGGGGATGCGACCTCACAAAGGGGTACATCGACGAGAACGCCTCGTACTACTCGAGTTAACGCTATGCGAATGATTCTGTGGACAGCGCTGCATGCCGCGGCCTTCGGCGTCTGCGTCGCGCAGACGACGCGTCCCGCCCCGACGCCAATCAGGGTGTTAGTGGTGACGGCGACGCAGGCCTTCCGGCACGAGGACGCCATCGTCGAGTCCACGGCGCGGTTGAAGGAGGCTGAGCGCGGGTCCGGGATGCACTTCGACTTCACCGAAGATCCCGGCGCGCTCACGTCCGGAAACCTGGCGAATTACGACGTGCTCTTCCTGAACAGTGCCACGCTGCGCATCGCGGCGGACCCAGGGGACTCGGCGCAGCGACGTGCGGCGAGGTGGCCCAAGGAGGGCGTGGCGAAGCCGATCTCGCGCGCACAGCAAAACGCTATCGCGTCGTTCGTGCGCAAGGGAAAGGGGTTGGTCGCGGTGCATGCCGGCGTCGATGCGTTGTATGGGAGCTCAGTCTTTCGCGAGATGGTCGGCGGGGGGCTGTTCCTGAACCATCCCTACACGCGCGAGGCGCGAGTGATCGCCGAGGATCCGCGGAACGCCGCCGTATCGCCCTTCGGAGCGACAGCCTCGCTCCGTGAAGAGTTCTACTACCTCGACGCGAACCCTCGTCCGAAAAGTCACGTGCTGATGTCGCTCGACCTCGCCAGTGTCGGCGACACGACGAAGACGGACCATCCCTTGATCTTCATCCGCCGCTACGGCAAAGGCCGCGTGTACGTGAACGTGCTCGGACACTTTCCGGATACGTGGAAGCGTCGCGACTACCTCACCAGCGTGCTGCAGGGCATTCGCATCGCAGCCGGCCGCCTACCGGCGAACTTCAGACCGCAAGGCGCGCCATGACTCCAGGCAGCGCTGCGCCGTCTCGAACTCCGAGTAGCGGCTGCCTTCCTGCTCCATCAGGTAGTACTCCACGCCGCCGACCGACTCGAGCGCCGCGACGATGTCCTTCCATGGCGCGACGCCTTCTCCAAAGAGCACACGAAAGGACTTCTCATCAGCCTCCGTGCCCGGCGCCCAGTCCTTGAGGTGTGCGCTTCTGATCCGGCCCGGATTCGCCTTGATCCACGCGACAGGATCGGCGCCCGCTTCCAGGCAAGTGCCGACGTCGAACTGCAGTGTGAATTCAGCTGGCGTGTTGGCGGCAATGACATCCATGACGCGCATTCCGTCGGCGAGCGGACTCCATTCGACGAGATGATTGTGAAAGCCGGCGGTCAAGCCGTGCGGCTGCAGCAGCGGAACCGCGGAGGCGAACAGTCCGCTTACCCGCCGCCAATCCTCGAGCCCGTTGGTATTCGGCGGCGGCGACGCGACAATGATGCTCCGCGAGCCGAGGATTTGATTGAGCTCGATGGCTTTCGTCATCACGTCACCCGGCGTGACGGAAGCCGCGGGGTTGTGCGTGGAATAGCAGCGCAGGCCGAGATCGTCCAGCTGCGTGCGCACGCCCTTGGCGAACGGAAAGGTCCAGCCCAGGTACGGCGCGTAGAACTCGACGACCTCGTAGCCGATCTTCGCTACGGTACGCAGCGTGTTGGGAAGGTCACGCGCCAACTCGGCGCGAAGAGCATAAAGCTCGATGCCAATGGGAACTTTCGCGACCGGCACGGGCGGCACTGCGTCGGTCGCCAGCGCGCGCGACATCAGGCGACTGCTGACAAATGACGCGGTCAGCAGCGCGCCCGTTCCGGCGCCGGAAAGAGCCAGAAAGCGGCGGCGCGACAGCGCACGGCGCGACTCCGTCTGTGCCATGTCAGCCCTCCCGGTTCAAGCGATCTTCGTGTAGCGGACACCCCGATCCTGAAGCTGCGTGAACGCCACGACCATGGCGGGGACGACCATCACCCCCGGCAGCAGCCCTCCCAGGAGCGCGGCGCGCACGTCCTCAGGACTTCCCAGCCCGGCCGCAGAGAGCTTCTTCGTGGCACCGGCGATGGTGTTCATGCAAACGAGGAATCGCACGCCGCGCTTCTGCAGCCCGTCCACAGACTGCTCCGGAGTCAGGAGTCCGCCCGACGCCGCGTTTGTGCTGGTGAACACGTTGCGCACGGCCGCGCCCTTCGCCGCCGCATCGGACACCTCGTACTGCTCGCCGAGCTTGAAGCGCGTCCAGAGCGCATCGGCCAGCACCACGGGGATGGCCTCGCCGTGCACGCCAACCACCAGATTCAGGTCGCGCTCGGGGACACCGAAAGCGTCGCGCCACGCATCGAGGAAATTCTTGGCCTGGCTCAGCGGCTTGCCGTTCTTGTGCGCCGACATGTCGAACACCGCGCGGTGCTTGCCCTTCAACTCCTTCATCCATTCGTCGCCCGGATGACCGTCCATGGCAGCGCCATTCGGCGCCTCCCCGGCCGCGCGCGTGGCACCCGCAAGCGTCAGTCCGGCTGCAGCGCCGACGAGCCGTGCGACAAAACTGCGCCGAGGAGTCAGGTGCATCCCGTCGTTTGGATCGGTCATCGTGAAGCTCCTAAGAAGGGTTTTCATTTGCTCGCGCTGCAGCCGGATGCGATCACTTGACGAGCGTTATGGCGCCGAGTTGCGGCGAACGGATCGTGCCGAGCCTTCGCATGCCATCTTCCAGTATCGAAACGGACGAGCGTGGATCACGGACGATGTCGGCACCGTCTGAGAATGTCGTCTGACGATGCGTTCCCTGTAAGAGGCCGCTGGTCGTGACCACGCGGTAGTGGGCGGTGTCGTCGAGTGCATGTTCGCCAACGGTCACCGCGCCGATGCGGTGATCGCGCCGTTTCCCCAGATCGACCGTCCAGCGCAATCCGGCCGTTTGAATCAGCCCACCAACACCGTCGATCGGATCGTCCGGCCTGAGATTCGTGGCGCTCTGCTCGAGGATGACGCGGATTTGCCGACCTGTCAGGAGTTCGTGCACCAGTGTGGTGGCGTGCGGAAAGAGACCGACCAGCATTTCACGCGTGATGGGGCCAGGTTGAATCGTGACGCCGAATCCGAGTCCCGGAAGAAACGCGACGTCCCCGTGGCCGGCACGCCGCAGAAGGTCGGCGGCGAGCGCGTCAACCGGGCTCTCGGATTTGTAATGGCGGGCCAGGCGACGCGCTGTCGTGGCGATCACGGACTCGAGCGTGTCGCGGTACGGCGCGCGCACGCTGTCCAGCGTGCGCGCAAGCAACGCGTCGGGGGCGTATCGGTCGGCGTAGAGTTCGTGGACGGCGCCGTGCACGTCGCTCACACGGCCGTCCGTCACGGTGACCGTCAACTCACCGAGCGCGGACGCGTCGGACAGCGCCTGCACCAGCCAGGCACCGCCCACTCGGCGCGGAGGCGTGATGCGATCGTGCGAGTGGCCGCCAACGATGATGTCGATGCCCGCGACCTGAAGGCCTAGCACGCTGTCCACAGCCGTTCCCTGGTGCGAGACCACCACCACCACATCCGCCCGCCGCCGCAGCCCGGGCACGTACCTCCGCGCTGCTTCGATGCCGCTCGTGAAGGTGAGGTCGCGCGTGTTGTCCTTGTTCCCGGTCTGGTCGGAGTTGTGGTAGGTGAGCGCCAGGAACCCGATACGCAGTCCGCCCGCGCGGACGATGAGCGTAGGATCTCCAAGAAAGGGCGCGCCGGTGGCCGTGACGATTGCGTTCGCGCCTCGCATCGGAAAGCGCGCCATGGCTTGGAGCTGACTTGTGCGCTCGGTGGTGTACTCGTAGTCGTGATTGCCGAGCGCCATGAAGTCGTAGCCCAGCGCGTTCATCAGCTGGATGGTGGCGGCGCCGCGCGTGAGGTTCGCGAGCAGTCCATCACCAAAGGTGTCGCCGGCGTCGACCAGGACCACACTTCCCGGTGGACGGCGTCCACGCGCCTGAGCCACTGCGGTTGCCAGACGAGGGAACCCGCCGATCACGCCACGCCGGGGATACTGTTGGCCCGAACGGCCGGGATCGCCGGTCTGCGCGGTGGCGCCACCAGTGTCGGCGAGGAACTCGCTGAGGTCGCCGTGGATGTCGTTGGTATGAAGAATCGTGACGCTTCCGGAGGGCCGCGCCGGCGCGGTGATCGGCGGCGCGTCGAGCGACATCTCAGGGCGCGCAGTTCCGGAGCAGCCGGCAATCACCCCCACCGCGAGGGAGCGGGTGGTGAGGGTAAGGCATCGCCTTGCGGCGAGGACGCCGCATCGGGTGAACATCATTATGAAGAACTTCGAGATCGATGCAATCGCGTTTCGGCTCTGCTCCACGCCGCCACTCCGCCTGGAGGAAGGTAAGCGCCTCTCCGCGCTACCGCAGCGACACGGTCGTCGACGCGCCCCATACCGGAACGTGGTCCGCCCGCGAGTTCCAGAGGCATTCGCGCACGGTCATGCGCATGGCGCGCGTGTCGATGGACACGACCTCGAAGGAAAGCAACTTTTCGTCCTTCGATGACTTCGCTCCCTTCATCGGTGAGTCCGCGCGAAAAACGTTCAGCGCGAGGTCGCCGTCCGGACCGGAGTACACGTACGCCTCGTGATAATTGCTGTTACCGTGAAAGTACGCCTTGATCGCGGGGTGCTCGCGCACGAAGCGCACGAACCCGCGCTGTTCGATGTCGCTCGTGATATTCTTGAGCGTGGGGCCGAGAGTTTGGTCGTCCCCCACACCGGGATCCAGTGCGTCCTTGAAGCGCTCGGCGAGAAGGTTCTCGAACCTGTCTCGGCTGTTGATGTCGAACGGCGGGTTGGGGTTCGTAAAGTGCTTCGCCTCCACGGCAGGCTGATCGTGTGCGAACAGCAGCACCGGCACGTTCGGGCTCACTGCGGCGAGGTCGTGCGCAAGCCAGAGACGCTCCGCGGAGTCGGGCCAAACATTCACGAAGGATAGGTGGACGCCGCCAACCTCTCGAGAGAAGTGGACCTTGTCGCGCGCGTAGTCGTAGGTACCCGTCGTACGCGGTTTGGTCGGCGCAAGCATCTCATTGAACAGCCCCACCATCGAGCTCGCATCCTTCGCCGGCTGCATCAGACGGTAGAACCCGACGGCGTTGGAGACGTCGTGGTTGCCAGGAATCGCCAGGACTCGCGTTCGTTGCCCATCCGGCCCGCGCAGGGTGAGATGGTGCTGGTAGTCGAAGACAAATTGCCGCCAGCTCGCCGAAGCACTCTGCACGCCGGCCTCGGAGCGATTTGCGATGTCGCCGCCATCGATGACGTAGTCAACTGCCCCTACTTTCTCGCCGGCGCGCACACCGGAATCGGCGGGCAGGGTCAACCACGCCACACGATTGATGGCCGCGACCAGCGCTGCGTTCACCACGTGGGCATCCACGTTGACGGCCCCCCGAAACGACGCGCGCTTGAGCCCGTAGTGCGCATCGGAGGTGAAGATGAACTGGACGACCGATACCGGAGTGCCCTCCGGCCGCTGATGAATCGGGCGTTGGGCCGCGAGCGGCGCGGCGACGGGTAGCAGTGCGCTGAGGACGAGACATCGCACGGAAGGGAAACGCATGAATCATGATATCGAGTGACAGCGTCAGATGTGACACGAATTCGTCACGGCAAGAGGGCCCACCCACGTGAACGGGTCCATATGCACCATGCGGCAGCCTCGCCTCTGGCAAGCGGTGGTCGATTCCACCACCTTCCGTGAGGCCGGCCTCCCCGCAGGCTGGTCGGACTCCACTGTCGCCCGCTGAAACCGCCTCTTCGCCCTTTAACATCCGTCGAACCATGCGAGTGTCGTGTGCCGTATTCCTTGCACTCTGTTTCGCGTCGCGCGCGTTGCCTGCGCAGGCGGCAACCTCGAATGCGGCGTTAGAGATCGAAGCGCTCAATAAGTCACTCGCCGACGCGACACGGCGCATGGACAACGGAGCCGCGCTCGCGTTGTGGGCGGACGACGGCGTGAGCCTGCTGCCGTCCACCAAGCCGATCGAGGGGAAGAAGGCCATCGGCGACTTCCTGAACACGGTGACCGCCGCGTATCCGGGAGCGCGCATGGAGAGTTTCACCATGCAGTGCCACGGACTGGAGATCTCCGGTAATTGGGCGTCGGAGTGGTGCACCGAGCATCAGATCGTGAATCTCGCCGCCGACAAGCCACCATTTGACGGCTGGGGCAAGATGCTGCTCGTGTTGCATCGTTCGGCCGGCGGGTGGCGAATCACCAGAGAGATGTGGAATCAGGCGCTTCCCGGTGGTGGAACAGCGCCGTAAGCCGGCCGAGAGCCATGTCGAGCCCGCTTTCCGTCGCGGATCAGAACCAACGCGTCGCGCAAGGGTATGACACTGAGCTGAACGACCCCCAACTCAATGGAGCAACCACATGCTGCTGCGCACGATTGCGACTCGGCTGTTGCACGGCCATATCTCGCGTCGCCTGACGCGCTTCATCCCGCACCCGGGACTACGCCTTCTCCTTACAGTCGCCTCGTCCATCCTTGTTCCGATCGTCGTGGAGCGAGTCATGAGCAAAACGAGCAGGCAGCGGAAATGGCGTCTGCCGTTTGCAGGTCGAGCAGTAGCGCAGTAAGAGCCCTACTGCGCCGCGCGCACGCGGCACTCATTTACCGTAGTGTGTCCGGGAGGCCGATTCGGCTTCCGATGTCCAGTCCATGCCGGGCGAAATATCCGGCATTGACTTCGAGCGCCGAGCGATATGGTACGCCTGGCGCATACGACGGGCACCCCTGCGCCAGATCGGTGGGGCATGGGACCATATGCTGAATCGCTCGAATCGTTCCGAGCGAATCCGCGAAGGCAATGTCCAGTGGGATGCGGGTGCGGAACATCCAGAAGCCGGCCGATGGAGGTTGCTCGGATGGATAGAGGAAGATCATCCCGGCCGTATCAGCGAGGTGGCGCCGTTCCATGAGTCCGAGCGTTTGCTGGTCGGCGCTCCTGGCCACTTGAGCCCATAGCCGCACGGTGTCCGCGCCTGCGAACATGTACAGCGGCGCGGACGCGAAGGGCAGCACGGGCGCTGAATCGGCTTCACTGCGCTCTTGGGAGCCGCAGCCAAGTGCCGCGAGCACGGGGCCCAGAAGCAAGAAAAGCAGTCGCCTGGTGTTCGCAATTGAATTCATGAGACGCGGGTAAGCAGGTCGAGGACGGTTGCCTGGCTCAGCCAAACGACAGGACGCCGAATGCAGTACGTTGTGCGCCTGCGGAGTGCCTCCTCCCAACCATACGCACATGACACCTTCTTCACGAGTCCGATTCGGCGCTGTCGCGAGTCTCGTCGCTCTCGCCACCACGCTCGCGTGCGCGCGCGTCCCGGTTTTCGCGACGACCCCGTGGATGCCGGTGTGGACCGACGAATTCGACGGGCCTGCGGGAGCCCCACTCGACAGCCTCAAATGGCGGTTCGATTCCGCCGACGGATGCCCGTCAGGCAACTGCGGATGGGGTAATAACGAGAAGGAGTTCTATACCGCCACGCGCGAGAACGCTTCGCTCAATGGACAGGGGCAATTGACGATCGTTGCTTTGCCCGCGCCCGCAGGGTTGCGCTGCTACTACGGCCCGTGTCGCTACACATCTGCCCGCATCACGACGCGCGGAAAGGTCAACGTGACGGCCGGCCGCGTCGAAGCGCGCATCAAGCTGCCCGAAGGACAGGGGCTCTGGCCGGCATTCTGGCTGCTGGGCAGCGGCTTCCCGGCCATGCCGTGGCCAGCGTGCGGGGAGATCGACGTCATGGAGAATCACGGGAGCCAGTCAACGACGACGAGCTCGGCGTTACATGGCCCAGGGTACTCGGGCGACACGCCCTTTGCGCACCGGAACACATTCGAGCGCGGGTCCATCGCTGACTACCACACGTATGCCGTCGAATGGGACACGCTGCGCGTTGAATTCTTCGTCGATGATGCACTGCACTACCAGGTCACGCGGCAGCAGGTGGAACGCTTTGGCAAGTGGGTGTTCGATCAGCCGTTCTACATGATCCTGAACCTCGCCGTCGGCGGTAACTTCGACGGTGATCCCCGGACGGACGCGATGCTGCCCGCGACAATGCTCGTGGACTACGTGCGTGTGTACAAGCCGGCTCAGGCGCGGTAAAGCTTGCCCAACTTCGACGCGGTCGGCATAATCCGATATCGTCGCGGCCTGCGCCTTTCGCGACTTCTCCTTCCTTCAGACACGAGGTCCGGCATGCGCCGAACGGTCGCTCTTCCAATCGCTCTTCTTGCGCTTGCCACGGTCGCACGTGCGCAGGATCCCGGTGTCTCGCTCAAGGCATCGGACCAGAAGCGGGCGGGCACCGAAAAGATGCACGTGCTGGCCCATGTCGTGAGCCATCCGGGCCCGTGGAAAGCCGCCGACATCGAGATGGAGCAGGATAAGGACCGGCCCTACGTGTACATCTGCGGCTTCGTGAATTTCGACACGCAGATCTACGACATCAGCAACACGTCGGCGCCAAAGAAGATCTTCGATTGGACGATCGAGAACCCCGAGCTTCATCGGGGCATCGGCGCCATGGACGGCAAGTATTTCAAGATCGGCAACAAGTACTACTACGCGCAGTCCTTCCAGTTCATGCAGGGCAGCCCGGACGCGGATCTTGGCGCGGTCATCTTCGACGTCACCGGCCTGCCCGACCCGGCCAAGGTGAAGGTCGTGGCGCGCATCCGCTATCCCGCGTCGCCCGGCGGCTTTCACAATACGTTCGCGTACAAGCACTCCGATGGCAGCGTCCTGTATTTCGCGACGATCAATCAGTCGAAGGCACTGATCTTCGACTTGGCCAAGGTCGTGAGTGGTGCGCCGGAGAGCACCTGGCTCATTGGCGATGTGCCAAATCCAACGCCGTTCAAGCAGATCGGTGGCGGCGGCTATCACGACTTCTACGTCGGGTACGATCCCACCACGAAGCAGGACAAGTTCTACGGCGCAGGACTGGGTGGGTATTCGGTGTGGGATGTGACACACCCGGCAGCGGCCAAGCAGCTGTTCACCATCACGAGTCTCGGCATGGACATCGCGCATACGTTCACGCCGTCGCCCGATGGTCGATACGCGGTGACCGAGACGGAATATCAGTACACGCCGCTTCGGATCTGGGATCTGCGTGACGGGCAGAGCGGAAAGACGCAGAACATCGATCAGCCCATCAGCGCGTGGACCGCGGACTGGCGCGATCTCTCGCACAATCACGAAGTGCGCTGGCCATACGTGTTCGTGTCTGCATACGAGGACGGACTCCAGGTCTTCGATCTGAAGGACCCAAAGCATCCCAAGACCGATGGCGCGTGGTACACGTGCGAGTGCGAACACGAGCACGGCTTCGGCGGGTCGCCAAGCAACGGGTGGCAGAGCACCACGAGCGTCGAGCAGGGTGCCTTTGGCGTAGACGTCCGCAACTACGATGGCCTGATCGTTCTGTCCGACATGCGCAGCGGACTGTGGCTGTTCAAGATGGATGGGTTCAACGGCTGGAACGGACATGACTACGGCATGCCCAACATTTCGAGCGTACAGGACTGGGATCACGGGCCGGACAGGATGATGCCGGCCATCGTCCCGTGACGGGGCCCACCCTGTCGTGACGGGTGCGTTCTGGTTCGGGCGCACCCTGCTCCTCGTCTCGCTCTTCTGCGGCACCGACGGCCCGTTCGACATCGAGTTGTTCAACACGCCCGCCTCCCCTACGGCGCAGGGACACGCAAGGCTCGTGTTTGCCGAGTCACCGTTCGGCGTCGCCGTCACGGCTGACGGGCGCGCGAGCTACGACGTTCGGATCGACGCATCGGGCCTGCCCGATCCCGCGACGCTCGGTGCGTTTTCTACGTACGTCGCCTGGGCAGTCACGACAGACCTTACCGAGTGGCACCGCTTGGGACGCGTGACGAACGGGACCAGCGTGGTAGGCCATGCCGAGCTGAACAAGTTCCTGCTGGTGATCACGGCGGAGTCGAGTCCGGAGCCACGCGCTCACTCGGGCCCCACCATTCTCCACGGCACATCGCCCAGTGGGTGGCTGCAGTCGTTTCTGAGTCATCCGCTGTTCCGGGGATTGCCACCGTGATGTTCCGACTACCCTGCGCGGCTGCCCTGCTCGCCGTCCTCGCCGTGCCAGCGTCCGCTCAAAATTCGGCGCCGGCCAAGAAGTCACCAGCAATGCCCGGCATGTCCGGCATGCGTGGCATGCGTGGCATGCGTGATTCGAGCCGCGTCGGCACGCGAGGCACCACATCGAAGCGGAAGAAGACAACGTCACCCGTTGCAGGCGGCGCTCCCATGGCGATGACCGCCGGTGCTGACATGGAGGGCATGGCGATGCCGGTTCCCATGCCAAAGGGAATGCCGATGATTCCGGGGCTCGTCGGACTCACGCCCGCGGTCACGTCATTTCTGCCGGGCGTCGGCGTCGATTCCCGCTCGTTGCCCGTCGCCATGGCATCTCGGCTGACGCGGCTCAGGAACGGCGATACGCTGGACCTGACCGCCATGCTCGTGCGTCGAACCATCAAGGGACACTCGTACGTGATGTACGCGTTCAACGGGCAGTCGCCGGGGCCACTCATTCGCGTGCCACAGAACGCCTCGATCACGGTGCGATTCCACAACCGCATCGACCTGCCGAGCGCGGTGCATTGGCACGGAGTGCGTCTGGATAATCGCTTCGACGGCGTGCCCGGACTCACGCAGGCCGAAGTCGCGTCCGGAAAGGATTTCACCTACACCGTGCACTTTCCCGACGCCGGCTTTTACTGGTATCACCCGCATGTGCGCGAGGACATCCAGCAGGCGATGGGACTCTTCGGCAACATGCGCGTCGACGCGCCGGAGCCCGAGTATTACTCGCCGGTGAATCGCGAACAGACGCTGGTGCTCAATGACATACTCATCAACGGCGATACGCTCATTCCCTTCGGGAAGGAGAGTGCGGATTACGCTCTCATGGGGCGCGTGGGCAACGTCCTGCTCGTCAACGGCGAGCCACGCTATTCGCTGCGCGCGCAAAAGGGCGATGTCGTCCGCTTCTTCATCACCAATGTCGCTAGCTCTCGCACCTTCAACCTGTCCTTCGGGGGCGCGCCCATCAAAATAGTCGCATCGGACGTGAGCAGGTTCGAACGCGAGGAGCGCGTTGCCAGCGTGGTGATCGCGCCAGCCGAGCGCTACATCGTGGAGGTGCGCTTCGATCGGCCGGGCAGGTTCACCATCGTGAACGCCGTTCAGTCGATCAATCACTATCTCGGCGAATTCACCTCCGAAGTCGATACACTCGGCAGCGTGGCCGTGGCTGCCGTGCCGGCGGCGCACGATTTCGGAGCGCAGTTCGCTGCCCTGCGCGCCAACGACGCCGTGTCGCGCGACATTGCACGCTATCGCAAATACTTCGACAAGGCTCCGGACAAGACGCTGACCCTCACGGTTGCCGCAAACACCCTGCCCCTCGCGACCGTGCAGTTCATGAATGTGGACACCGCCTACTTCGCTCCCGTGGAGTGGGTGGACGGCATGCCGGACATGAACTGGCTATCGACGGCGCGCCAGGTGCGATGGATCCTTCGTGACGACGCAACGGGCCAGGAGAACATGAATATCGACTGGCACGTCGCGCAGCGCTCGGTGGTGAAGATCCGGATCTTCAACGATCCGAAGTCGTTCCATCCGATGCAGCATCCCATCCATCTGCACGGCCAACGCATGCTCGTTATCGCCCGAGACGGTGTGGCCACGAAGAATCTCGTGTGGAAGGACACGGCGCTGATTCCAGTCGGCTCGACCGTCGATCTTCTGGTCGATGCGTCCAATCCCGGTGTGTGGATGCTGCACTGTCATATCGCCGAGCATCTCGAGGCGGGGATGATGACGGCGATCCACGTCGATTCGGTGGCCGCGGGCGCGGGACGATAGCGTCGACGAAATGAGTGCGCGCTGAACGTCTGCGACCCAAGGTCAGGGCGATGGTAGGCGCTGACGACGGTGGAATCCAGCGATCGGGCCCTCAACCGGCCCGACGTCGAGCGCGACGCTCTTCGTCTGCGCGGAGCTTCCCCCCACCATGAGATCGAACGCACCCGGTTCGACGACCCACTTGTTCCCCTGTCCGTAGTAGCCGAGCGTCTTCGAGTCGATCGTGAAGCTCACCGTGCGCGTTTCGGCGGGCTTGAGCGACACGCGCTCGAAGCCGCGGAGCTCCATCACCGGTCGCGTCACGCGGCTCACCCTGGCGTGAACATAGAGCTGCACTACCTCGTCGCCGTCGCGTGAGCCGGAGTTCGTCACGTCTACCGTGAGCGTGGTGCCGCCCTTCGCGGCTATGCGCGAGGCGGCAACGCGTGGCGCACCATAGGTGAACGACGTGTACGACAGCCCGTAGCCGAACGGCCAGAGCGGCGTCGTCTCGTCGAACAGATAGCCTCGGCGCGCCGATGGCTTGTGGTTGTAGAACATCGGAAGCTGTCCGACATCGCGCGCCACCGTCACGGGCAGCTTGCCGCTCGGGTTCACGTCACCGAATAGCACCTCGGCGATCGCCGTCCCGGTCTCCTGACCCAGGTACCACCCCTCGACGATGGTGGGTGCACTCGCGGCGAGGCGTGGGATGGAGAGGGGTCGTCCGTTGATCAGCACCAGAACGACCGGCTTCCCGGTGGCCTGGATCGCGTGCACGAGCTCTTCCTGCTGGCCCACGAGTCCCAATGAACTGCGATCGCCAAGATGATCCTCCGCCCATGCTTCGCGCGACGTCATCTCGTTGTCCCCCACAACGACGATTGCCACGTCGCAGTCGCGTGCGAGCGCGACGGCCTCCACGATGCGCCGCTCGTTGAACACCGAATCGCCGAGTACCACACGGAGCTCCTGCCAGCGCGCCGCCGACAACACGCTGCCCAGGTGCGGCTGCGGCGCCGTGGTGAACGTACTGTCCTCCGTGAGACGCACACCCTCCGCATACTCCACCGTCGCGCCGCTCGCGCGATGTCGAATTCCTTCCAGGATGCTGACGGAGTAGCGCGGCTCCCCCGCATAGCCGCCAAGCAGCACCTCGCCGGCGTGCGGCCCGATCACCGCGATGCGCCTGAACCGATCGACGTTGAGTGGTAGTGCACCGCCATCGTTCTTGAGCAGCACGATCGACTGACGCGCTGCGTCGAGCGCGAGCGCGCGGTGCGCCACGGCACCCGAGATGCTGTCGGCGCGCGCCGCGTCAACGTACGGATTCTCGAACAGGCCCAGGGCGAACTTGGCGCGCAGGAGTCGTCGCACGGCTGCATCGATCGAGCGCCGTGAGACGCGACCGGCCTTCACCAAATCAACGAGCGGGGCGTACGCTGCGATGTCGGGAAGGGCGACGTCGACCGTCGCGGCCAGCGCAAGCCGGGCCGCGTCGGCCGTATCGGCGGCGACGTGATGGCGGGTGACAAGGTCGCTTATCCCATTCCAATCGGAGACGATCGTGCCGTCGAAGCCCCACTCGCCGCGCAGCACGTCGCGCAGCATCCACACGTTGGCGTGCGAGGGGACACCGTCCACCTCGTTGTATGACGGCATCAGACTCCCGGCGTGCGCCTCTTTCACTCCCGCCTCGAAGGGTGGAAAGAAGTAATTGCGCAATGTATTCTCGCCCAGCGGCGCGGGTCCGATATTGGTGCCGGACTCCGGCTGCCCATGCCCCGTCATGTGCTTGAGCGTTGCGATCACGCGATCCGAGGGCATCGACGGCGTAGCGCCAGTGAGTCGTCCAGCGCCCTGGAAGCCGCGGATGGCGGCAACACCGAGTTGCGAAGCGAGATAAGGATCCTCGCCGTAGGTCTCCTCGATGCGTCCCCATCGCGGCTCGCGCGCCACGTCCACCACGGGCGCGAGCACCTGATGCGCCCCGCGCGCGCGAGTCTCCGCGGCGACAGTGGTGAAGACGCGGTCGACGAGCTCGCGATTCCACGCGCTCGCGAGGGCGATCGCCTGCGGAAAGCTGGTCGCCTCGGAGCCCGCCAGACCGTGGAGCGCTTCCTCGTGGAAGAGTACCGGGATGCCAAGCCGGGTGCTGTCGCGCACCCATCGCTGGATCGCGTTGGTGTACTCCGCCTCCGCCCGCGCGCCGTGACCCTCGCTCGGCCGTTCGATGCGGCCGATACCAACGCGGAACCAGCGCGTCGCATGCGCCGGATCGAATCGACCGGTGGTGCTATCGGTGATCGTCGACTTCCCCTGCAGCCAGAAGCTCTGCATCTGCGCCACCTTCTCCTCGAGCGTCATGCGACCGAGAAGGTCGTCCACTCGGCGCTCGACGGAGAGACGCACGTCACGATACGGGACGCCTGTGCTTCGCTGAGCCGCGGAGACACTGGGAAGCATGGCGAACATCGCCATGGCAAATACAGCGCGAAGAGTGGTCATCAATTCGAAGTGAAGCGTGGAGTGTGCCAGTACACGGTGCAGCAGCTTGGACGTGCAGCTTGGTTGGTGTGCCATGGTGCCGCCGCGCCGTACGCGGTGAAGGCAACCGTCCCTCCGCGTGCTGCGCGGCTATCTTCTGCTCATCACGATCCTCGTCCTCATCTGCGTCGCGCGGCTCACCGGAGCACACCGTTAACGGAAGTCACTGTTCACCGTCGTCACGTATCGCCATTGGCGACGCGGTTTATCGTCTTGGCTCGCGACGGGTTACCTTGGCAGTAAGCTGGCGTAATCTCTGCATGCCACAAGTGACCGGACCGCCTCTTCACCTCCATCGAGCGCCTCACGCAGTGTCCGCTGTCCGGTCGTGTCGTGCCCGAGGTTGACGATGCGTCGCTGCAGAGGTGGTTGATGCGCCATACCGCATCGTCTACCGCGTGGCCGCGCGCGGTGTCGTGAGCTCAAGGCGCTGAGCTTCCTGGCGCCAGCGCCCCCGAGTAGTTTCAACAGCGACGAAGTCCCTGCCGCACGACCCGCTCCCTGTCGCCGATGTCCGAACTGCTCGATGCGATGCTCCTGCCGGAGGGCGGGGCATACACGCCGGTCCGCGACTTGGGAGGCGGAGGGATGTCGCGGGTGTTCATCGCGCGCGAAGAAGCGCTCGGTCGCCTCGTCGTCATCAAGGTGCTGTCGCCGAGTCTGGCGGAGGGGTTGTCGCGCGACCGGTTTGCTCGCGAGATCAAGCTCTCGGCGTCGCTGCAAGAACCGCACATCGTTCCGCTGCTCGCCGCCGGACAGACGATGGGCGGGTTGCCGTTCTACGCGATGCCGTTCGTCGACGGCCAGTCGCTGCGGCAGCGGCTCGATGCCGGCTCGCCGCCGTCGGTTTCCGAATCCATCGGAATCCTGCGCAACATCGCCAGTGCGCTCGCCTATGCGCATCGGAACGGCATCGTACACCGCGACATCAAACCGGAAAACGTCCTGATCTCCTCGGGAACGGCGGTCGTCACCGACTTCGGCATCGCCAAGGCAATCGCCGGAGCGAAAACCGCCAGGGACGAGGGCGCCGTGGACAAGACGTTCGGCGGTTCGACCCTCACCGCCCTCGGCATCTCCCTTGGCACACCGGGCTACATGGCGCCCGAGCAAGCGACCGGCGACAACGTGGACGCACGCACCGATCTCTATTCGTGGGGTGTCATCGCCTACGAGACGCTCGCTGGCCGTCATCCGTTCGCTCACAAGACGTCGGCGCAGAAGTTGATCGCGGCGCACGTGGTCGAGCCGCCTCCGCCGGTCGATTGGGCTGCGCGTGGGGTGGCGCCTGGCATCGGTGCGTTGGTCATGCGGTGTCTGGCGAAGAGTCCCGACGATCGGCCGGCGTCCGCGGACGAGATCCTTGCGGCACTCGATCGGGGCGAGGACGCCTCGGCAATGGCACTGCCGCGGGATCATGCAGGCGTGGCACCGCCCCACCACAGGCGGCCGGCGGTCAAACGCAACATGTGGGTTGGAGCCGCTGCAGTCGTGATTGTCGCCGCCGCGTGGGCAATCAGCCGCAGCGGCTGGTCGATCTCGCCACAGGCGGCGACAACCGCAAGCCGCGGCGAACTGGCGACCCGTCTTGCCGTACTGCCCTTCGACGATCTTGGCGACACGGCGGTGGCCTTCGCCGCCGACGGCATTACGGACGAGGTTCGCTCACGTCTCATTGCCCTGCCCGCCCTCCGCGTCAGGGGCGGCGGCAGCTCCTCCCAGTATCGTCGCACGCAAAAGCCGCTGCGGCAGGTCGCGAACGAGCTCCACGTCAACTATTTACTCATCGGACGGGTGCGCCCGGACCCGACTGGCCGCGGTCGCCTAGCGGTCCGCATTGCGCCGGAGTTGATCCACGTCGACTCGACCCAGGACCCGGTCTCTGTGTGGCAGGGCAGCTTTCTGGGCGATTCACTCAATTTCCTCACCGTGCAGAGCGATATCGCGATCAAGGTCGCGTCGCAGCTAGCCGTACAGATCACGCCGGATGAGCAGCAAGCGTTTGCGCGTCGCTCGACTACGAAGGTTGCGGCATGGGAGGCGCTTCGCCGCGGGCAACACGTCGAGCTCACGGGTTCCACACTCGATGTACAGAACCGCGCCGAAGCGGCCTACAAGCAGGCACTTCGGCTCGATCCGAACTACGCGGAAGCCTGGGCCTATCTGTCAGAGATCTATGTTACCGAATCTCTGATCGGAAGCCCGACGCCTCGCCTTGATGTGTCGGCCCTCGCCGCCGCGCAGCGGGCGATCCAGCTCGCACCGGATCAGGATTTCAGCCATGAGGCGCTGGGCAACTACTACGCGCACATCGGCGCCCAGCGTGACCTCGCCCTGGTCGAGTATCGCGAAGCGCTCAAGGCGGCGCCGCGCCGGTCGTACCTTCTCCGCCAGGTTGCCGACCTCGAGCTGGAAGACTCCCAGACGAAAGAGGGCATCGCACACCTGGAGGCCGCGGCTGCGGTCGATCCGCGATCGTCAGCTGTGGCCCAGGCGTTGGCCCATGAGTACAAGGGTCAACGTGATTTTCCCCGTGCCGCCTACTACGCGGACCGCGCCATCGCGCTTGCTCCGCATGACGTCGACAAGATTCGCTTGCGGGCTGAAATCCAGCTGGCGAAGGGTGACCTGCCCGGCGCCATCAGTACCGTGCGCGCCGGCATGACCGCCGTCGACTCCGCACGGCAGCTGGTGGGCCTCGCCCTGCGCTTTGACCACCTCGCCATTCCCGTTGAGGGCCATACCTTCTTGCGGCTGCACGCTCGACCGGAGATGTTCGGCGGCGATCGGGGCGCGTGGGCGTTCGTCGTCGCACACGAGAGCGACCTCGCTGGTGATTCAATCCGGGCGCGTGCCTACGCCGACACGGCCATCGTTGCGTACGATGCGGTTGGTGCCGACGAGCGCAGTCCCCGAGTGGAAGGCAACCGGGCGATGGTGCTGGCGATTCTTGGACGTCGGGAGGACGCCATCCGTGCCGCGAACTTCGTGACGTCTTCGGCCCGGCAAATGGGATCCAAGGCGAGACCCATCGACCCGACAACGGTGGCGGGCGCAGTTCGGGCGTTCGCGCGCCTCGGGATGCCGCACCAGGCGATCAGCCTGCTCGAGGAGATCACTCGCCCGCCATATCCGCTGACGCCGGAATGGGTGAAGTTGGATGGCGATTTTGCCACCCTCAAGGGCAACGCCCGATTCGACCACCTCGGCGAGGCGCAACGCGCTCCGGACCGCGAGTAATCGCTGCTCACTGGCGCCGCGAGGCCTCGATGATGCGACGCGAGCTCATACCTCTCCTCGATCCCACTTCTCGAAATCCTCCAACGAGTACAGAGGGCGAATCTCGACTTCGGAATCCGATGCGTACGGCGCCTTCTTCGCCCATGCCACGGCCTCTTCCATCGACGCTACTTCCCACAGCATGAAGCCGGCGACCAGCTCCTTCGTGTCGGCGAATGGACCGTCGATCACCGTGCACTTCGTACCCGAGATCTGCACCCGCTTG
>JANYIN010000119.1 GCA_025362035.1 Gemmatimonadaceae bacterium | reverse complement strand
CGCCGCCTCGTTGGGCCGTCCGTCGTCCGCCGGAATGACATACGCGGCAGGCCCCTCCGTAGAAGCTTTTGCAATCGAGCGCTTCCCCTTGGTATAGAAATTCAACAGGAACCGCTCTTTGTTGTCCGCCATATTTCCCAGGCCGAATAGCAGGCCGGACTGCTGGAGGTTTATGTTGTTGCGCAGAGACCATTTCACTTTGGCAAGTGGCGGATTGGACCTGTACCATGCGCGCTGCGATGCCCCAGGGACGGTGCGTTCCATCGTTTCCGGGACGGAGCTGCCGAACGTTTCGTAGAACCGTCCAATGGAGTTATGGCCGTTGGCAACATAGAACATGTAGTTGGGCGCCCAGCCGTCGTAGAACCCGTGCGTCCAAACGCCCGGTAGCCCGCGCTTCGTGAGCTCCGTGATCTCCTGATAGGCCAGCGTGTGCCACTCGTCCACCACGATGGGATCGAATTCGTCGTTGTACGGGCCGGTGCCGGTGCTGGTGTAGAGAAACGGCACGGATTCGTGCAGGTCGTGCATGATCGTGGGATGCCAGTGCAGAAAGCCCTCGTTCATGTGCTGCGTGAGCTTCACGCTCATCATGAGGCCGTCACGATTGTTGTCGTGCGCGATGTATTTCCCCCAGTACACCGTGGGGATGCCGCCGCGCCCGAGCTTCAACGCCTTCTCCTCTTCGATCAGATCCACGATACGATTGCGACCATCCACCTCCGTGGCGGGCGTGATCAGGGTGATCACGTGATCGCGGATCTCCGTCACATAGGGTGAGTCCTCCACGGCCAGGCGGTACAGCAACTCCATCAGCATTTCGGGGCTGCCCGTCTCCGGCGCGTGAATGGTTCCGGTCAGCCAGTACAGCGGCTTGGCGTCATGGATGAGACGTGCCCGCTCCCCGTCGGCAACGCCGCGCGGATCGGCGAGCGTCGCCGCCATGGCGCGGTACTCGTCCAGGTGGGCGATGGTCTGCGAGTCGGAGATCGCGGCGATGATCATCTCGCGCCCTTCCTCGCTCAAGCCGAGTGAGAACAGCTTGACCCGCGGCGAGGCCGCAGCGACGGCTCGGAAGTACCGGTTGATGTCTTCCGTGCGCGACAAGCGTCCCACCGTGCCAGGCACATAACCCAGCACCTTGAGCGGCGTCGGCACGGTGGCTGAGGCCGGAAGATGATCGACCAACTCGGTGGTGAACTTCCAGTGCGGATCGCTGGGCGTCAGTTCGCGGATCTTCGCCGTGTATTCCGGATCGTTCACCTGCTGCGCCAACGCATCGCGCGCGTGAACTGACAGGGCCGCGGCCAGCATCCAGCCGAGAACGACGCGTCGAACTGTCACCATGATCTGCACTCGCCAATGAGGTGTGGCGCGGCGCTCGAAAAGTCCGGGCCCGGCCTGTTGTGTGTGCGGTCGGTGCAATGTACCGTCGGTGCGCGCGGACTCGGGAGAGGGGACACCAGCGCTGTTCGCGCCGCGCACACTGCTCACGTTGGAGCGAACGATTCCTTCGGCGGAGCAGCGGCGGCGAACGCCGGTGAGCACGAGGCCTTCGGGCGAGCGCACCTGCCTGCTGACCGAGCGCACCGGTCTTCCGTCCGTGATGACCAGGCTCGCGTCGGAGAGGAGCAGCCTCACGGTGCCGTCCGGCGATACTGACGTCGGTGAGCGGCGCGCTGACGTCGGCGCGAACGACACCGACGTCGGCGAACACGCATCTGTGGTCGGTGATCGCGAGGCTGTTGGCGGTGAGCGCCAGACTCTCGTCGGTGATCTCGACGCCAACGTCGCAATGCACGGCGCTTGCGTCGACGCGCACGAGGCTGACGTCGGTGATCGACCTCGCTCACGTCACTGAGCATCAAGCTGTTCCCGTTGAACCCGAACCTGACGTCACCAACCACTGAGCTGACGTCGGCGATCACGTGGCTCGCGTCGCGCGCGACGAGCCTCACGTCGCGGACCATGACGCTGACGTTCACGAACACCGAGCTGACGTCGCGGATCACGACACCCACCGGCGGGAACTCCGCCCTCGCGACGGAGCATCGCGGACTCGCGTCGCGCGACGTCGCGCCCACGTCGGGCGACACCGGCCTCACGGCGTGATTGCGGAAATCGCGCGCGTGCGCCATACGATGCAGCACGAACTGTTCGCTCGTCACGTTGGTCACATCACTACTCGTCACATTGAGGAGGACGACCTCATCATGATCTGTCGCGTTCCCCGCGCTTGGCGCGCTCTGGCTGCCGCGCTGATGTGCCTCGAGCTTGCGGTTCCATCGGTCAGCGCCCTGCGCGCCCAGACGCTCGCGGCGCGGAGTGACACGCTCCGCATTGCCGGCCTGACTCGACCCGTGGAAGTGCTGCGTGACCGGTGGGGCGTGTCGCACATTTACGCGACGAACGAACACGACCTCTTCTTCGCGCAGGGCTACTCCGCCGCGCGCGACCGCGGCTTTCAATTGGAGATGTGGCGCCGACAGGCCACCGGCACCATGGCCGAGGTGCTCGGCGCCCGCGAACTGGATCGCGATCGAGGCGCGCGCCTGTTCCGGTATCGCGGCAGCATGAAGGCCGAGCTGGCGCATTATCACCCGCACGGCGAAGCGATCGTCGGCGCGTTCGTGGACGGCGTCAACGCCTTCGTCGATGAGGCCGCGCGCAATCCCGCCCTGGTGCCAGCAGAGCTCCGGATGCTCGGGATCACGCTCGGACACTGGACCCCGGAGGTGGTGATCTCGAGACACCAGGGACTGCTCGGCAACATCGAGGAAGAGCTGGCGAACGGACGCTTCGTCGCCAAGTACGGCGCGGCGCTGCTCCAGAAGCTCGCGTGGTATCATCCCGGTCCCGACGCGCCGGTGCTCGCGCTCGATGCGATGATCGACGGCGCTGGGCTCGACGCGCCGATCCTGGCGCTCTACGATGCCTTCCGTGCGCCGGTGCGATTTCAGCCGTCAGACATCAGGGCCGCGTACAGGGGGGACAGCGCCGCGTACCGACGGCTGGCGTCGCTGGACTCGTCGGCGCGCGAGGACATGCGCCGGAATCAGCGACGCGACATCGGGAGCAACAACTGGGCAGTGGGCGGACAGCGCACCCTGAGCGGGCGCGCCGTGATGGCGAACGACCCGCATCGAGCCGTCGCGGCGCCTTCGCTCCGCTACTTCGTGCACCTGACCGCGCCGGGATGGAACGTCATCGGCGGCGGCGAGCCCGTCATTCCCGGCGTGTCCATCGGGCACAACGAACACGGCGCGTGGGGGCTGACCGTCTTCGAGACCGACGGCGAGGACCTCTACGTGTACAAGACGAATCCCGCCAATCCGTCGCAGTACGAGTACAAGGGTGCTTGGGAGACGATGCGAGTCATTCGCGAGACGATTCCGGTCAAGGGCGCGTCGGCCACCGAGGCGGTGTTCCAGTACACCAGGCACGGACCCGTGGTGTACGAGGATACGGCGCGGCACCGCGCCTACGTCGTGCGTGCGGCATGGCTGGAGCCGGGAGGCGCGCCCTACATGGCGTCCCTGCGCATGGACCAGGCGAAGACGTGGGAGGAATTCCGCGCGGCGTGCAACTTCAGCAATATTCCCGGCGAGAACATGGTGTGGGCGGACGTGGCGGGAAACATCGGGTGGCAGGCCGTCGGCATTGCGCCCATTCGCCCGCGGTCCAGCGGACTGGTACCCGTTCCGGGCGACGGTCGATTCGACTGGGCGGGGTATCTCCCGATCATCGACAAGCCGCACTCCTTCAATCCGCCCGAGGGATTCATCGCGACGGCGAACAACAACCTGACGCCCGACACGTATCCGCACCGAAACGCCATCGGGTGGACGTGGGCCGACCCGTACCGGTGGGCCCGCATCTCCGAGGTGCTGGGCTCGGGCCGCAAGCTGACGACGATGGACATGATGCGGCTGCAGACCGACTACACGTCCCTTCCCGCGCGGGCGCTGGTTCCGTTGCTCGCGTCCCTTCCCACCCCGAATCCCGCGACGGAACGTGCGCGGCAGGCGCTGCTCGCCTGGGACGATGTGGTGGACCGGAACTCAGTGGCCGCGGGGATCTACGAAGCGTGGTATCAACGACTGGTGCGAGGCTTGATCGACATGGTGGTACCCGCGCCCGCGCGACCGCAGGCCTTTGGTCTTCCGGCCACGCGCAT
>JANYIN010000118.1 GCA_025362035.1 Gemmatimonadaceae bacterium | reverse complement strand
GGTGTCGCGGACGGCGCGCTCTTCGGGGCTGAAGTGGCGCGAGACATCGAAGAAATCAGGCATCGTGGGGGCATTTGCGTACCACGGCGGAGGAGAAAAGAAAGACTCGCGGGTCCTCGCGCAGGATGGATCGGTGCATATCTTGCTTGATCCCGGTGTTCCCGCGGGGTGGCGGGTTTTCGTCGGCGTCGAGGCCGAGCGGGGTGACACCTGTCGCACGCCGCCATCTCATCGCGCTGGCGCGCGATGTTGGCGAGAGCCCAGGAGTTCCGCGATGTGTTCTGGAGCCGAGGAAGACGGTGGAAGAAAAGCCCGGCTCAGGCGAGTGCGGCGGCTGTGTTCCTCAGTCGCAGGCCTGCGAGATTGGCGTCCGTGACGACGACGAAGGCGTGAGCGAAGCCTCGGAGCAGGTCGGCCCACGGCATGCGTCGCCGCTCATCGGAGCGCAGTGTCACGGACCTGAAGAGGGCGAGCAGGTCGTAGGCGATGCGGCGGAGGAGCAGGACGGCGAGGGCGCCTTGCGGGCTGTCCTCTATCCAGGGGTTGTCGTCCTCGCAGAAGACGGTGTCGAAGGTGTTGTGGCAGTTGTTCTCGACGGCCCAGTGCAAGCGTACGACGCGAAGCCACTGCGTGTCGGCGAGGGTTTCGCGCTTGAGGCTCGCGAGGAAGTAGCGGTTCTCGTGCGCGACGAGCTTGCCGTCGCGCGTGCGGGTCTCCGACTCGATGCGGACGACGGTGCGCAGGTGCGTCCAGTCGCCGAAGCCGTCCATCTCCTCGGTGATGTAAGCGCGGCGCGTGACGACGTTGGCGCCGACGAGGTCCTCCGTGGTGGCGTCGGCGTTGACCGCGAGCCGCGGCTCGAGCAGCCGTTTGGCCTCGCTGAGTAGGGTGGGCTGTGTGCCCTTGAGCGCGAAGAGGTAGTCGAGATGAAGCTCGCGTACGACGTCCGCGTTGTCGCGCGAGCAGGCGCCCGCGTCATATGTGACGAGGCGAAACAGATTGAGCGAGCCGTACGCCCGCACGAGCTCACGGAGCGCCGTCGCGAAGTATCCCATCTCATTGGTGCTTGCGGGGATGGGGATGGCGTCGATGCACGGCTTGGCGGGGGCGCTGACCAGCGCGCAGGTGACGGTACGAAGCAAGGACGTGAGTTTCTCGCCTTCTCCCTGCGACTGCCGCTGCGCGTAGAGGTCATCGCAACCGCTGATCGCCGTGACCTTGCCGTCCATGGTGGCGACGCCGAACGGAAGGCGCTCGGGCTCGAGAGCCTTGCGCCGGTGGGCGGACCGAACGAGGCGGTGGAGCGCCCCGCGAATCGGCTGAGGCTCCATCGTGCAGAGCAAATCGCGCACGGTGGTGTCGGGGACACGGCGCGAGACGCCCAAGAGCCTCTTCATCGCCGCTCCCATCTCGGCGGTCATGCTCTCGAGCTGCGCCAAGCTCTTGGCACCGGCGCAGATGCCGGCGACGACGCAACCGAGCAGCGCGCCGAGCTTCCATCGGCGGCCTCGCCGCCTCCGTGGGTCCTTGATGTCGTCGAGTCTCGCGTCCGGCAACCTGGCGGCGAGTACGCCCGCCAGGCGCCGGTACCATCGTGTCGAATCTTCCATGGCTTCCTCATCGAGCTTGAAGGCACGACGAAGGCCGACCATGCTGTCGGCTGCCCCGCCGCACCGGTGGTGGTGGATGCGCGCGACGCCGAGCTTCAACGTTCCACCGTCTTCACTCGTCTCGCGCGAATTTTGTCGCACCGGTGCGACGGGGCATTCATCTCCGCGGTGCGTTCTGTGGGCACGGCAACTATCTGTGCCCACTGAACTTCGCTCACCGTGCCTGCGAACTTATGCAGAACGCGAGCGCGCTACCCGACGGCTGCCATCAACGAGGAACTTTGGTGTCCTCGATGCGCGAGCGCGGCCGCCCTACGTCGAGAACCAATCAAGCCTGGGTATTCGCGCCGACACGTGCCGGGCACGTGCCGGGGGAACGTCGGCGACCTCGCGCGACGTGAGGTGCG
>JANYIN010000106.1 GCA_025362035.1 Gemmatimonadaceae bacterium | reverse complement strand
GATTCCGCGCCCCATCGACAGTCCATACCCCATGGAACGGAGGGAATCCGCGACGGCCGGTCGCACCCCATCGCGCTCGAGGTACAGGGAGTCGGGAAGCGCCTGGTGATGCAGTCGCGGTGCGCTCATGGCGTCGGCTAGCGTCATCCGGTAGTCCAGCACGTTCAGAATCACTTCGGACGTACTGGTGATGATGCGCGGCCCGCCACGGCTGCCGACTACCAGGAGTAGCGATCCATCGCGAGCCAGTACGACGGTGGGCGACATGGCGCTCAGCATGCGCTTTCCGGGTTGAATGGCGTTCGCTTCGCCCTGCACCAGACCGAACATGTTCGGCGCGCCCGGCAGCGCCGCGAAATCGTCCATCTCGTCGTTCAGAAAGAATCCCGCTGAGGTGAGGTACACCCCCGACCCGTACAGGTTGTTGAGCGTGGTCGTGGTCGCGACCGCGTTGCCTGCCTCGTCGACCACGGAGTAGTGCGTGGTCTCCATGCCGTCCCGGATGGCGGCGGTCATCGTGGCCGTGGGCGTCGCTCGCCGGTCGCCAATCGTCGCCCGCAATCGCGCTGCGTAACCTTTGTCGGTGAGCTGCGCGATGGGTACTCGCGCGAATGCGGGATCCGCCAGCTTTTCATTGCGATCGATGAACGCGCGCTGGTACGCGGACCCGAGCACATGCGCCCACGCAGTGCTTCCGTACGACGGAAGCGAGTCGTAGCCCTCGAGGATGTTCAAGGTCTCGGTGATCGTCACACCGCCCGAGGACGACGGGGGCATGGTGAGGAGGGTATATCCGCGATACGTGGAGCGCACCGGCTCGCGCCAGACCGGTTGGTAGCTCCGAAGATCGGCCATGGTGATGATGCCGCCGGCGCGGCGCAGCTCACTGGTCCACTCCTCCGCGAGCGGCCCGTCGTAGAACGCGCTGCGTCCCCGCGCCGCGATTGCTCGTAACGTGCGGGCGAGCGCCGGCTGCTTGAACCTGGTACCCGGCGGAACCGGCGCGCCGCTCGGTAGAAACACCGCTCCCCCCGCGAAACGGGCGATCAAACGCTGGCTTCCACGCAACGAATTCGTGAACACGCTGTCCACCGTGATGCCGTCCTCGGCGTACCGGATTGCGGGCGCCATCACCTTCGCCAGTGACAGGGTGCCGTACTTCTCGAGCGCTTCCGTGAGACCAGCGACTGCGCCGGGCACGCCGGATGCCGTCGGACCCACCACGCTTGCATCGGTCAGGGCGCCCGAGGCGTCGAGATACATGCGCTTCGTGGCGGCAAGTGGTGCGACCTCGCGATAGTCGATCGCCACGTCGCGTCCGTCCGCCATGTGGATCACCATGTAGCCGCCGCCGCCGACGTTGCCGGCCTCGGGAAATGCGACGGCGTTCGCAAACCCAACCGCAACGGCCGCATCAACCGCGTTGCCGCCGCTGCGGAGAATCTCGACTCCCGCCGCGCTCCCGAGTGGTGAATCGCTCGCGACCATGGCGTGTGCGCCGAACACCGGAGCGCGGCCGGCCTGATGCCGCCATGCGGGCGGGAAGACCGCAGCGCGACGGTCGGCTGCGGGCACGTAACGACTGTCGCCGGGCAACGCTTGCGGCGTTCCAACATCGGTTGCGCCGCGCGCCGGCGCGGGAACGGGCTCTGGCTGCGAACGACACGCCGCCGCTACCAGCGCGCCGAGGAGGATGAGGAGGATGAGGCGGATGTTCACAAATGCTCCGGGTAAATAGAGTCAGGCGTGCTGTGCGCGCTCTCCGAACTCGCGTGCGTCGAGAACCTCAGAATCCAATGCGCGCGACCAGGCGCGTCGTACTCCAGCGCGACTTCGTGTCCGAGCCGGCGGCAAGGCCCGTGTCAGCGTGCTTCGCCGTGGTGCTCTCGCGGACGACGTCCAGCACAAAAGACGGTGCGAGCGCGAAGCCCGCGCCATACCCGAAGGCGTACGTGAAGTCCGAGCCTGGCGAGTCGGTACCCAGCTTGGCATCCGAGCCTCTCGCCTTGAAGTTGGCGTAGATGGTCGTGCCGCCGCTGATCTCGAGTACGGTGTGGAATTGTCCGCCGGAAGCAGCGTGCACCGTCGCGAAGACCTGCGACACGTTTGCGTCGGCGTCAATCGGACCTGACGGTGACGAATACGTCAAAGGCACGGAAGCGGTCGTGCCGCGCACACCGAAGCTGACCCCATTGGACACCGACTTTTCCAACGACGCGGCGTATTGCGTGCTGCTGCCGAATTGCCACTGGCTTCCCGTCTTGCCGTCATTCACGGACCAACTGTCCTGAGAACCGGCGCCGGCCGTCACCCACACGGACGGAGCTCCGAACTGATACCGTTGCTGCATGATCTGCGCGTGGGTCGGAGCTGCCGCGGTCAGGAAGAGAATGGGAAGGAAGAATCGACGCACGAATACTCCGTGTGCTTGCGAGTGACGAACGGCGACCGGTAACTTAGCCGCGGCGATCGGGTCCTGAAAGAAGTCTACCCGGCTGGCCGCGACACGTTCTCCCGACAACCGGCTATACACTCTGCGCGCCCTTGATCCCCGCATTACCGAGCGTCGCAATCCGCGAACGCAAAGCATTGACCTGGCCGACCCCGCGGCCATCGTCGACATGATGAACGGCGAAGACCGCACCGTCGCCGACTCCGTGCTCACGCAACGCGCGTCCATCGCGGCGGCCATCGCCGCCGCGGAGGCCGCCTTCCGTGCTGGTGGCCGGCTCTTCTACGTCGGTGCGGGCACGTCAGGTCGTCTGGGTGTGCTCGACGCCTCGGAGTGCCCGCCAACATTCGGTACGCCCCCGGACATGGTACAGGGGATCATTGCCGGCGGCGCGGCAGCACTCACGAGTGCCCAGGAAGGGGCCGAAGACGACCTCGCGCAGCCGCGCATCGACCTCGACGCACGCGGAGTCCGCAACGGCGATTTCGTGGTCGGCATCGCGGCGTCGGGGACCACGCCCTACGTGCGAATCGCCCTCGAGCACGCCCGCGTCGTTGGCGCGCGAACCGCTCTCATCGCGTGTTCGCCTCCTCCGCCCGACATGTTTGCCGCCGCCGACATTCTCATCATCGCCGTCACGGGGCCTGAGGTGGTGACGGGCAGCACGCGCCTCAAAGCGGGCACAGCCACGAAGCTGATTCTCAACATGATCTCGACGGGCGCCATGATTCGCCTTGGCAAGACGTTCGGCAATCTCATGATCGATTTGCGCGCGACCAACGCGAAGTTGGTCGATCGCAGTGAGCGCATTGTGGCGGAAGTGTGTGAAGTGGATCGCGACGATGCGCGGGCGCTCCTCGAACGGGCTGGTGGGTCGGTGAAGGTCGCGATCGTCATGAACGGACTAGGTGTGGAACGGGAGGAGGCGCTCCGGCGTCTCGCCGCCGGCGGAGGCGTCGTTCGCCGCGTGATTGGCGGCGATCCGCCGCCGGTGTCGTGAGCGATTCGCCGCGCGCCGGAGGCGTCTACGTTGGCTTGATGTCGGGCACATCGCTCGACGGCATCTCCGCGGCCGTCGCGCGCTTCAGGCCAGCGGCGGGCGCTGCGTATGACGTGGAACTGCTTGGCTACCACGTGCACGAGTATTCGTCGTCGCAGCGCCAACGACTGCTGGGAGCAATGAGGACAGGCACGGCGCGGGAATACTGCCGACTCGCCGCCGATCTTGGCCACCTGCTCGCTGACGCGGCCATCGCCGTGCTGGCGGAAGCGGGAGTCCCGCGCGCCGACGTGCGCGCAATTGGCAGTCACGGACACACACTCTGGCACGAGCCTGGCCATTCGACCTGGCAGCTCGACGCGCCGGCGGTAATCGTCGAGCGCACGGGACTGTCAGTCGTCAGCGACTTTCGCGCGCGCGACGTGGCCGCGGGAGGGCAGGGCGCGCCGCTCGTCCCCATGGCGGACGCGCTGCTGTTCGGCGGCGGCCGCTGGCGGGCACTGCAGAATATCGGCGGCATCGGGAACGTCACCGTCGTCCCGCCCGACGGTACGATGGAATCCGTTCGCGCCTTCGACACGGGACCGGGCGTGGGGGTCCTCGATGCCGTCGTTGGCGCGCTCGATCCCTCGAAACGCTACGACGCAAATGGGCAACTCGCACAGCGCGGACGCGTAGCCCGAGCGGTGGTGGAGGAGTTGCTCGCCGATCCGTACTTCGCCGCGGAACCACCGAAGAGCACGGGGCGCGAGTTGTTCGACGCCGATTACGTCCAACGCCTCATGGCCTTGTGCCGCGCCGACGGCGCGATATCGGACGCCGATATCGTCGCCACGGCCACGGCGTTGACCGCCGCCAGTATTGCCGACGCGTATCGTCGATTCGTGCCCGAGCCGGTGGTGGAGATGCTGATTTCCGGCGGCGGGGCGCGGAACGCCACGCTCGTGAACATGATCGTCGAGGCGGTCGCGCCGCTGCCGGTGGTGCCGTTCGACGCGCGCTACTTCGATGGCGACGCGAAAGAGGCAGTCGCCTTCGCGCTGCTCGCGCATCTGCACATGGAAGGACTTCCCGCCAACGTTCCCTCGGCCACGGGCGCGCGCGGTCCGCGTGTCCTCGGCATGCTCACGCCCGCGTGACATGACGTTCGAGGAACGTTGGCATCCACTGCGCCGCGAGTGGGTCATCATCTCGTCCAACCGCGACGGCCGGCCGTGGCTCGGCGAAACGGTGGCACGCACCGACCTCAGGCTGCCGCCGCATGAGCCGAACTGCCATCTCTGTCCCGACAACGCGCGTGTATCGGGGCACACGAACCCGGCGTACGACTCCGTATTTGTGTTTGACAACGATCATCCGTGCGTCAGTCCTCTGGCACCGGACGTGGCTCCGCCCGAGTCGAGCCTCTACAGGAATCGGCGAGGCGACGGCGTCGCGCGCGTGGTCTGCTACACGCCGCGCCACGATCTCACGCTCGCGGAAATGCCGGTTGCCCACGTGGTACGGCTGCTCGAGACGTGGCAGGAGCAATATCGAGAGCTTGGCGCACGCCCCGAGGTGAACCACGTGCTGGTGTTCGAGAACAAGGGGGATGTGGTCGGGGTCAGCAATCCCCACCCACACGCGCAGATCTACGCCACGAACTTCGTCTTTCGCACGATCGAAGTTGAAGCACAGGCAGCGGCCGAACACTTCGCGGCAACCGGACGCGCGCTGTTTGCGGACATTATCGATGCCGAAGAGCGCGACGGTCGTCGCATGCTCGTGGGGAACGCCGGTGCGGTGTCGTTCGTACCGTATTTCGCCCGATATCCGTACGAGACGTACATTTCGCCACGCGCCACGCACGCGAGTCTCGCCGACCTGTCGGCGCACGAGCTGGGCGATCTGGCCGCGGTGTTGAGAGAAACGCTGGTGCGACTCGACAACCTCTGGCGCCTGTCGTTTCCGTATGTCATGGTACTGCATCAGGCGCCAACGGACGGGCGGACGCATGCCGGATTTCACTTCCACATTCAAATCCACCCGCCGCTGCGAAAACCAGGGTTGCTCAAGTACCTGGCCGGCCCGGAGATCGGCGGCGGCAATTTCCTCAACGACACGGCGCCCGAAGAAAAGGCGGCTGAGCTCCGCGCCATGGGCGACGTGCACTTTCGTTCCCGCGGCTGATGTCCGACGCTCATCATCTGCTGCCGGCCGTGCTCGCACTGCACGATCGCATCCGCGACTCCGTCGTGGCCGCATGGGAATGGCAGAACACCGAGGATATGGCCGCGGTGGCCGCTGACGACCTGGGCGACACGATCTATGCGGTGGACAAGGTCAGTGAGCGGACGCTCATCGAAGGGCTGGGTGATATCGCGTTCGACGAACCGTTGTGCCTCGTGGCCGAGGGGCTGCCTGTCGAGGGACTGGTGCTGCCCATTGGCGCGTCCGAGCGCGATTGCCAGTGGCGATTTCTCGTCGATCCCATCGACGGCACGCGCGGGCTCATGTACCAGAAGCGCCCTGGATGGATCCTCACTGGTGTGGCGCCCAACCGCGGCGACGACACGCGGTTGCGCGACATCGTCCTCGCTGTCCAGACGGAAATTCCGCTGGTGAAGCAGCATCTCTGCGATCAGCTCTGGGCCGAGCGCGGCGAAGGAGGTCACGCGCGCCGCATCAATCGGCTTACTGGTGCGCGCGAACTGCTTGCGCTGCGTCCGTCGCGCGCCGAGTCGATCGCGCACGGATTCGCATCGCTTGCGCGCTTCTTTCCCGGCGCCCGCGACGTACTCGCCGCCATCGACGACGAAATCGCGTTCGCGGTGGAGGGTGCCCCGTCTCCCGGGAAGGCGCTGTGCTTCGAGGACCAGTATATCTCGACAGGCGGGCAACTCTATGAACTGATGGCCGGACACGATCGCTTCGTCGCCGACATTCGTCCGCTGATGACGAACACCCTTGCCGAGCGAGCATGGGACAGACCGCTTTGCTGTCATCCGTACGATCTGTGCGCTGTCCTCATCGCCGAAGAATTGGGCGTCGTCGTCACTGATCCCAACTGCCACCCGCTGGATGCGCCCTTCGACCTGGCTACCGATGTCGCCTGGGTGGGGTATGCCAACGCGATGCTGCGTCATCGAATCGAACCCGCGCTGCGCGCCGCGCTCGCGCGGCGCGGGATGCTCCAGTCATGATCAGCGCGGCCGTGCGCGCGTGCATGCTACCGGGCATTCCGGCGCGAATCGCCAGCGCGCCCGGCAGGCTGGACGTGATGGGCGGCATCGCGGACTATAGCGGATCGCTCGTGCTGCAGCTCCCACTCGACCGCCGGACAACGGCGCTGCTCCAACCGCGCGGCGACGCAACCGTCGAAATCATCTCGTTGCGCGAAGGCGCCGAGCATCGACTGGACGTCACGCTCGAAGCGCTGCTCGACGGCGCGCTGGACACCCCGGACAAGCTCACTGCGTTCTTCGACGTTCACGAAGAGCAGCGATGGGCCGCGTACGTGCTCGGCGTAGTGCACGCATGTCTGCGGCGACGTCCCACCAATCGCGCTGCGCCGACGAACGGATTCCGCCTCGTGATCGAGTCACAGGTCCCCGAGGGCAAGGGCGTGGGCTCGTCCGCCGCGCTGGAAGTGGCGTGTCTCGGCGTGATCTCCGCTCAGTATGGCGCGGGGATGACCGCGGAAGACATCGCGATCGCATGCCAATGGGCGGAGAATTACATCGCGGGTGCGCCATGTGGCCTCATGGATCAGATGACGAGTGCCTGCGGGCGCCAAGGACACCTGCTGCGTCTGCGCTGCCAACCCGGTACGGTCGAGGGCCACGTGCGCATTCCGGATGGCTACCGCTTCTACGGGATCGATTCCGGACTTCGCCATGCCGTGACCGGGGCCGACTACAGCACCGTCCGCACCGCCGCGTTCATGGGCTACCGCATGATTGCGGACGTCGAGCGGCTCGCGGTGGAACGGGATGGCGCTGTCGTTCGTGTGCAGGATGACCGATGGCACGGCTACCTCGCGAACATCTCACCGGACTACTTCGCGGCCAACTTGGAGGATGCGCTACCCGAGCAGATGAGCGGTGCCGACTTCCGCGCGCGCTACGGCGGTATCACCGATGCCGTGACGCGTGTGCAGTCCGATCGCGCTTACCCCGTTCGGCAGGCCACAGCCCATCCAGTGCGTGAGAACGCGCGTGTGGAACGGTTCGCCGAACTGCTTGTCGAGCTCGGGTCATCGCCGGCCAACGCCGTCGAGATGGGCCACCTCATGCGCGAGTCGCACGAGAGTTACGGCGCGTGCGGACTTGGCAGTGAGGGTACCGACGCGCTGGTTGCCTTGGCAACGGAGCTTGGCGAAACGGATGGAGTGTTCGGCGCGAAGATCACCGGCGGCGGCAGCGGCGGCACGGTGGCGGTATTCGGAACCGACGTCGCGGAGGTGCATGTGCGCGCCATCGCGGCGAAATACACGGCGCAAACCGGTCGTGTGGCGGAGGTCTTTGCCGACTCCGGCCCGGGCATGGCCGACGTGGGAATCTTGATGGCGCGCTGAGAAGCCCGGACGGGCGACGTTCAGTGCATGATCGCCGCTGCGTCGTTTCCGAGAAACGCCGCGAGTTTCTGCGCGGGCACTGCGTACACGATGCGACCACCCGATTCCGACGCGCCGCCGTAAATCACCCCAACCACGTTCCCGGCCGCGTCGAAGACCGGACTGCCGCTCGCACCGTGTCCCGAGTAGGAGTCGAGCTGGATGACGCTCTCGAGGCGCTTGCTCACCATCGCGCCGGTGGCGGTCGTGCGCGCGGTGATTTCCAGCCCCTTTCCTTCCATCGGCGTCTCGTTCGCTCCCGGAAAGCCGATCGTCACCAGCGGCGCACCGACCCGGGCGAGTGCGCCCACACGACTCACACCGGCGACCGTGGGGTATTTGCCCGGTACATCGAGCTGGATGAGCGCCAGATCGTCGTCATCCCCCTCGGCGGTGCGAACGATGTGCGCCGGCAGCCACCGGTTCGTGGTATTAGCGAAGATCACCGCGATGCGGAGCGCGGGCGCGCCAGACTGCGTGCGCACCACGTGACGGTTGGTCACGAGCAATCCGCCGGCGCCAACGTTGAAAGCGGTGCCCGCCAGCGGCTTGCCGTCCAGGTCCGCCACCACCATCGCGATCGCCGGGTTGTTCGCGTCGATGATTCTGGGGTTGTCGATCTGCGTCAGCGCCTGCGTGCGCGCCATCTGTTGCGAGAGCAGTTCCACGTTGCCGGTGCGACGGCCCGCGGCGATGTCTCGGGCCGACGCGACATCATGTTTGTTCGCCTCGATCTGCTGCTCGAGCTGCGCCCTGAGCGCGGAGTCCACCGGTGCGGCCACGGCGAGCTGCTTCTGGAGCGCGACCGTGGTGCTCTCGCCGCGGGCAATGAGCGCCAGCAGCACCTGATCGTGCGCGGCGTTCTGCCGCTGCCAGAAGAACAGGCCGATCGCGCCAACCACGATCAGCGCGCTCACGGTGATCGCGAACGCACGCTTCATCCCCTTGGTCTGCGCCTGAACGGCTTCCGCCACGCGTACACCAGTGTCCTTTCTCGGCGGGCTCGCCGCGGCGGCCGCGGATCGAAGCTCGGTGGGCGGAGGGGCGTGGGATGCACCTGCCTCGGCCAGAATGCCGCGCACTTCCACGCGCGGTCCGTTCCGTCCGAAGCTCAGGATGTCGCCGTCCACCAGCCGGCGTGCGTCAGTGATCCGTTCACCGTTGACGAACGTCCCGTTCGTGCTCGACTGATCGAACACGGTCCACCCGTCGTCCAGCGCGCGCAGCTCCGCGTGTCGCGTGGAGACGTCCAGATCATTCTGCGGATCGAACCGCAGGTCACTCATGGCATGACGACCGATCGCGATCTCGGCTTTGTCGTCGAATCGCTGTACGGCGCCGGCCCGCGCGCCGCTCAAGATGCGCAGCTCGAGGGTCACGGAATCTGGCTTGCCGGTTTGCCGGCGCCAGCGGGCTTCAGGGTCTGGGCCGCCTTGGAATAGACCCACCAAGTGGCGCCGGCGAGCAGCAGCATGAGAAGTCCCACCGCGATGAGCGATCCGCGCAGGCGACGTCTGGCCAGGAACGCCATGTCGGGGGCGATGCTCGCTCGCATGAATTCCGCCGCCTGGGCGTTCGCCGACGGGCGACGATCCGGAATGCGGGTCGTCGCGGTGACTTCCATATCAGCCGGAATGGTGGGGCGACTCTGGAGTGGCGTGGGGCCCGTATCCGTTGCTAGTGGAAACACGCGATGGCCCACCGCATCGCCGGACGCAGGGTCCGACAGCCCCGTCCCGTCGAACCGCGCGGCAATGACCGTGATGTTATCCGGTCCGCCGTTCTCGTTCGCGCGATCGATAAGCCGCTTGCACACCGACACCAGATCCGGCTCGTCGATGACAACCTGCGCGATCTCGTCGATGCGCACCTGCCCGCTCAGGCCGTCGCTGCAGAGCACGAGGGTGTCGTTACGGCGGATCTTCTGGAACGTGAGATCCACCTTGATCTGCGACTCCGGTCCCAGTGCTTGCAGGATGATATTGCGTCGCTCGCTCTGTTCCGCCTCCTCCACCGTGAGTTCGCCCGCCTCGATCAGCTTCTGCATGAGCGACTGATCCTTCGTGATCTGCTGCGCCACGCTATCGCGCACCAGGTAAGCGCGACTGTCTCCCACCTGCGCCAGGAACAGCGTATCGCCGAGCACGCAGGCCACGGTTGCGGTCGTGCCCATGCCCCGGAACTCCGGATGTTCGAGCGCGAAGCTGTGAATCTGGGCATTGGCGGTGGCCGTCGCCCGCTTCAGCGCGGCGGCATAGTGCTGCGTGTCCGGCGGCTCCGCAGTGGAGAGCGATTCGGTGAGTTCGCGCAGCACAACGTCGATGGCCATGGCGCTGGCGATCTCGCCTGCCGCCGCGCCGCCCATGCCGTCGGCCACCATGAAGAGCGTGCCCCGGTCGCCCACCTCGTGCGTGCGCACGTCGGGCTGCAGCGTGGCGTTGCCCCGCGTGAGGTCCGCTACCACAAAGGCGTCCTCGTTGTGTTCGCGCGTTCGCCCCACGTCGGTACGGCCGAAGACGTGGACGATGACGGAGCCGGGCTGAGATGCCGATGGCTGGGGCGCGGTCACGAGGTCACTGGCAGTCCTTAAGTCCGTCGGCAAGTTCGCTCTGGTATTTGCTATCGAGATCAGCCTTCTTGACGCTCTTGAACACACTGCATGCTTTGTCCGTCGAGCCGCTCATCAGAAATGCCTTTCCTTCGATATACGTGAGATACGCAGCGTCGGCAGGCACCGTTACCTTTGCCTTGAAGTCCGGCACCTTCTTCAGCACGGCGAGGGCGCTTTCCTTCTCCTGAATCTGTGCGTCCAGCGCATCAAGCTCCGTGACGTAAGAGACGGCCGCCGCCGCACCCGAGGGAGGGAGCGCAGAAGGTACTGACCCGCTCGCAGGGTTGCCGCTGGAATTTGGCGCCGGCTTTGTATTCGGTCCTGTGTTCGATGCCGCCTTATCGCGCTGAGTCGGCGGTACTTTGCCGCTATTTTGTGGCGTATCTAACGTCGGCGCTGTGACGGACGTCGCAATTTTCGTAGAATCTGCCGCTTTTGTAGGCGGCGAACCACCCCTCAGCATCACGAAGCCGGCTACCGCGAGGGCAAGCACCACCCCACCGCCGGCGAGCAGCGGCGTCCGGGACTTGGTCAAGGAGCCGCCACCGTCCGCCACCGGCCTCACCCCGTCCAACGGCCCGGCGTCGGCAGACGAGGCGCGCGCGACGCGCGTCGGCGGAGGCGCCGCCATCGCCACCGTCGCGGCGCCTAACACCATCGTCCGGGCGTCCGCCGGCGCCGCCTTCGGCATGTGCTCGATGGCCATGTACAGGTCGTTGCCGAAATCGGACGCCTTCTTGTAACGCAGATTGGTGTCGCGCTGCAGCGCCTTCTCCATCACCGCGAGCACCTCCGGGGACCACGCGACGTCCGCCTTCATATCCACCAGCGTCTTCGGCTTGTCCGTCAAGCGCATGATCATCGACTCCTGCGCCGTCTCGCTGGGGAAGGGCAGCTTTCCCGTCAACATGTTGAACGTGACGAGGGCCAGCGAATAGATGTCGCTCTGACCACTGAGCTTGTCGCCAGCCAACTGTTCGGGGCTCATGTACTCCGGCGTGCCGACCACCAGACCCGTCTTGGTCACCTTCTGATTCTCGGCGCCCGCCGCCTTGGCGATGCCAAAGTCCACCACCTTCACACAGTCACTGCCATCACGATTCTTCGCGATCATGATGTTGTCGGGCTTGAGATCGCGGTGCACGATTCCCATGTCGTGCGCCACGGACAGCCCGTCCGCTGTCTGCTTCGCGATGTTCGCGGCCCGAATCGGCGCCAAGGCACCGGCGCTCTCCACCAAAGACGTGAGCGATTCGCCCTCGATGAACTCCATGGCAAGGTAGATCAGACCGTCCGCGGTTTCCCCGAAATCGTAGATGCCCGCCACGTTGGGATGATTGATCCGACTGGCGTTGGCGGCCTCGCGGTTGAATCGGCTGATGGCGTCGGCATCCTGCGTCATGCCGGGATTCATCACCTTCACCGCACTCTTGCGGCCCATTTTCACGTGCTCGGCGAGGTAGACCTGGCCCATGCCGCCCTCGCCCAGCTTTCGCATCACATGGTAGCGCTCAGCGATGATCGAGCCGACGAGGTCGCTGCCGCCCGCCACCGAGCGGAGCGCCGTGCCGTCCGCGTCGCAGAACCGCGTGTTGGCTGGATATTCCCGACCGCAGGTTGGACAGACTTTTTCCGCGCTCATTGGCCCACGCTCTCCACGCGAAGGACCTGGTCGCCGACCAGCACGCGCTGGCCCTGCTTGAGGATGCGCTCACCGCGCACGCCGAGCGCAACGCCGTTGCGGCTGCCGGCATCGTGCACGAAGAACTCCGCATCCTGACTTCTGATCTCGGCGTGTCGACCGCTCATGGTCTGATCGTACGGGAAAACCCAGTCTCCGGATTCCCGACCGACGAGAATCGTACGCGCGGGTGACAAATGAAAGGTGTCGCGGACGCTGCCGTCCGCGCGGAGCTGTTCCAGGACCGCTACGTCGGCTGACGGCACCAGCGAACCCATTCGGCGGGTAGCGTCGGCCTCCGGCGGATGCGGTCCGGGGTAGCCCAGTCGGCGGAAGCGCAGCAACTGCGATCCGACCAGTATGACGTCGCCGTCCGACAGACGGGCCGCACCCTCCACGAATGTCCACGTCCCGTTACGGGAACCGAGGTCGCGCACCCACAACTCGCCGTCCCGCTGTTCGATCCGGGCGTGCAGTGGCGACAGGAAAACATCGTCAAAGCGGATGTCCGCGTCGCCGCGGCCGATCACTGCCTCGCCGCGGTCCAGCGAGTACGTGGTAAACACGTCGCCGTGTTCCGTGAGCAGGGCCACCTTCGGGAAGCCAACGCTGTCCGGACCGCCCCGGAGGAGCGTGCCGAACGCGTTGTTGATCTCCACGCTGACTCGCTGGCCGACGCGCGTCCCGCAGCGGGCACAAAAGAGGTCCGCCCCTTCCACATACGACGCGCCGCAGGCGGTGCACTCGGCCGCTCCAAAGGTGACGGTGGCGCGCGTGCCGCAATGTCCGCAAAACGGGAGAGTCGCGTCGATCGCCTTTCCGCACTTCGCACAGGTCGTTGGGGCGGACTGGAGCGCGGCGGGCGCCGGCGGCTGCATGGCCGGCATCACGGATGCAGAGCTGCGCGGAGGCGTCGATGGAGTGGCAGGCGGCGCCCCAGAACCGGCGACTGCCCCTGACGGGTACGCGGGCACGACGCGAGCCGCCGACGCGGTCATCGGCTTTCCACAATCGATGCAGAAGCGCGACATCGGTTCGTTGTCGCGTCCACAGAAGGTACAGGAGACGGAAGGAGTCACGACTGTAGGAGAGCGGTCATGGGGCGCGAATATACGGGCTGCGAAACAAGTGCGTCAACAAACGACCGGCAAACTGCGGCACTGCTCTCGAACTCGCGCGGTTCCGTCGCTGAGGGTTAGGTTCTCGTCATGCCGTTGTCTAGAGACCCGCGCATTGCGCGCTTTGTTCTGGCGCTCCCCCTGGCGAGTATCCTCGCCTGCGGCGCACCCGCCGCCCCAGCGCCGGCCCCCGCCTCCGCGCCGGCGGGAACCACCGGCGCCGGCGCCCTGACCGTCAGACAGCCCAGTCCCGCGCCGCCACTGCCTCCCGTGCCGGAGGTCGATGGCCCGCTGGCCATCCAGGTCGTATACCCGACACCCAACCAGCAGCTGGCCTCCAAGGACTCCAACTTCATCTTCGGGTCGATCGGGAGCGGAAGGGCATCGCTGACAGTAAATGACGTTCCGGCTCGCGTGTACCCCAACGGTGCGTTCATCGCGTATCTGGTGAATCCACCGGCAAGCCTGTCCCGGTACGACCTCCTTGCCGTGCGCGGCTCCGACACCGTTCGGAGCACGCAGCGAATTCGCCTGATCGGTGCGACGCCTCGGCGCCCGCCACCGCCGTCGGCGGCCCCGCTGGCCGCGGCCAACCGTCTGGACGGTGTCGGCCGCATTGAGGAGCGGCTCGATTCTCTCAAGTTGCTGCTCGCTCGCGACGAACCCATCGGTGCCGTGCAACTCGGCGCCGCAGCCACCGTGGGCGACACAGACGTCACCATCATCGGCCGCCCGACTCCAGGCGGCACGTACAAGTGGTTTTTCACGCCAGGCACCGTCGTTCCGCTCATGGAGCGGACGGATGGATACGTTCGCGTACGGCTCGACAAGGGTCTGGACGTTTTCGTGGATGCGAACGACGCGCACGACGTCTCCCCGCCGGCGGTAGCCACACGTCAGATGAGCAACATGCGCGTGCGGGCCAGCACGCAGGGAGCCGACGTCATCATCCCGATGGGCCGGCCGGCACCATGGTTCGTGGAGGAACACCCGAGATCCATCGTGCTCACGCTGTATGGCGTCCGCGCCAATACGGACATCATCAACTACGCGTCGGCAGACACGATGGTCAGTACGGTCGAATGGACGCAGGAGACGGATGATCGGGCACGTGTCACGGTCAATCTGCGCGCCGCACCGTACGGCTATCTCGTGCTGTTCGAGCGGAACGCGCTCGTGCTGAAGCTCCGTGGCCGCCCCGCCATCGATCCCGCGCGGCCACTGGCGGGTCTCGTCATCGCTGTCGATCCCGGACATCCCCCCGTGGGGTCCACGGGCCCCACCGGACTCTATGAGCCTCAGGCCACGCTGCCGGTGGCTTTCCACCTGAAGCGCCTCCTCGAGCAGCGCGGTGCGACGGTCATCATGACGCGCACCACCGAATCCGCTGTCGCCCTGGGCGATCGCCCCATCATCGCGCGGCGCGCGAACGTGAATGCTTTCGTCTCCATTCACTACAACGCGCTGCCGGATGGCATCAATCCGTTCCTCAATCCTGGTTCGGGCACCTACTTCTTTCGCACCCAGAGCGAGCCGCTCGCGCGTGACGTGCAGCGGGGCATGGTGGCGCAAATCGGCCTCCAGGACCTCGGTGTCAACTACGACAACCTCGCCGTGGTGCGCGGTACGTGGTATCCCGCCGTGCTCTGCGAAGGGGCATTCATCATGATGCCGGATCAGGAGGCGGCCATGCGCAATCCCGCCTTCCAGGAGCGGTACGCACTTGGGATCGCCAACGGATTGGAGAGCTATTTCAGGGCGCTACCCGCGCGGTGAGCAGCCTGCTCAACGGAGAGACGCACACATCGGAGATGTCCGTGTGCAGACGCCGAGTACACGCATGAGCCGAACACGCAGCCGCGTGATCCTGCGATGTTCTGCAGCGATATTGGCCGGTGCCGTTGCATCGAGTGCCGGGGCGCAGGTCGCGCCCTATCGTGAATGGCGCACGCTCGAGACGTCCCATTTCCATGTGCACGTCACGGCGGGCATGGAGCGCGAAGGGCGCGCCGCCGCTGCCGCCGCCGAGCTGGCGTATGGGCAGCTGAGCCGCGAGCTGGTGCCGCCACGCGGCACGATCGATCTCGTCGTTGCGGACGATGCCGACTATTCGAACGGCTATGCGTCGGTGTTTCCGAGCAATCGCATCGTGATCTACGCAACGCCGCCCATCGACGCCCAATCGCTCCGCTTCAACGAGGATTGGCTCAAGCTCGTGATCACGCATGAACTCACGCACATCTTTCACCTCGATCGTTCACGCGGCGTGTGGAATGTCGCGCAGCATGTGTTCGGTCGCGGTCCCGATCTTTTTCCGAATGCGCACGGTCCATCGTGGCTCACGGAGGGACTGGCGGTCTACTACGAATCGCGCTTCACCGAAGGCGGCCGCCTGAAGGACTCGGAGCATCGTCTGCTGGCGCAGACCAGCGCACTGGAGCATCAGTTGCCACGGCTGAACGAATTGAGCCTGGCAACGCCGCGCTTTCCCGGCGGTGAGCGTGCGTACGCGTATGGGTCGTTGCTGGTGCAGTACCTCGCCTCCACGCGTGGCGACAGTACCATTCGTCGCTTCATCGACGAACAGAGTCTCGAGCTCATTCCGTTCCGCATCAATCACGAATCATCGCGCGCGTTCGGCATTTCGTTCGAGGAGGCATTCGACGCATGGCGCGATTCTGTGCAGCGCAGCGTCGGCGCGGCGACGCCCCCGCTGCCCGGCTGGCGTCTGCTCACGACGCATGGCTACTACGCGCTCGACCCGCGATGGGTGAGCGACAGCAGCCTGGTCTACGCCTCCAACGACGGGCGTTCCAGCTCCTCGGCCGTCGAGCTTGCGCTGAATGGGGTACGCCGCGACATCGGGAGACGTAATTCGCTCGGTCCGAGTATCCCACTGTCGAATGGGGATTTCCTGTTCACACAGCTCGACTACATCCGGCCAAACGAGGTGCGCTCCGACCTGTTCGTGGAGCACCGCGGACGTCAGCGTCGGCTCACTAGCGGCATGCGACTCGTGCAGCCCGACGTCGCCGGTGACGGACGCATCGTCGCGGTGCAGCTCGGCGCCACGCGTTCCAGTCTTATCCTTCTGGACAGTCTCGGTCATGGGCTGCGCGTACTGCGCGCCGCCGCAGCGGACGAAACATGGAGCGAACCGCGATGGTCCCCTGATGCGCACGCCATCGCGACCTCCCATCGCAGACACGGCGGCGTCTATTCGCTGGAAGTCATCGACGTCGCGACCGATTCGGTGCGCGTCGTCGATCAGGGCCGCTTCCTGATTTCGACACCGAACTGGTCGCCGTCCGGCCGCATGCTGGTGTACACAAGTGAACAGTCGGGAACGCCCGTGCTCGTCCGTCGCGGAGTGGACAGAGACGGCGTCACGCGAGTTCGCTTGGCGAATGCCGCCGCAAGTCCCTCGGAGAACCTGCTGAGCCCGGAGTTGTCGCCGAATGGTCTCTCGCTTGCCGCAAGCACCCTCCGCGCCGACGGATACCACATCGGCGTTGCGCCGTCTCCGACGCTCGATGCACTTATGCCTGTCGAGCAAACGCTACGACTGGACAGCACGGCACTCGCCGACAACGAAGCGCTCGCGCCGGGTGAGTTTCACGCATACCACGCCTGGCGCAGCCTGCTGCCCCGCTACTGGTACCCGGTCATCGAAGCGGCGCCCGGCCGCGGAACCCGGCTTGGCGCGAAGACCTCCGGCTACGACGTGCTTGGCCGCCACTCGTACAACGCGTATGTCACCGTGCCCACCACCGGGCTGTTCCCGACCATGGGCATTGGGTACCGCTTCGCCGGGTTTCTGCAACCGCTGATCGACGTCAATGCGTACCAGGACTACACACTCGAAGCCACGTTGCCCAACGGCGGCACGACGCAGATCGTGGGCTGGCTGTTACGCCAGACGCGCGACGTGTCCATGGCCGGCACGTTCGCCCGGCCGCGCATACGCACCTACTCCGCGTTCTCGGTGGGCGTGGGCGCCGAGCATCGCCGCTTCCTCACCGATCCGGCGGAGTTCCTCAAGCAGCTCGATCCTGCCTTGTCGCGGAGCTACGTATACCCGCGTGCGTTCGTCAGTGCGCAGTGGTCCAATACGCAGCGACCATCGCTGAGCATTTCGGCGGAAGACGGCATCGCGTTCGCCGTCACAGCACGCGCGCGCGTGCGCTCGGACAGTGTGCACGCGACTGCATCCTCCAGCGTGGTGGGAACGGCAACCGCATTCAAGAGTCTCGACCTGCCCGGCTTCGCGCACCATGTGCTTGCGTTGCGTGCGGCGGCCGGCGCCGAGGATAGTCATGCGGCTACGGCGCTGGAGATCGGCGGCACCAGCGGCAGTACCGTGGAGATCGTTCCCGGCTACTCGGTGGGCGAAGGGCGCCGAACGTTTGGCGTGCGTGGCTTCCCCGCGGCGAGCATCATAGGCACGCGTGCGCTCGGCGGCTCGATCGAGTATCGCGTTCCGGCACTGCTCGGCGGCAGCGGCATTGGCGCGCTGCCGTACTTCTTCGACCGGTCCTCCATCACCGCGTTCGCTGACGCGGCCAACGCATCGTGCGGCACGTCCACCCGCTATGCGGTGTGCTCACGGTCTCCGGCGATTGGAAGAACCATTGCGAGCACGGGCGCCGAACTCGTATTGTCAGCGTCGTTTTTCGACTGGGATACCCCGCAGGCGGTTCGACTCGGATTCGCCGTGCCAGTGGTCGGAAAGAACATCATCGGAGCCAGCGCCGTCACGGCCTATCTCGCGTACGGGTTGTCGTTCTAACGCTCGGCGCCGGGTGCGCACCCCCACGCGCGCGGGCCCGTGACGAAGGCGCGGATGTCTCGAAGAACCGGCGCGGAGTTGAGCCAGGGCAGCACCAGCGCGAGCGCAATCTGGATGTGTCCCAGCCCCCTGTATTCCTCCAGCCGAACGCAGCCTCCTTTTGCGGTGATGCGCTGGGCGAGCCGCTCGGAATTGCCGGAGGCAACCACGTCGTCGTTCAGCCCGTGGAGCACGAGCAAGGGGCGATTCGCCCCGTCCACGAAGTTGTACGGATACGTGGCCGGCCATCCGTCGCGCGGACCCATCAACTCCTGCACGTCGGGCGCGGTCCAGGCGGTGTCGTTCGGACCGGCGATACTGACGAACCCGCTCACCGCATCTTCCGGCAGGCCAGCGTCGCGGAGGTAGTGCCGGTCAAGCGCGAGCATGGCAACCGTGTGAGCGCCCGCGGAATGCCCAATCACGAACACGCGCGACGAGTCTCCGCCGAGGCGCTGGAGGTTGTCGTGGGTCCATCGCACGGCGTTCGCGCCGTCGTCCACCCATGCGGGGAACTTCACCGCGGGAAAGAGCCGGTAGTCGGGGATGACCACGACCCATCCCTCCCGCGCCAATGCGTTCCCCATGAGTAGATAGTCGCGCTTGCTTCCATATTTCCAGCGGCCGCCATAGATGAACACCACCACTGGCGCGGGTCGCGCGGTGGAGCGGGCGCGGTAGACGTCCAACCGCTGGCGTGCGTCGGCACCATATGGAATGTCTGCCGAGCGAATGACCGCTCCGTCGAGCACCAGGCGTTCGACTCCCTGGCGCGGTGTGCACGCTGCGAGAAAGAGGAGAAAGCACAGCCAGAAGCAGCGCACGCCAGCGGTACGCGCCACACGGCGCCGCCAGATGTTGAGTGCCTCCATTGCCTACGACTCGACGCGGACGATCGTCTCCGACAGTCGGGCCCACGGGATGCCAAGCACGGTGACCTCGGCCTGGTTGAGCACCGTCCGTCCGTCCGGCTGCAGGTAGAGCCATTGTTCCATGAACACTTTCGGCGAACGGATCTGGTACCGCAGGTGAAACTCGTTCCCGCGCGTCTCGGCTTTCACCTCCCCCACCGCGTCGCTCAGCGTCGCCGTGAACGCGTTGGCGTCAGTCGCGTCGCGCCGGAGCACCCAACGGCGCGTGTCGATCGTGCCGTTGGCAAATGTGATCGTCTGGTCCAGTTGGAAGGTGCCATCGGGGCGGGAACGCGCGACGCCGTCCACGGAGAGCGAGCGTCGGGCACCGAACCGGACGTTCAGCTCCCCGTCGCCGTGAGTGTGCCCGGCGAAAAAGACGGTAGGATCAAAGGTCGGCGCCGATGCGGTGGGCGGGTTCGGCGGAAGCACTGGCAAGCATGCAGCGAGTACCGCGGTGCTGACAATGAGCAGGTGGATCAGTCGTGGGCGGCGCATTGTCGCTTACAACGCACTTCGGGGACCACCGTGTCTGTGCGGGGCTGAGTCCGTGAAATCGAAATGAACCCATCTTTCGATGCATGTGCTTCCAGGCAAAGGCGGTGGTTTCCGGGCGGTACTCTTGCATTCGAGGGCGTCTCAGCATTTTGACCGGACGGATCGGGGTCGATTGGCGTAAGCGGTTTTGAATTAGACACTTACAATCATTTGGAGCGGAAGGAGGGACGGAAGGACGGATGTTTCCGTCCGGTTCTCCAAATGTTTTCAACGTCGCCCTCCGGCTCGCCACAGCAAAGTGATTCAGAATGTGGAAGTCGTTAAAATACATGTACTTAACACGGGGCTGGCGCGGAATCACGAGTGGGAGTAACATGCGCCCCCGCGGTTCCACTCCGACCTGCACCGCCCCCGCCGCCCGCGCAGAGCGTTAGACGCTCCCCGTAGAGACGGTCCGGGCTTATAGTCAGAGTCCTACATCAAAGGGAGAAGTCGCTCATGCCCCTGCCCGTCAACCCGCCCAAGGGTCCCGTGACCCTGTCGGCCAACGCGCGCACCGTGCTCGCCAAGCGCTACCTCGTCAAGGACAAGACGGGGCAAGCGGTCGAGAGTCCGGAGGACCTGTTCTGGCGCGTCGCCACCGTCGTCGCCGAACCCGACGCGCGGTATGGAGCGAGTGAAGGGGCCGTGGAAGCCGTCGCCGAAGAGTTCTATGCGCTCATGACCCAGCGCCGCTTCGAGCCGAACTCTCCAACCCTCATGAATGCCGGCCGTCCGCTTGGCCAGCTCAGCGCGTGCTTCGTCCTCCCCGTCGAGGATGCCTTGTCCAACGGACGCAACGGCATCTATGATACCCTCAAGAGCATGGCCATCATTCATCAGAGTGGCGGCGGCACGGGCTTCGGCTTCTCCAAGCTGCGTGCCAAGGGCTCCATGGTCCGCTCCACCACCGGTGTTGCCAGCGGCCCCATCTCCTTCATGAAGCTCTACGATGCCAGCACCGACGCCGTGAAGCAGGGCGGCACTCGGCGTGGCGCCAACATGGGCATCCTGCGCGTCGATCATCCCGACGTGTTGGACTTCATCTCGTGCAAGGAAGACCTCACCCAGATCACCAACTTCAACATCAGCGTCGCTGTCACGCAGACGTTCATGAACGCGGTGAAGAACAAGACCTCCTACGATCTCCGCGACCCGTCCACCGGCGCGGTGATCGGCCAGCTCGACGCCAACATGGTCTGGGACAAGATGATTCTGGGCGCGTGGCGGACGGGTGAACCCGGCTGCTTCTTCGTGGACGAAGCCAACCGCTACAACCCCGTGCCGCATCTGGGCGCCTACGAAGCCACCAATCCGTGCGGCGAGCAACCCCTCCTGCCGTATGACGTCTGCAATCTCGGCAGCATCAACGTCGGGTGGTACGTCGTCGACGGCGAGATGGATTGGGATTCGTTCAAGAACGACATCCGCCTCAGCACGCACCTGCTGGACAACATCATCGACGCCAACAAGTACCCCCTTTCGGAAATCGACGCGCTGTCCAAGCGCATTCGCCGTATCGGTCTGGGCGTCATGGGCTTCGCCGACGCGCTCATCAAGCTCGGCATCGCCTACGACAGCGACGAAGGCGTCGCGTTCGGCAACGAGGTCATGCGCTTCCTGGACGTCGAGTCCAAAAAGGAGAGCGAGCGCCTGGCCAACGAGCGTGGACCGTTCCCCGAATGGGCCCGTTCCATCTGGGGGCCCGACGAGACGTGCGCGCGCGACGCCGACGGCACGCGCATTCGGCCCATGCAATTGCTGCGCAATTGCAACGTCACCACCGTCGCGCCCACTGGCACCATTTCCATCATCGCTGGATGCTCCAGCGGGCTCGAGCCGCTGTTTGCCGTTGCGTTCATGCGCAATCAGGCCGGCGTGATGATGCCCGAAGTCAACGAAGAATTTGTCGCCATCGCGAAGACGGAAGGCTGGTATAGCGATGCACTCATCGAGAAGATCGCCAGGGAAGGGCACGTCAAATTCGCTGAGGTGCCGCTGAAGTGGCAGCGCGTGTTCGTCACGGCGAATGCCATTGCGCCCGAGTGGCACGTGAAGATGCAGGCGGCCTTCCAGGCGCACTGCGACTCTGCCATCAGCAAGACCACGAACTTCGCGCACACCGCAACCGTCGAGGACGTGCGCGCGATCTATGAGTTGGCGTACGACATGAAGTGCAAGGGCGTCACGGTGTATCGCGACGGATCCCGCGACGCGCAGGTGCTGTCCACCGGCGCCACGGCCACTGCCGCCGCCGCGCGCGATGCGAAGCCAATCACCAACGGCGAGCGTCGCGAGATCGGCGAGCTGCACGGCACCATTGCCGAGCAGCACGCGGAAGTGGAGCGGTTGCGGAAGGCGCTGTTCGAGGTGGAGGCGGAGAACCTGCAGCGCCGCGCCAAGCGATCGCGGCCCGAGAAGCTCCGCGGCACCACGCATCGCCTCGAGACCCCGCTCGGCACGATGTTCGTGAACATCACCGAGGACGATCGCGGCCAGCCCTTCGAAGTCTTCATCACCTTGGGTAAGGCCGGCGGCTCCGCCATGGCCGACGCCGAGGCGATGGGGCGGCTCATCTCATTGGCGCTACGGTCCGGCATCCCGATCACGGAAGTGCACAAGCAGTTGCGCGGCATTTCGTCGGATCGCGCGGTTGGCCTCGGTCCGAACAAGGTGCTGTCGGTGCCCGACGCGATCGGTATCGCGCTCGAGCAGTGGTGGAAGGACAAGCAAGGAATTCAGCAGAATCTCATCGGGCTCGAGACGCCGGTGCGCGGCACGCCGATCCCGGCGCCGGAACAGCTTATCGTGCACACGTCCGGCACGGGAGAGCAGATGAGTTTTCAGGCGTACAACGGTGGTGAGACTTTCATGGGCACGTGCCCCGACTGCGGATCACAGCTCGAGTATGCGGAAGGGTGCGTGAAGTGTCACGTGTGCGGATTCAGCGAGTGCGGATGATGGGCCGCCCGTGGGGAGGCGTGCTCGGGACTGAACACCCATAGGGCTAATTGCTGAACACTCGTCCTGCCCGATGCAGAGAAAGAGGGCGCGGCCTCCCTGGGCTGCGCCCATTTCTTTAGGGCTCACCCCGCGTTCACAGAGCGGAGATTGTCCGCAACACGCCAACCGCAGTTGCCGTTACGATCAATCGGCGAGCGCCCTTTTCCATCCAATCGAAAGCCCGACATGATGATCAAGACGCTTCCTGTTGTCGCGCTATGTCTGTTTCCTCCTCTTGGTGCCGCCACCCGGGAGTACGCTCACGCGTCCGGGTGGGCAAGCACTACGGTGTCTGTCGAGCCCGCGCAATGCACCTCGGATACCGTTCGCGTTGCTGTGCCAGGGGCCACGCTCGAGGGCTCCCTGTTGTGCCCAGCGAGTGCCGGGCCGTGGCCAGTCGTACTCCTCATTGCCGGCTCAGGCCCGACGGATAGAAACGGCAACAGCGTCCTCACGCAGAACAACAGTCTTCGGTTGCTCGCCGAGGCATTAGCGGCGCGCGGAATCGCCTCGCTCCGCTACGATAAGCGTGGTATCGGTTCGAGTAGAATGGCGATGCGCAGTGAGGCGGACCTGCGGTTTGACATGATCGCCGATGATGCCGCTGCGTGGGTGCGCCTTCTCATACCTGACGCACGATTCACGACTACTACCGTTGTCGGCCACAGCGAAGGTTCGCTACTGGGCATATTGGCGACGCAGCGCGCCCGCGCAGATGCGTTCGTGTCCATCGCCGGCATCGGCAGGTCGGCGGACCGCGTGCTCCACGAACAATTGACGGCCGGCGCGCCCGCGCCGCTGGTTGCCGAGGCAGACCGGATCATGGCGCAGTTGCGTGCCGGAAAGACAGCGGACACGATACCTCCCGCGCTCGTCTCGCTGTTTCGCCCGTCCGTGCAGCCGTACATGATCTCATGGTTCAAGTACGATCCGGCGGTCGAAATACACAACCTTCGCGTGCCAGTCCTCATCGTGCAGGGGACGACGGATATTCAGGTGAAGGTCGAGGACGCGCGATTGCTCGGCGCAGCTTATAAGGACGCTACGGTCACCGTCATCGACGGCATGAATCACGTCCTCAAGACCGTGCCCGCCGATCAATCCGCGCAAATGCGGTCGTACTCCGACCCTTCTCTGCCCGTGAATACGCAACTAGTGGCTGCCATCGCAACCTTTGTCGGGTCTGTGCGGCGGCACTAGTCATCGGCGTTCTCCGGCTCCTCGCCGCCACCGAATCGCATCCCCAATACGCTAGCGGGACCTCATGTATCGACACACCCAGGTTGCACTCGCTCCACTCGCCGCCTCGGTCCTCCTGGCCATCGGCAGCTCTCTCATCGCGATGCATACGCAGCACGCCCCGCGGCATGTTGTACAACGTGTGGGGCACGAAGGCGGTTGAAGTTCGGCTCAGCTCGGGAGAGCGATTCCGATTGGGAACTGACGAACCAGGAGCGCTCGCCGCTGCGATTGCTGCGAGCATGGGTATGCCGCTCGTCTGACTACAATGCGCCCAGAAGGCCGCAATGCAAACGGCAGATCTCGCCCCGCGACCGTCTCGGCCGTCGATCTGCAGCTGACCTTGCGAGCCGCACCAAACGCATGCCCGTGCGACGGCGGTCATGGCTTAACTGACCGGGTGGTCATCGGTGCGTCATTTCGGTGACCGGCTCGGGCAGCGCGCGCCGTACGCTGCGTCATGCCCCCTTGTTCCCTTGCCGCCGAGTGGCCTATCATATGGGTATGCCCGCGAGGGGGTCGGGGAGTTCTGGGTCGTCAACCCGGAGGTGCGGAATGTGTCGCGCTGGCAGGGTCGTGGAGATCCTGGTGGGGTGCTGAGCGAGATGGTCCAGTGGAATCCCGCTGGAGCAACTCGACCATTCGTGGTCGTGCTGAAGGAGTTCTTCGCGGAAGCGGCGAACTGAGTGTCAACCGATTTCTTGCCAGCGAAGCCCGATGCGACAGGCAATCATCTCGACTGATGTCACGCCGACAGGAAGTCCAGCCTCGGCGTTTACCGCTACTGGGCTGTCGTTCGCAATTCGCGACTGGCGCGGCAGTGGGCGCTGACGACGAAGCGTGGCACGTACTAGAGGGGACATTGCACTTTCGCTTTGCCGATCGGACGGTCGATGTCGGCGCGGGCGCGACGGTGTTTGTTCCCGCCGGCACTGCCCACACCTATGAGGCGATCGAAGCGCGATACTTGCTCGCGCTCACGCCGCGCCTCGTAGCACTGATCGACGCCCTCCAGCGCTCGCGCGATCCGGATGCGGAGAAATCGATCTATCGAGCGCATCAGTCCGAGTTGCTGGAACTGAACGACCTCGCAGTCTGACCGTGGCGACCCAGGCCGACGTCCGCCGAATTGCGTTGTCGCTGTCCGGCGCCGAGGCATCGGACGTTGGGTTCGCCTTTTCGGTCCGGAGCAAGGGAAAGCGCAAGGGATTCGTCTGGGCGTGGATGGAGCGCGTCCAGCCGAAGAAACCTCGGCTGCCCAACTCCGGTGTGATCGCGGTGCGCGTTGCCAACCTGGGGCAGAAGGATCTGCTGCTGTCCGCCGAGCCGGCCAAGTTTTTCACTGAACCGCACTATGACGGATTTCCAGCCGTGCTCGTGCGACTGGCTGCAGTGAGTGTCGCGGATCTCGAGCTTCTCATCGCGGAGGCGTGGCGGTGTCAGGCACCGGCGGAGTGCACGACCAACACCACGCGAAACGCCAAAGCCGATGCCCGTGTGCGGACGAAGAGCTGAATCGGCGCCATGTCAGAGGCGATCGGTCAACCCTGCGCGAATGCACACTGCTGAGTTAGCATTCTCAACCGACGTCTCCACAGTGATACGAGGCCGGAGCAATGCTCCGGCCTCGTATCATAACGGCGATCACCAACCCGACATCACGCACTCGTGGTGGCGGCACCGGCAACTCCTCCGTTAGTCGCCGCCGCGCGCGGGACGCGGAAGCGCGGTCGGCGGCACCATGCCATTCAGGCGCATGTAGTTCGCCAACTGGCTATAGTGATCCGCCATGTCGACCGCATGGTTCAACGCCATGCTCGCGCGCACCAGCGTTCGCGTTCCGCCGCTGAACGTCACCGTAAACGATTCTCCCAACTTCGCGTCATCGAGCTGAGCAAAAGCGCTTTCACAGAAAGCAAACGATTCTTTCAGCTTTGCCACGAGCATATCCTTGGGCCAAGTGGCCTTGACGGAGTCTGCGGTGGTAGTGTCACTTACCGACCGCGACGCCTTCATGGCGCGC
>JANYIN010000104.1 GCA_025362035.1 Gemmatimonadaceae bacterium | reverse complement strand
TCTCCTGCCCGGCCACGAACGCCGTCGCAAGCGAATCGACGAGCTGTGAAGCAGCCGCTCTGGATGGGAGTTCCTGCGCGGCGAGCGGCGCTGAAAAGATCACGAGGAGGACGAGCAAACGACGGATCATGCGTGTCACCGATTGCGTTGACGTGGAAGCTGACTCCTGCGGTTCGTGCGATCGCCGATCGTCGATCGTCACGGCACCAGGGCCGGCACCGTCGGATACGTGATGCCGAGTTGCTGGAGATATGTCTCGTACTTCGCGGGATCGTAATAGTACTTCCGCATCGCGGTGCGGTACTTCTCCATTTTCTCCGCATTCAGCCAGATGGCCGGTTGGTCGCTGGACGCCATGAGGGGATGGTACTTCACCGATTTCGTCTGGACCTCGGAGAAGTAGCGCTTCGCATCGTTCACCAGCGTCGGCTGGAGCATGAGATCGAGCAGGGTCATGGCCTGTACTTTTGCACCGGCCACGACGCCCTTGTGCGCGATGGGGGTGGCCATCGCGATGCCGTCAGCCCAGTTGTGCCCCGGTGTACCGGGAATGTTGGCCGGATAGTAGAGCGTCACCGACGGCACGGTCCAGGTCACGTCGCCGATGTCGTCGCTGCCTGTTCCCGAACTCGCGGCGCCGGCCTCCTCCGGCGATCGCAGCGGCGCGAGCGTGGTGTGGAGGCCGCTGTCGGGTTGGCCGAGCATGCGCTGGACGGCTCGCGCCATCGTCTGGTCTTTCGCGTCCCATGCAGGCATGCCGACGCGCTCCGCGTTGGCATGCATCGCCTGCGCGATGGGCTTGTTGAAGTGCGGCCGCCACGCGGAGCCGATGACCTGCACCGTGTCGAGCGTGGTGAAGGTGGCCTGGGCCGCCGCGCGTGCGATCTGCTTGGCGTCATCGAACATCCGGGTGACGCGATCCGGATCGCGCTCCCGGAAGAAGAACCAGATGGCCGCGGTGCTCGGCACTACGTTCGGCTGGTCGCCGCCGTCGGTGATGACATAGTGCGATCGTTGCGCGAGCTCCATGTGCTCGCGGTGGAACTCCCAGGCGTTGCCCATGTTCATGACGGCGTCCAGCGCGCTCTTGCCGCGCCACGGCGCCATCGCCGCGTGCGCACTCTGGCCCTTGAACTTGAAGACGGCCGAGATCAGCGCGAGCGCCGGCTCGTCGCCCCACGAGATGCCGAACTCGTTGCTCACATGCGCGAACAGATTCGCCGTCACGTCGTTGAACACGCCGGCGCGGACAAGAAACGCCTTGCTCGCCAGCTGCTCCTCGGCAACGCCCGGCCAGAGCATGATCGTCCCGGCAATCTTCTCCCGCGTCATGATGTCCTTGACGGCGAGGGCAGCGAGGATGTTGAGCGGCACGCCGCTGTTGTGACCTTCCCCGTGGCCCGGCGCGCCGGGCACCATGCCCCCGCGGAGCGCTGTGGCCGGCTTCTGGTTCGACTGCGGGATGCCGTCGATGTCGGATCCGAGGGAAATGACCGGGCCACCGCTTCCCCAGCGCGCAACCCAGGCGGTGGGAATGCCGGCAACGCCGCGCTCGACAGTGAAGCCGTTCTGCTCGAGTATGCCGGCGAGGTACTTCGACGTCTCCACCTCTTGCATGCCCAGCTCGCCGAACGAATAGACCTGGTCGACCATGCGTTGGGCGAGCGTCGCCTTGCCGTCGATGGCACGCGCCAACTCCGTTTTGAGGCGGTCAAGGCGCGGATCAGCCGTCGCTTGCGCGCCAAGGCGTGCAGCGACCAGCGAGATGGAGGCAAGCAGGAGAGCGGCGATGCGCATGGGCATGGGGGTGCAAGTTGCAGACGGGCAGAGGCTGAAAACCCCGCTTGACACCACAATTCGACTTTCCGCCGCGGGAAAGATCAAGAGGCGACCGCGCCGACTATTGGCGCGTCGCGAGGGGGGGAACCCAGGCGATTCTCAGCGTCGCATTGAGAAAACTTTGTTTGACAGGCTGGCAGGCTTAACCATACAGTCCCAATACCTGGCTTGCTCAGCTCCCTTGGCGAAACGTCTGTCTGTTCCGCGGACGCGAAGCCGGCAAACCCACCGCTGGGGACACAACCATTCGACTTTCCGATGCAGGAAAGGTCAAGAGGCGGTTGCGCGCCATCCGCGCGCGTCGCCAGCAGGCGAAGCGACTTTCGCCTCTCTACTCCCCTGACCCGGGGGATCTCGATCGCGACCGGCACATGGCCGAAGCGATCGGGTGGCTCAAGCGTGCCCAGGATTCCGGTACGGATCGCGGGGTAGCCTACGGCGCTCCGTTCGGGGCGGATTTCGATCTCAGCTACCCGGAGACGACCGGGTACATCTGCCAGACCTTCGTCGAGCTGGAGCGCGACACGGGGGACGCTGATCTGCTGAGCCGCGCCGTCCAGATGGGCGACTGGGAGATCCGCATCCAGATGCCGTCCGGCTCGGTGATGGGCGGAACGTACCGGGAAACCGGTCAGACGCCGGCCGTCTTCAATACGGGGATGGTGCTTCTGGGTTGGTCCGCGCTCATCAAGCGCACTGGCGCGGAACGCTTCAAGCAGGCCGCACGGCGAGCGGCGGACTGGCTCGTGGACATCCAGGAGCCCTTCGGCGATTGGGTTCGTGGGCGTTCCCGTTTCGCCATGGACGGACCGGGCGTGTATCGCGTCATGGTGGCGTGGGGGTTGTGCGAAGCGGGCATCGTACTCGGCGAGGAGCGATACATCGAGGCCGCCCTGCGCAGCGCGCAATTCTGTCTGAGCAGACAGCACCCCAACGGCTGGCTGGCCGACTGCTGCCTGAGCGACCCTCGCCGGCCGCTGCTTCACACGCTCGCGTACGCGATGCAGGGGCTCATTTCCGTGGGGCGGCTGACCGGCCGTCTGGACATCATCGCGGGCGGGCAGCGGCTTGCCGACGCCCAGCTGCGCATCATGAATCCCGACGGATATCTGCCTGGCCGCCAGGACTCGTCGTTCGCGCCAGCGGTCAAGTGGGCATGCCCGACGGGCACGGCGCAGACATCAATCGTCTGGAGCGAGTTGCTCGCGCTCACCGGTGACGACCGGTATCGCGTCGCCGTGGCCCGAGCGAACCGCTGGTTGATGGCGCACCACGACATCCGCAATCCCGATCCGCGCCTGCGTGGCGGTATTTTTCAGCCCGCTCGCCGCTGCGCGGCTCGCTCTTCGGCCCGCTTCGGCGCTCCGCGCCTCGCTCTTCGGCGCGCTTCGCTTCGCTAGCTTTTCAG
>JANYIN010000094.1 GCA_025362035.1 Gemmatimonadaceae bacterium | reverse complement strand
CGCACCGTGACGTCTTCCCCTTCGCGAGATCCAAAATCACGGTCAACGCCGGGACGATAGAGGCCGGCACTTGTGACGAGGGCGACCCGGGATTGTGCGACGGGCATGCGCATGCTGGCCCATGGCGTGGGGCTGATGGTTCTCCACCGGTAGGCCTTCATCATCAGCCGGTAGGTGAGCGGAAGGTCGCTGAATTCAGCCATGCGTGGTGGCCGTTCGCGCCGAATCGTACCAACGTGCGATCCGGGACGGCGAGGCGCCGCACAGGAACGCGGTGAGCAGCGCGACGTTGCGGAGCGAGCGTCGCCACGGGTGATCGCGCTCCCAGCGTCGCGCCGACACGATCACGCGTTCGGCGCTCATGGTGATGCCCACCGATCTCGAGAGTGCGCGCACGATCAGGACGTCCTCCATGATGGGCACAGCGGCGTACCCGCCCGCGGCGTCGTACATGGTGCGCGTCATGAGTAGACCCTGGTCGCCGTACGGCAGGTGCAGCGCGCAACTCCGGACGTTGGCGGCGGCTGCAATGATCGTGAACGAGAGCCCTGGGCCATCGATGGCGAGCGAGAATGCCAGCGCGGTGGCGGGTGGACGGGCCACGTATGCATCGATCGCGGCGAGCGTCCGCGCTGGAAGCCGTACGTCGGCATGTACAGCACACAGGATAGGCGCCCGGGCGGTTCGCGCCGCGGCCGCCAACTGGGTGCCCCGACCGCGTGCGCCGGTGATGACCACCGCGCCTCGCTCCGCCGCACATCGTGCGGTGCCGTCGGTGCTCCCACCATCGGCGACCACCACCTCATGCGGCGTGTGGAGGGCGGCGAGATCGTCCAAAAGGAACGGAAGCGTTGCCCGTTCGTTATGAGTAGGTACGAGGATAGATAGTTTCGGCACAGTCACCCGCTAAATATTCCCAGTGCGCTGAAATCGGCAATCCAGTGCGCCGTTTGGATCGTACTGTAGTGGCTGCGGTAATGTTCATCTTTGACACGTCGTCGAACCTGTCCGACGTCGTCACCTTTCCCCTGCACGGTGGAGTTCGCGACCGATGGCTGACCACACGCACTACTACAATGGGCCCGACCTCGGTCGCTTTGGGGAGATCGCGACAGGTGCTCCGGCGCTCGCCGAGAAGTTTTTTGCGTGGTATGGCGCTGTGTTCGAGGAGGGCGCGCTCACGGCGCGGGAAAAATCGCTCATCGCGCTGGCCGTCGCGCATGCGGTGCAGTGCCCGTACTGCATCGACGCATATAGCAACGACGCGCTTCAGAAGGGCTCGAATCTCGACGAGATGACGGAGGCGGTTCATGTGGCGGCGGCCATTCGCGGCGGCGCGTCATTGGTGCACGGCGTCCAGATGCTGACGCATGTGGAGCAGGCCGGCATGTGACGGCGACAAAACTCAGCCGGATCCTTCCGACGCTCCGCAAGGCGGGCGACGCGCTGGCTGGCGCACCAGCGCAAGTGGCGTTGCTCGACGCACTCCCGCTCTCGCGCTCGTTCGAGGACGCGCTGGCCGCGTCGTCGCTGTTTCCGCTGCGGCCGGTCCGTCTCGACATTCTTCAGGTCAACGTCGGTCGCAAGTGCAACCAGACGTGTCGGCACTGCCACGTGGATGCAGGCCCCGATCGCACGGAGACGATGCCGCGCGACGTGATCGAGGCCGTGCTCCGGTTCCTCGAGCGCGAGCGCATCCCGACGTTCGACATTACCGGCGGTGCCCCCGAGTTGCACCCTGACTTCCGAGAGATCGTGACGCGCGCGGCCGACACGGGCGCGCACGTGATGCATCGCTGCAACCTTACGGCGATTCTACTACCGAACTATCGCGACATTCCCGCGTTGCTGGCGACGAACAAGGTGGAGATCGTCGCCTCGTTGCCGTACTTCCAGGCTCGCGAAACGGACACGCAGCGAGGGTCCGGCGTGTTCGAGGAATCCATCGAGTCGCTCAAGTGGCTCAACGCGCTGGGATATGGCACGGGCGGCGAGCTGACGCTCAATCTCGTCTCCAATCCGGTGGGAACCTTTCTGCCGGGCGATCAACAGGCGCTGGAGAAGCATTGGAAGCGCGAGCTGCAGCGGCGCTACGGCGTGACGTTCGATCAGCTCTACACGATCACGAACATGCCCATCTCGCGCTTCCTCGATTTTCTCGAACACGCGGGACGCACCATCGAGTACATGACGAAGCTGGCGAACGCCTACAACCCGACGGCGGCGGCGGGCGTCATGTGCCGAAATACGCTTTCGGTGGGCTACGACGGCATGCTGTACGACTGCGACTTCAACCAGATGCTCGAGCTGGCCCTCGAGGCGTCGGCGCCACAGACGATTTTCGACGCGGGCCGCGCGTCGCTCGAGCAGCGGTCTATTGTGGTGGGCCCGCACTGTTACGGTTGCACGGCGGGCGCGGGGAGTTCGTGCGGCGGCGCCACGGCGTAAATGCATTTCCTGATGCTGGTGCTCGCGTTGGCGCCCGAGCCGATCTACATTCTCACGCTCGCCAGCGCCCCTCGGGCCGCGCTGCCCTCTTGAAGTTGTCCCGGCTGTTGAGCGTCCAGTCGTAGTCCGTCTGGCCTGACTTGAACTCGCCGCTCAGCAGCAGTTGCTTTTCCGGCCCCTCGGGATACCACCGCGCCGCGTACCGCGCGGCATGCTTCACCGAGCCACCAAAGTCTTCCTTGTAGGTTCCAAAGATGAGGCTGTGGTACCACACACGGTTCGCGACGTCCACCCGGTTTTTTGCGGAGGACTCGCGCACGAATCTGACGCCCTGATCATCGAGCTGCGTACTCAGCCGCGCTCCCTCATACGCCTCGCTACGGAGCGGAGGACACCCCATGGCAGCGCAGACGATTGCAAAGTGGACATGCATTGATCCAGAATGCGAGTTGCTCGTCCCGCGGGAGCGTGGACGCGTCGGTGGCCGCCAGCAACGCGAGATACTTCGGGAACGACGACGCGGCCCTGAATGCATCGTAATCCACCATGCCGTTCACGACGTTCGCCTTGAGCAGCGCGTCAAACGCCGAATGATCGGCGCGCTGCGCGCCGGCGGCGGCCATGACCGCGGACAGTGCGAGCGGGACGAGACCACAACGGGCGGGGCGCAAAGGCGCAAAAGTCATGGAGTACCTCTTCGAGAAAACTACGAGAACAGTGTGAACCAGCGCCGGAACAGCGCTTTCACCAACGGGGTGAGCTTCGTGCGCCTCCACGCGTCGGCAACTTTGCGCAGAACTTCGCCCTGTGTGGGATACGGGTGGATCGTCTTGCCAATCGCGCCGAGCCCAAGCCCGTTCGTCATCGCCAGCGTGATTTCCGAAATGAGGTCTCCCGCGTGCTCCGAGACGATGGTCGCGCCGAGAATCGTGTCGCGCCCCGCCCGTACGTGCACGCGAGCAAAGCCGTCCGTCTGTCCGTCGAGCCGCGCACGATCCACATCGTGCAACGGCACGTCGATCGTGTGCACAGAGAGGCCGGCCGCCTTGGCACTCGCAGCGGTATGCCCGACGTGTGCCACCTCTGGTGATGTATACGTCGCCCAGGGTACCACCAGATTGCTCCCCTTGACCCGCCCGAAGAACAGAGCGTTCTGAATCACGGCGCGCGCCTGGAAATCGGCGGCGTGGGTGAACTGCAGGGACGAGCACACGTCGCCTGCGGCGTACACCCGGGAGTTCGTGGTCCGAAACCGGTCATCCACGGACACGCCTGCTGGCGTGCAGGCGACACCGGCGAGCTCGAGCCCGAGCCCCTCCACGTTCGGCGCCCGTCCAATCGCAACGAGCAATTCGTCGCCCACGAACTCCGCCTCGCCCGCATCGTGCCGTACGCTGACGACGATGTCTGTGCCGCGCTTCGAGACGCGCGTGATGGTCGTATTGAGCGCGAGGCGCACGCCGTCGCGACGGAGCGCCCCCTGTACGATGGCGGCCGCATCGGCGTCCTCCCGCGGCAGCAGGTGCGCACCGCGATGGAGGAGCGTCACCTCGCTGCCGAATCGCGCGAAGCTCTGCGCCATCTCGCAGCCGACCGGCCCACCGCCAATGATGATCAGCCGGCACGGGAGCTCGGTGAGCGAAAAAATCGTTTCGTTGGTGCGATACTCGACGACGTCGAGTCCTGGAATCGGCGGTGCAGCGGCGCGTGCGCCGGTCGCGATCACCGCGCGTCGAAAGCGCAGCGTCTGCCCACCAACCGCGATCGTCTCCCTGCTCGTAAAAGCGCCTGAGCCGAGAAACACGTCGACGCCCAGCTCCCGAAAGCGCGCCGCGCTGTCGATGGGCGAGAGATCGGCGCGAATCTCGCGCATGCGTTCCATCACCGCCGCGAAATCACCGGCGCCGCCGGCCGCGGGACCATGAAAAGCGCGCTCCGCATCGCGAGCCGCTGCCCACGCGCGCGCTGCGCCGATGAGCCCCTTGCTCGGCACACAGCCCACGTTCAGACAATCACCGCCCATCAAGTGCTGCTCGACGAGTGCGACCGTGGCGCCGAGTCCCGCCGCACCGGCCGCGCTCACCAACCCCGCAGTACCCGCACCGAGCACCACCAGATGATAGCGCGCACGCGGCGCCGGATTCTTCCAGTCCGGCGGGTGCACGTTGGCGATGAGCCGCCGGTTATGCGCGTCCATTGGCTGGACGAGTGTGTCCGGCTCGTGTGAGGCGGCAGAGGTCATTGCGCCGGGAGGGTGGTTGCGTGCTGCAGCGCCGCGCGCGCCGCGCGCGTGACGATGGTGGTCACGACCACCGTCGCGACGAGACCAAGGATCAGCACCGCGTAATAACCGGCATCCTTCGGCGCCTGCACGCCGCCGGCCAACGCCCCGACGTCACCAACCAGCCGGCCGGAATAGACATAGAGCACCGTACCGGGCAACATCCCGACACTGCCAATCACGTAGTCTGCGAACGTCACGCGCGTGAGGCCGAGGGCATAATTCAGGAGCGAGAAGGGAAACAGCGGGGACAGCCGCAGCAGGAAGACGATGCGCCGGCCCTGTGCACCGATGGCTGCATCGAGCGCCGCGAATCGCGGATTGCCGCCGACGCGTTTTTCGATCGCTCCGCGCGCGACGTATCGTGCGATGAGAAACGCGGCGGTCGCGCCGAGCATCGCGGCCACGAACACCAGTGCAATGCCTTTCGCGAGTCCGAAGATTGCACCCGCCGCAAGGGTCAGGATGGACGCGGGCACGAACGCGATGCAGGCCAGCACATAGCCGAGCACGAACACCACCGCTCCAATTGCACCCAGCGAATTGATGTACTCGGCGAACTGCGGCACCAGCACCGCCAGTCGCTTGCCGGCGAGCACAAGCACGACGATAACGATGATGGCAAGGGCGACGCGTGGGAGCATCCGGGCGCGCGATCCTGGCGTGACGCGCATGGCGGGATGTTCCTCGAATGGAAGAGGCGGTGGAGTGCACGAGCGTGGCGCGGCAGACGTCGTGAATCTGGCCGTGCGCAGGGGTGTGAGCCAGTAGGCATGTCGTGTGGGGTTAGTTCCTCAATGAAAATCGTGCCGCTTCGCAAATTCCGCTCCCACCGCGGCCTCGAGCGCACGAAACTGTTTCGCCCGCACGTTCACCACCGTCTGCTCCACCTGGAGTGTACCGCGCACCAGCAGCAGTGGCGTCCGTGAAATCAGCAACGCCTGCCGTTCGAATCGCTGTGGCGTCACGACGACATTGATTAAGCCTGTCTCGTCCTCGAGCGTCAGAAACACGAAGCCTTTTGCCGTGCCGGGCCGCTGTCGGCAGATCACCAGGCCCGCCGTCGCGACCATCTCGCCGTCGCGGCCATGCTTGAGCAGATCGTGCGCCGAGCGAACGCCATTTGGATCGAGCACGCTGCGCACGTGCGACATCGGATGGCCGGCGAGTGAAATACCCGTCATGCGATAGTCCGCTTCCGTGAGCTCGACGGGCGTCATCGCGGGCACCGGTGCGACGTCTCGCCCCAAGCGTCGGCGTGGCGCGAGTGGTCCCGCGTCGCCACGTGCGGCGTCGAGCACGGCCCAGAGCGCCGCGCGGCGCCTTCGCCGGTCGGGCTCGTGCGAGAGCAGGCCATCGAAGGCGCCGGCCTCGGCGAGATGTCGCAGCGCACGGCGATCGAGTCCCGCGCGCTGGACCACATCGTCCACCGACGTGAATGGCCCCTCGCGCAGCGCCGCTTCCAGCTTGTCCTGCGCCGCGGTGCCAAGCCCGCGTACGCTGCGCAGGCCGAGGCGCACTGCGGGAGGAGAGGAAATACTGCCCCGTTCTCCTCCTGTCCGCTCGTCCGCTCGTCCTCTCGTCCTCTCCAACGTGGCATTCCACGCCGAGCGTGTGAGATCAACGGGTTGCACGTCCACGCCGTGGCGACGCGCATCTTCCACGAGCGTGCCTGGCGCATAGAAGCCCATCGGCTGCGCATTGAGAATCGCCGCCGTGAATTCGGGTGCGTAGTAGTGCTTCAGATAGGCCGACGCATACACGAGCAGCGCGAAGCTCGCCGCGTGGCTCTCGGGAAATCCGTAGTCGGCGAATCCATTGATCTGGTTGAAGATGCGCTGCGCCACCTCCGGTTCAATGCCATTCGCCGCCATGCCGTCGAGCATCTTCTGGCAGATGGCGGCCATGCGCTCGCGACTGCGCTTGTGCCCCATCGCCTTGCGGAGCACGTCGGCTTCACCCGGCGTGAATCCCGCCACGGCGATCGCCACCTGCATCCCCTGCTCCTGAAAGAGCGGCACGCCGAGCGTGCGCTTCAGAATGGGTTCGAGCGACGGATGCGGATACGTCACCACCTCTTCGCCGTTCTTGCGACGCAAATACGGGTGCACCATCTCGCCCTGAATCGGGCCCGGCCGAATGAGCGCGACCTCGACGACCAAATCGTAGAAGCACCGCGGCTTCAGTCGCGGCAGCGTATTCATCTGCGCTCGGCTCTCCACCTGAAAGACGCCGATGGTGTCTGCCGCGCACAGGTCGTCGTACACCGACTGATCGGCCATGTCGAGCAACGCGAGATCCACCGTCACGCCGCGCGTTTGCCGGATGTACAGCAGGCAATCCTGCATCAGCGTCAGGATGCCGAGGCCCAGCAGATCGATTTTCACGAGACCGACGGGGTCGAGGTCGTCCTTCTCCCATTGAATCACCGTGCGGCCCGGCATGCTGGCTGGCTCGATGGGGACGATCGTGTACAGCGGCTCGGCGGTGAGCACGAAGCCCCCGACATGAATGGAGCGATGACGTGGAATCTGGTGCAGCCCTTCCACGACGTCGGCGAGTACGCGCACGCGGCGGTCGTTCGGATCGAGTCCCGCGCGCTGGACGATGCTCTCGCCCTCGGTCGCGATCTTCGCGAGATCCCGTGTGCCGACCTGCTGCGCATTGGGACTGCCGTACGGTTCGTAGGCGGCCTTCGGCGTCGGCCGATCGGCCGACGTCATCGGCTTTACCACCTGCTTCGCCTTTTCTTTTTCGGCGCGCGAACGTGTCGTTGCCTCGGTGCCGCGCACCATGCCGCTGCCGAGCGCGCCGGCCACGGCAGCGTCGAACGCGCCGTCGTCTGCGGGCGTGGCACGCAGCGCGTCCGCCGTCGCCTTTGCCGAGAAGCGATCGCTGAACGTGGACAGCAGGTCTGCCTGCTCGACACTGAAGCCGAGGACGCGCGCGGCGTCGCGCACCGCGCTTCGGCCACGATAGGTGATCTGTTCGCACACCATCGCCGCGTGATCGCGCCCATACTTCTCGTACACGTACTGGAGCACGTCCTCGCGCTCGCGATGTGCGAAGTCGATGTCGATGTCGGGTGCTTCGGTGCGCTCCTCGCTGAGGAAGCGCTCGAACAGCAGCCCAAGCCGGATCGGATCGACGGCGGTGATGCCGAGGCAGTAGCACACGGCGGAGTTGGCGGCAGAGCCGCGGCCCTGGCAGAGAATGCCTTTGCGCCGCGCAAAGCGCACGATGTCCCACACGATGAGAAAGTAGCCGGCCAGGCCGAGCTTGCTGATGAGGGCAAGTTCGTGCGCGAGCTGCTTGTCGTGCGTGACATCGCGCCGCGCGGTATGTGGCGCTCCCCACCGTTCGTGCGCACCGTGCTCGACGAGGCGCGCGAGATATTCGTCGGCGCTCACACCAGGAGGGAGCGCGAACGCCGGCAGCGTCGGCGCCAGTTGCTCGAGACGAAAGGCGCACCGCTCGGCGATGGCGAGCGTGGCGAGAATGCCGTCGGGCGCATGACGCCAGCGTCGCGCGATCTGCGCCGCGCTCTTGAGGTACCACTCGCCATTCGGGCGCAGTCGCGTTCCCATCTGATCGAGCGTTCGTTGGTGTCTGAGCGAACACAAAACATCGTGCACGATCCGGTCGCGCGCCCGCGCGTAGTGCACGTCGTTGGTCACCACCCAGGGGATGTCGAGCGCGCGAGCGATGTCGATGAGGCGGCGCGTCGTCACGCGTTCTTCCGGGAGTCCATGGTCCCAGCACTCGATCGCGATGCGATCGCGGCCGAAGATGTCGATCAGGTTCGCCGCCGCTTCGCAGCTCGCCTCCATGTCCCCACGCTCGGCGAGCGTCGCCACCCATCCGCGCGGGCAGCCGGTGAGCGCGAACAGTCCGGCTGAGTGTGTCGCCAGTTGATCGAGCGACACACAGGGCGATCCGCGCGGCGTATCGCGCCGCCCGATCGTGACGAGCGTCGAAAGATTCGCGTAGCCCTCGCGGGATTCGGCGAGGAGCGGCAGATGTGTGAGGAGCGGCTCTTCGCCAGTGCGACCCTGAATTGCCACGGTGAGCTCGGCGCCGATGAGGCCGGGAAGTCCCGCGTCGCGCGCCGCGGTGGCGAAGCGCACCGATCCGCCGAGTTCGTCGTGGTCGGTGATGGCGAGCGCGGCGAGCCCGAGCTCCGCCGCACGGGCGACGAGCACTTCGGGCAGCGCCGCGCCGTCGAGGAGCGAGAAGCAGGAGTGGCAGTGGAGCTCCGCGTACGCCGTCATCGCGGGAACACCGCTCGGGTCGTCATCGTTCGTTCCGCATGCCGCTTCCTCCACTCCGTCCAATCGACGACGCCGGCCTGGCCGCCACGGCCGACGACCTCACAGTGGCCGAACTCGATCAACTTCCCTTCGGGATGATTCAGCTCGACGCCACCGGACGCATCCTGAAGTTCAACGCCGTTGAATCGCGTCTCGCCGCGCTCGATCAACACCAGCAGATCGGCCGTCACTTCTTCACCCAGGTTGCGCCGTGCACCAAAGTCCAGGCGTTCTATGGGCGATTCAAGGAAGGGGTCATGCAGGAGCATCTGGATACGACCTTTTCGTTTCACTTTGCCTTCAAGCAGAACCCGCGGGACGTGACGGTGCGGCTGTTTTACTCGAGACGAACGCGGAGTGTATGGGTGATGATCAGCGATCGGGATGGAAATCCGATTGGGTAGAGAATGGCGGTGGCCGGCTCGCACCGGTCGTGCTGTTTCCAAACACTCCTTCCAGCACTCGGCGTCCGATCGTACCTTCACGAAATGGACTGGTACCACGCCGCGAGATGGGAGCAGCTATGATCGACGCCATGGGAATCTTTCGCACGACACTGAGCCTGGCGGCGTGTGGGACGCCGGACCAGCGGCGTGACCTGTTCGACGTCATGGTCGATTCCGGCAGCGAGTACAACTGGATGCCGAGCGCAGTACTCCTGGAGCTCGGCGTGTCGCCTGTGCGGGTCGACCGGTTCGAGACGGCCGATGGTCGCGTGCTGGAACGCGAAGTGGGGTTCGCGCTCCTCTACGCTGCGGGGCGATCGACGGCAACGGTGGTCGTCTTTGCCCAGGACGGCGACATGGTGTTGCTTGGCGCAATCGGGCTTGAAGGCATGAATCTCCGCGTTGACCTGATGCGGCGCGAACTCATTCTCGCCGGTCCGGTTCCTGTGGCTGCGGCAGCCTGAACGATTGAGCCCGATACTCACTCAGTCGCTCCACGTCTGCATCGACCACGCGTCGTCAGAGCGATCGAGAAACACCACCATCTCTCCAATGCCGCTCTCACAGCGCCAGTAGTCCCGCCGGTAGCCATCGTCCCACCAGTCGCCTGACAACCGTTCGGGGCCCAGCGCACGTGTGATGGGAATGCGCTGGCCACGCCAGGTCACGACGCGCGGGATGCCCCCATCGCATATCACGTCCACCGCTTCCGGGGGATCGAGTGCGCGTCGGGCAGCGGGGACGACAGGACGCGACGGCGAGACGGCGAGACGGCGAGACGGCGACGAGACCGGATGAGAGGTCGAGAGGATGAGAGAAGGAGAGGAACCTCGCTCTGCCGTCCTCTCGTCCTGTAGATCAGTCCACATCCCGGCACGTTCCGGCCGGTGCGTGTCCCGCGCCTCGGCGCACACGATCGCGCCCGCGCCCAGTTCGGCGCGCAGCCGCTCGAGTGCCGCGTCGGCGGCGCCCAAGTCGCGCCAGGAGGTCGTGAGCAGATCGCCCTGCTCGCCGGAGAGCGGCGCGACGGCGACGATCGCCACGCGCACCGCGCTCACGGGCGCGTCGAGCGTCCAACTGTCGAGCAGCGCGCGGCAGCGCTCGAACAACGGCAGCACGCGTGCCAGTGGTCGCGCCGCGCGCGCCTCGCGCGTCACCGTGTGTGCGGGTGCGTTGACGAGTGCACCGCGCGCGTCGTCGAGCGTCAACGTGATCGCGACGGCGGCCACGGCCCGGCCATACGCGATCATCTCATTCACCAACCGCTCGAGCGCGGCGCGCACGAGAAAGAGGATCGGTTCCATCGTCGCCGAGGGCGACGCGAGCTCCACTTCAACAGCCGGTTGCGTCTCCACACGCGCCAGCACGGGACGACGCGCGTCGTTTGCGTTCGCGAGACGCCAGGCACGCAATCCGATTTCGCCCCACCGGCGCTCCACGTCTTCCGCGCGCAAGGCGGCGAGCGCGCCGACCGTGCGAAGCCCAAGCGCGTGCAAGGCGGCGCGGAGCTCCTCGTCCATCGGCACCAGAGCGAGCGGCGCCGGCGCGAGATAGGCCGCGTCGCGTTCCGGCGGGATCACGTGCACGAGCGCGCGGTCGCCGGCCTTCTGCTCAAAGCTCGCGCCCGCCCATGTCGCCGCCCGCGCGGCCACGCAGGAGCCAGCGATCGCGACACGCGGGCGCGGATGCCAGCGTTGTGCGACGCGGAGCAGCCCAGCCCCAAGCTCCCGCTCGCCGCCAATGCCATCGAACCCCGATGCGCCCACCCACCAGAGCCCTGGTGCCCCGGCAACGGGCGTCACCTGTGGGCTCGCGCCCACGAGTGCGGCCGACGCTTCGGTAATCGCCGCGCCAATGGCGACGTCGTCCCACGCGAGTTCGTGCAGACCGGCGCAGAGCGCGCGCGCCTGGGCGGGACGCATGCCGGCGCGCACGCCTGCTCGCCCCGCAGCCGCGGAGACGGCGCGCAGGCGCTTCTGCGCCCCCCCGCCGTCGGTCAGCACGATGGGGACATCATCCCAATGCTCGGGCGTGCGCGGCGGCGGCGCGACGCTCGGGCGTGGGCTCGATGACGATGGGGGCATTGGCGGAGTGAGGGGGAGGAGAAGCTGCGCGTCCCTTGCGGCCGTGCCGGAGTCCCCCCGCCGGACCGCGCGCCACACCGCGCCGATCGGGAACCTCGGGATGCGTACACAGGCGACGCGCCACAGCGATTGCACAGCTCACCTCCACGGTCCGAAGCGTTCCCCCCTTTTCAACTCGCACACCGAGTGTGTGCGTCGGACTCTCTCTCGTCCTCTCGTCCTCTCGTCCTCTCGTCCGTGTTGTTCGTCGCTCAACGACCAGTCGTACCGCTCCACCAAGCTGCGTAGCGCCTCCGATGCGATCGCCCATCACGACAAACGCCGCGTTCGATTCTCGCGCGAGCCGTGTGAGACGCACGGCCACCGCGCGCGAGAGCAGTGGCGCGCTGTCCAGCACGACGAGCGCGAAGGCGCCACTGCGCAGCAGGACGTCGGCGCACCAGGCAGCGCGCGTGGCGTCGTGCGGCCGGATCGTCCACATCCCTTCGGCGTCGCCCAGATGCACCCAGTCGCGTGCGTCGAGCGTGCGCGTGGCGTCGATGTAGGCCACCCAGCCATGAGCGGACACCGTGGCCTCGACGATCGCGCGGGCGAGCGTCGTCTTCCCACTGCCCGTGCTGCCGACAAGCTCTGTGAGTCTGCCGCGCGGCAACCCTCCGCCGAGCAGCGCGGCGTCGAGCGACACGATGCCCGTGGGAAGCGCGGGGGTGGCCGCTGCGGGGGGCGGGAGGAGCCGCACCAGCTCGGCGAGGGAGAGAGGCAACAGGGCAGCGGCGAGGAGTGAGCGATGAGAAATGAGGCCAGGCGAAAGAGCAGGTACATACCGGAAACCGAATAAAGACCGAAACTGAATGATGCGTGGGAGCCCTTATCTTCAGATGTCCCTGCGGCGGACCGAGAGCCACCGCAGGGCGGGGGATGTATTTACCGAACAAATACCGAAATTGCAACCGCTGCCGCGATGGCAGTCGCTGCCAGAACCCTGTGCCGACGCTCGTTTCCACCGGTGATCGCTTGACGCCACGAAACTGGCAAAACGTTGTCAAGCAACTACTTCCAGCGACGCTACTCGGCGCCGTCGCCTTCGCGCTTGCCCTGGTCATCACCGATCCGCCCGGCCCAGGCCTCGATCCCGACGCGCTCGCCTACATGGGCGCCGCGGAGGCTGTCGCGGCGCACGGCGAGTACCGCATTCCGACCGCGAAGTGGGCAAGTGCGGACAGCACTGAGTTGCTCGCGCGCTTTCCGCCCGCGTATCCCACCCTGCTTGCGCTCCCGCTGCGCCTCGGGATGATGCCGGCTCAGGGCGCGCGGCTCGTGCAGGCCATCGCGGCGTTCATCACCGTCACCACACTGGTGCTGCTCATGAGCGCGGTGGCCTCGCCGAGCGCTGGTATCCTGCTCGTCGTAGCGTTGTTCGCCATGACGTCGATGCACGAGGTGCACGTCTCCGTGCTGAGTGAACCGCTCTACCTCGCCTGCATGGTGCTCGTGCTCGCGGCGATGGTGCTGGCCCCCGAGCGGCCGCTGCGCGCCGCGATCCCGGCTGCAATCGGCGTGATGACGCGCTACGCCGGTGCGTCGCTCGTGTGCGCGGTGGCGCTCTGGGCACTCGCGCAACCTGGCCGATGGCTCGAGCGCGTGCGCCGAGCGGCGATCGCGCTCGTCCCCGCACTCGTGCTGCAGGGCGTGTGGGTGCTGCGGACGCGCGCCGTGGCCGGTACCGGCGAGATCAGAAAATTCGCGCTCTACGGTGATCTCGGGCCGACGCTCGAGCAGGGTGGGAGAACGCTCGCCGCGTGGCTGATTCCCGACGCAGGAGCCGCGTACGATCCCATACCCCACCGAGCGGGCTTGGCGCTCGCCGCCGGATGCGCGCTCGCCGTGCTTTCAGGGCTCGGCGCATGGCGCGCCTGGACGTCGGCGCGCGCGGCCCGCGAGCGTGCAGGCTCGGCCGCCGGCCTC